>NZ_CP162139.1:738333-1107500 GCF_040833985.1 Leptospira sp. WS4.C2
TTCGCATATCCTTCCCCTTCCATAAAAAACGAAGTCCCTCCAAAAAAGGGAGTTCGTGGTCTTCTCCGTGTGTACTCGGAGAGGTCGGTGGTTTTTCTTTGATGAGAAGAAGGAAGAGAATCGCAGATACTACAGAGCCGACACCGTAGATCATCATCACATCAGGGATGGTGTTTCCTCTTTGGAGTAAGATGGGTGTAAGGATCATCACAAGAATGATTCCTAAAAATTGTGCAAGGGTTCCGAGTGCTACAGCCGTCGCTCTTTCTTGGATGGGAAACCACAAAACACTAATTTTTGTCACCGCATTGAGAAGAAAAGGTTGGGCCACAGCGAGTCCAATTTGGCAAAATAAAACAATAGTATAATCTGCCGCATAAATACCTTTCAGTAACCCGCAAACTCCTGTTAATGCAGCGCCAAATCCCACTCCTTTTTTAATTCCAAAGGTATCGATTACGTAAGATGCAGGAATGGCTATAATCACAAAAACTCCAAGAAAAACAAGAGAGAGTAAATCAATTTGGATGGGGCTTACTTGATAAAACTCTTTGGCATCTCGGGCAATTGGTGCATAGGTCAACCATTGCAAACAGATTGTTGCGGTGATGACGATGTAGGCGAACAATACGACCCAGCGGTAAGGATAGAGTTTGGTTGGGTTTTGGCTCATTTCTGTTCCCTTTTTGGCAAACTATGGATTTGGATGGAAACCAATCGTTCGGAATAAATTCCCGAGAGGGGAGATCCCGAAGGAAAATGATTTGCCATCCGAGCCGATGATTCTAAATCTTTGTGAGTCATCACTCACTTTTTTCCTTTCCCAGGAGAAAAACGAAACCCGGCTGCGGTTTATCCACAAATGGGAGCAAATAAGCGAGTATGCAAGTAAGGAAAGCCGCTGGAGTTTACATGGAATCTGGATACATACTGACTTATGATATTGGCACTACCGGAGTCAAAACTTGCCTCTTTCGGATGTCACAGGCTTTGGAGCTTGTCCAATCAGCCAGTTTGGAATACTCCATCCAACTTTTAGAAAACGGGGGAGCCGAACAAAACCCCGAAGACTGGTGGTTGGCCTTAAAAAAAACAACGTCCCAGGTTTTAGAACAATCGAAGGTAAATCCAGATTCCATCCAAGGAATTTCTTTTTGTTCGCAGATGCAGGGGCTTGTGCTTGTGGATTCGAATTTCCAAGTGGTTCGCCCTGCCATGAGTTATATGGACCAAAGAGCTACTTTGGAAATGAAAGCAGGGATTGTTCATGGAATTAAAATTGAAGGGATCAATGCCGTAAAACTTTTGTTATCTCTTTGGATCACAGGTGCTGTTGCTGCCAGTGTCAAGGATCCTATTTGGAAATACAAATGGGTCGAAAAAAATGAACCGGAAGTTTTTTCTAAAGTGAAGTGGTGGTTGGATGTAAAAGAATTCCTTATCGCTCGTTGTACAAAAGAAGCAGTGATGACAAGAGATTCTGCTTTCGCTACCTTTTTATACAATTCCAGAGTGGGAAAAGGGAATTGGAGTCCCATCTTATGTAAGTTATTCGGTATTAGGTTAGATCATTTGCCAAAGATCGTTAATTCTTCAGATAGGGTAGGTGGTTTAACAAAGGAAGCTGCAAAATTTTTAGGATTAAAAGAAAATATATCCGTGTTTGGTGGTGGTGGTGATGCCTCTCTGATTGGTGTAGGTGCCGGGGCCGTCAAAGAAGGTGATACACATATTTATGCGGGAACTTCTGGGTGGATATCCACTGTTACCAAAAAGAGAACTGTGGATATTGGGGCAAGGATAGCCTCTATTGTAGGTGCCAGAGAAGGATATTATAATTATTTTGGGGAACAAGAAACTTCCGGTAAATGTTTGCAATGGGTGAAAGACCACTTGGCCTTAGATGAAATTGATCTGTATTTAGAAAAAAAGAAAATTACGGATGGCCCAGATGCCATTTATGAAAGTTTATTTGAGTTTATGTTTGATTCGATTAAAGATACGGAGCCTGGTTCGCATGGTGTGATCTTTACTCCATGGTTACATGGAAACCGTTGTCCTTTCGAAGATCCGAAAGCCAGAGGGATATTTTTTAACATCAGTTTGCATACAGGAAAAAGAGTTCTTATCCGTTCTGTTGTGGAAGGGATACTCTTTCACAAACGTTGGATTTTGGAACTATCGAATGAGAAAATCCCCACATCCGATACCGTTCGTTTTGTCGGAGGGGTTGCCCGATCTGGGTTTATCTGTCAGTTGTTAGCTGATATTACGGGAAAAACCATTGAAAGGGTAGTTCATCCAGAAAACGTTGGCGCGATGGGTGCAGCTGCCATTGTAGCCTTCGGACTTGGAATGATTCCAAAATTTGAAGATATCAAATCCATGATCCCTATCCAAGATAGGTGGATCCCAAATCCAAATTATAAAAAAATATATGATAAAAATTTCAAGGTCTTTAAAAATCTCTATAAGACCAATCAAAACAATTTTGCAATTTTAAATACATAAAATCAGGAACATAGTATGGATAAAAAAAACATTCAATTTACCAAAGAGAGTTTAGGAAAACCTTTCGCCATTGGAAGGTCAGCCGATTTATATCTTTTACCAGAAAATAAAATTCTAAAACTCTTTTTCCCTGATGCAAAGGAATCAGAAATCGATTTAGAGGTCGAAAACTCTGTAGAAGCAAATCAAAAGGGTGCTTCGAAGATGCAATGTTACGGGAAAGCGAAAGTAGAAAATCGATTTGGAATTATATTTGATCGAATCACTGGAATTTCTCTGACAAAACTTCCTGATAAAAATCCATTGGAACTTTTTCGTATTGCGGGAACACTCGCTCGTTTGCATTACGGGATCCATCAAATTCAATCGGATAGATACAAAGATATAAAAGTAATCTTAAATTCTTGTTTGTCTTCAGAACCTCTTTCCTTTTTGAGCTCAGAAGAAAAAGAAAAAGCAAAATCTTACATTAGCGGATTACCCAATGGAAATTCCATTCTCCATTTGGACTTCCATCCTGAAAATGTAATCGTACAAGGGAATGAAGAGATCATTATCGATTGGATGACTGCAGCAAAAGGAAATCCTGCGGCTGATGTTGCTTTTACTTTTTTACTTTTCACGGATGCAGAACTTTGGCCAGGAACTCCTAAACTAAAAATCATTTTTTATACCTTCATTCGAAAGTTCATTCTAAAAGGTTATCTGAAAGCCTATAAAACCTTAAGTGGGATTACAGATGCTGAAATTGCGGCTTGGAGATTGCCTTCCCTCATTCTTCGTTTGGGGCTTTGGAATATTGAAAGCGAAAGAGAACGTTTGAAATCACAAATCAGTCGTTTGGTTGCTCTCGGTGGTAAGGTATGAATTTAAAACTCGATCGTTTTATAGAATCTTATGACGGGGAAGAGTTCGATGTGACAATCATCGGTGGTGGAATCACAGGTGCCACTTTGGCTTATGAATGTGCCAGTCGTGGTTATACTGTAGCTCTTGTGGAAAAAAAAGATTTTGGGGGAGCCACCTCTGCCGCAACAGGGAAACTCATTCATGGTGGCCTTCGTTATCTAAAACAATTTGAAATTGGTTTAGTCAGAGAAGCATTAAAAGAACGTAGAATCCTTTCCAACATTGCACCTAACTTAGTTTATCCTTATCCTATGGTGCTTCCGAAACCTGGACTCATCGCAAGGATTGGACTTTTTGTTTATGACCTTCTATCTTTTGATAGCCGATGGACTTGGGATGAATCTAAACAAATTCCCAATCATAAATACCTCAAACGAAAGGAACTTTTAGAGAGGAATTTGGGGGACTTTGAAGATGCTGCCTATTTTTATGATGCGATTTGTTTGAGTCCCGAAAGATTAACTCTTAGTTTTTTAAAATCAGCAGTAGCATACGGAGCCAAGGTTTCGAACTATACAATAGTAGAGGATCTAATTTGGAAAGAGAGTGCTGTGGTGGGAATTCGAGTTCGTGATGCCCTTTCTAATGCGGAATCCCAAATTCGTTCTAAGGTAACGATCAATGCCTCAGGACCCTGGACTCATCATATACTATCTAAATCTCCTAAAACCGAACAACCTCTTCCTAAAAAAAGGTCCGAAGGGATTTACATTATCACAAAGAAATTAACAAACTTAATGACACTCTATGTAGGAGACAAAGGTCATTTCAGTTTTGCTCCTTGGAGAGGGTATTCGATGATTGGCCCAACAGAAAAGTCTTATTTTGGTAAGGTGGAAGATTGGAAACTCACTCGCGAAAGTATTTTAGAGTTCATTGAATACATCAACGAAACTTCCCATATAAAAGAAAAGTTATCGATTGATGATGTGATTTTTGCATATGGGGGACTTCGTCCTTTAATTGAAAGCTCCGATGATACCTATTCTGCATCTAGAAGGTCAGAATTGTACGACCACGCAAGGGACGGAGTTCAAGGCCTCATTACAGCGGCCGGCGGAAAGTATACAACGAGTCGGAATTTTGCAGAATCAATTTTTAAAAGAATCAAAAAGAAACTAACGAAAAAATCGACCGAAAACATCTCCGCAAAACAATACTTATATGCATCGCAAATACCGAATGTGGAAATATTCATCCAAGGGGCTCAGAAACAAAACTCTGAATTCTCCGAAAAAACAATAGATTATTTGATCCGTCATTACGGCTTACAATTCGAGATCATTTTAGAATTGGCAAGAAAAACCAAAAACTTAAGTGCAGTTCTAAACCAAGACGGGGAAATATTGGCGGAAGTTGTCTATGCGATTCGTTTTGAGATGGCAAAATCCCTTTCTGATATCTTTTTAAGAAGGACTGGTCTTGGAACTTTGGGGATCCTTTCGGATGAAATTATGAAGGCCATCATTGATGTTGCCGCATCGGAATGGAAGTGGCCAGAGGAAACAAAAAGAAAAGAAACGGAAACGATTTACAAAATTTTGAAATTACCTGTTTGATTTGGAAAAGAAGAAGGAATTTCGGCTGACAACCGAATCCTTCTCATTGTATCTTTGGTTATGGGTTCAGTCCAAACCATTGATACCGAATATGCAAACATCCACCTAGTGGCTTCGGCTTATCTTCTAGAAGAAGAAGGCCGAGGAGTCGTTGTTGAAACCAATACAACTCACGCGATTCCAAAGATTTTAAAAGCAATGGAATTAAATGGTGTTAAACCACCAAATCTTGATTATGTGATTGTCACCCATGTACATTTAGATCACGCTGGAGGCGCTTGGGCCCTTCTCGAAGCCTGTCCCAATGCAATTTTACTGGCCCATCCCAAAACCGCCAAACATTTGATCGATCCGAGTTTACTCATTAAAAGTGCCACGTCGGTATATGGAAAAGAGAACTTTGATTCTTTATACGGCGAAATCAAACCCATTCCTAAAGAAAAAATTCGCGTTATGGAAGATGGGGAGTGGTTAGAATGGAAAGGCCATTCCTTTCAATTTTTATACACCAAGGGACATGCTAACCACCACTTCTGTATTTATGATAGGAAAACAAATGGGATCTATACGGGAGATTCCTTTGGGATTTCGTATCCTCAGTTAGAAAATGGAAAACGATTTATTTTCCCAACGACTACACCAACTGACTTTGATTTTGCGGAAGCCATTCGTTCCCTCGATCGAATTTTAGATACCGGGGCTGAGGTTGCCTACTTAACTCATTTTGGTCCAATCAGAGACTTAAAAAAGAATGCAGAGGACCTAAAAGAAGGACTTACCCTTTGTCAAGAAGCCATCTCTCAGTTGGAGGCCGTAATCAAAGAGGATAGGTTGGCCTTTATGGAATCAAAAGTGGAGTCTATGATCCAAACTCTCGCTAACAAACATTCCATTACTCTGACGGCATCTGATTGGAAACTATTACGATTGGATGTAAATTTAAATGCACAAGGGTTGGTGTATGCCTTCGAAAAAATGCAACCCAAAGGATAATAGGAAACATTCGTTGCATCGAAGGCAATTGTCTTTCGGTGTGGGTATTGTTATTCGTTTTCGATTAGCATTTGTTTTAGTTCTAGGGATTGTTGGAATCGGATTCATACTCCAATGTTCCCTCGTATCCAAATCTAAAAAATCAAAAGACCCTCAAATCCAAATTCATTTCCTCTCTCGGGATTTTGAAGAAACCAAATCCATTCCTTCCTCCCTATTTGAATCAAAAGACTTATTGCTACTACTTGCTGAATTATCGAGAAAGGAAGATCCCTCGATGCGGTTTATCTCGACAACCCGAACAGAAGAAATTATGGAAGTGAATGGAAAATCAAATTCTTGGACAGCGGGATGGGTGGTCTATGTAAATGAGGAAAGGATAGATGGAGTGCAGATGAAACGGGGAGTTCGTATCAGCACCACAGATAAAATTGAAATTCGATATGAGGCCGTAGAGCGCGTCTTTGGTCGCCCTACGCCATAACCCATGGATTACTATTTATCTAAGTGTTGTTAGTTCGCGGTAAGCTCTTACAAATCCATCAGACATCGTTTTTGCAAATGTCAAAGAGATCCTAGCTTTTTCCGCAGCAATCATCACGTCATGAAGTTCTACAGAGTTTGGGTCAAAAACAATTTTTTGCGTAAGTTCATCTGCTTCCACTTGTTGGTCATTGACTTGTTCAAAGGCTTTTTTCAAAGCATCACCAAAGGTTCCTGCTACTTCATCAGGGGACTTGGCTTCATTGGTTTTTCCATAGTGGCGTTCATCGGAACGAAAGATTCCTACCTTGTCGCCTTGTGGGAGAAGGGAATGGGGTTTGTAGGTTTGGGAACTGAGATTGGAAATGCGGTCAATAGCCATGGGTGTTTCCTCATTCTATTCATCGGCCAAATCTGGGAAACCTAAAGAAAAAATTATGTCGCATTAAAAAAATGGAAAATAGACCCGAGGCAGGCCGGCTTTTTTACGCCCGGCCGATCTCCATCGCTTTGTTCATCATGGCTTTGGATCCGTTGATGAGTTGCACATTCGCCTCATAAGAACGGGAAGCCGAGATCATATCCGTCATCTCAGTGACGATGTTGATATTGGGAAGTTCCACATACCCTTTTTTCGGGCCCGTTTGGATGGCATCAGGATGAGTCGGGTCATAAGTCAATCGAAGAGGACTCATATCCTTTTCGATCTTCATCACCTTCACCCCTTTGCCTTCGCCGGGTGCTACTCCAAAAGGATAAACAGGACTTTTCCAATTGGTTCTGAGATTAATCGGTGTTAGGATGACACGGTCCCTTCGAAAAGGGCCGTCTCCATTGGTATTTCTCGTAGTTGTCGAGTTTGCAATGTTATTCGAAATGACATCCATGCGGAGTCTTTGGGCAGAAAGCCCAGTTGCCGAAATATTAATAGAATCAAACATTCCCATAACTTACTCCTTAGTTGGTTCTCATCACAATGTTGAGAAGACGGTTGTTTTGGTTTAAGCGGTCAACCATGAGGCTGTAACTCATTTGGTTTTGATTGGCATCCACCACTTCTTTTTCAATGTCTACGTTATTGCCATCAGGTCTCATTGTTGTGAGGTAATCCAAATTGGTTTTGGGTTTGGCATCCCGATAATCTAGCGGTTTAAAAAAATCAATATGACGATCGTTTGTGATTTTGGTGGGGACAGCTTTGTCCTGTTCGATTTTTTCCGATTCGATGGCGCGTTTCAGCATAGATTCGAACACCACTTCCGAACGTTTAAAATTAGGAACGTCCGCATTGGCGATATTATCAGTAATCACTTTTCGCCTTTGGGTGGATGCACTGAGGCCCCGTTCCAAAAGGTCTTGAGTTTTCATGAAATGTGTTGCTTCAAACATATTTCTCTTCCTCTCTACATTCCCTTTCGACCGGTTTTTCTTCCTCCTAAAGTAATTTATGTCACTTCCTTACGATTTTTTTGGGCGGCCCCAAGTGATTTCTAAAACCAAACAGGCAAGGTGGCTGGGTCGGGCTCTCCCTCCAATCCGAAGGATTTCCGCTCGATCCCTACCGCGGGCCATGGAACTAAAATCACTTTTTCCATAAAGTAAATACTCTAGGGCAAATTTATTCTTATTTTTTGGTTCTATCTTCTAACTCGAGAACCATCGACTGGATAGATGTATTGTTTGCAAGAAACCAATCCGAAAAAATTCCTACAATGCCTCGGAGAATTTGGATAGGAATCCATCTTGCGGGGACAATGATTCTAGGGCTTCTTTTGATTAATCCTTTGATCAGTGCCGTTGCCACTTTTTCTGGAGTGATGGCTCTTCTTAAAAAAGGGGGAAACCCGATTTCTCGCATTTTTGTTGTTAAATTGTCTCCACCAAAAACACCTTCCGTGAGTGGGGTTGTGATCCAACCGGGATACAATACTGTGGAACTTGCCCCTTTTCCTGCGAGTTCCGCTCGAAGGGAGCGGGACAACATTTCGATTCCTGCTTTGGATGTGGCATAGGGTGCATTACACATTCCATTGGTAAAAGCATAGATGGAAGAAGTCACTACAACTTGTCCTTGGTTTTTGACTACTTCCGGTAATGAGGCTTTGATTGTCCGCCAAACACCTAATAAATCCACATCTATAATTTTTTCAAATTCAGTCTCATCACAATTAAAAACAGTGTATGCAGATTCTTTCCAGGAAATTCCCGCATTGGCAAGAGTGATATCCAGTCTACCAAAGTTGGCAATCGTTTGTTTGATTACTTTTTTAATGGAACTCCAATCGGTTACATCCATCGCTTTTGCCAAAACCCTTTCTTTTGAAAACTCAGAAGCTAATTTGTCCACGGAAGTTTGCGATATATCTGTTAATACTAGTTTGGCGCCATGTCGATAGAATTCCCTGGCACAAGCGGCTCCAATTCCCCCAGTTGCCCCCGTAATGAGGACTACCTTATCTTTGATATCATAGTTCATAACTTTCCTTCTTATATCTGTTAGGAATCATTCGTGAGGATTGGTCAATCGGATATTCAAAAGAAATCAATTTCGGGTTTTGTTTCTTTATTAACAAAATCTGGTTCGCAATCATTTCCATCGATTAACGAACAAGCCTAAGCGACTTAGGCTGGCCCTGAGTCTCGAAGCGATTAGTTGCTGTTATGCGACGTTCTTGGATTTAACTGGCTTTGAGTTCTTTGTATTTTTTTATTGCTCTTAACTCATTTTTCAATTCATATTGTTTAATTTCTAAATCATAATGAGCTTGAATAGAGAGCCAGAACTCAGGAGAATTTCCGAAGAATTTAGAAAATCTAAGTGCTGTATCCGCAGTAATTGCTCTTTTTCCATGAATAATTTCACTGATTCTTTTTTGATCGATAAGAGTGCTTTGTGCAAGTTTATAAGCTGATAATTCCATAGGTTTAAGAAAGTCTTCTAAGAGAATTTCCCCAGGATGAATGTTCATAAGTTCTTTATTCATACAGAATCTCCTTAATGATAATCTACAATTTCAACATTTTCGACAGAACCGTTATTCCAATTAAAACAGATTCTATATTTCATATTGAAACTTATTGAGTGTTGTCCAGATCGGTCATCAGTAAGTTGGTGAAGTCTGTTACCTGGTGGTGTTTTTAAATCATCTAGATTTTTAGCACTATCGATGTGGATCATTTTCCTTCTAGCAGTTCTTTGAATATCCTTTGGAAATTTTTTAGATAGAGCACCATTCCATATAGCTTCAGTTTCTTTGTCTCTGAAGGATTGTATCACAACTAAATACTGGTGTATTGAGATACTAGCGTCAAGTACTATTACAGGAAATCGTAAGATTTTTTAATACAAGGAAGTGTCCGTAAAAGTAGACTTTTTTTGTATTTCCTACTTTATTTTTATCAAACGGATTTGAGATTCAAAAGATTATATTTCCAAACATGTCGTATAACAGCAGGTTTACCGAAGTGACCTATGTCGAACAAACTTCGGTAAACCAATTTCATTTTTTTTACGAAACTAAAACTTCCATATCGATTTTCGGTTTTGTTTCTTTCTCTTTTCGTTTTTTATCTCTTTCTGCTGTGACTTGTTCATAGTAAGATTCATAATATGGGAAGTTAGTTCCCATCAAACGATCCCAAACATTGAAATAAAGAGAGTAGTTCCCTTGGAATTTTTGGTGATGGAGATTGTGGTGTGTGGAGGTGTTGATCCATTTGGTGATAGGGTGTGATGCCCAACCCTTAGGAAAAAATTCATATCCCAAATGCCACCAAATATTTAAAACCATTGCATAGAAAGTATGAAAGAGAATCACATAGAAATGAACGGGAACAAACATCACAAAGGGAACAATGTAGATGGCTTCTAAAAATGCTTCCGTTGCTTGGAATCTATAAGCAGCGAGTGGAGAGGGGTTTACTGATTGGTGGTGTTCGGAATGCACATGAGGGTAAACTTTTTTTAAGTGAGCGAACCTGTGCATCCAATAGAACCAAGTTTCGTGCCAAATGGTAATCAGGGCAAAGCTTAACAAAATGTATCCTGCCCCAGACCATCCAGAAACAGGTCCGAAATAAACGGCACTCGGAACAATTTTTGCTTTCATCAAAGTAATGTTCGTTACAGCAACGAGTGTAAAGACAATGAGTGTGACAGCCGATTGGCGAAATTCCTTCCAAACTTTTTCAGCTTTCGGGTAAACTTTTTGAATGTGGTAGGTCTCAAAAAAATCCTTTCGCCAAACATAGAATATAAGAAATGCCAAACCCGCGATCGGATAATAACGTAGGAAATTCAAAATCCCTTGTGCTAAACCAATTTTGGTAACACAATCAAATACTAATTCACACTGAACTGGTCCACCAAACATACAACTCTCCTAAACAAAACCCTTGAGGATGATTCGATTCTAACAAAAAATAAAACCCAAATCGACCGGATCGGTAAAGCCGGAATAAAAAAAGATGCCGAACGGGTCCATCCGGATCAGTCTTTCAGAGACTTTCTGAATTCACTAGGACTTGTACCCACCTCTCGTTTGAAAGCGTCATAAAATGTGGATTTGGATGGAAAACCAACATCGTAAGCAATGGTAAGGATGTTTCTTTCTGGATGCATCGAAAATTGTTCTTTGGCTTCTTTGATGCGGTAGTGATTCACTAAATGAAAGAAACTTTTTTTTTGGTGGAGGTTCAAATATTCAGAGAGTTGGTGTTCCGAAAGATTCATCTTTATGGATAACTTCTCTAAGTTGATACTTTCGTCTCGGTAAATCCTCTCCTCTTCCATAAGCTGTCTCAGTTGGTTCTGAAGAGCCTCTAAGTTGAAGTTACCCAACTGAGAGGTTTGGTATTTCTTTTCTTCGATGACTATCCTTTGCACTTCGCCCCATAATTCGGGACTTTTTTGTCGCAAAAGATAAACACCAATCAGTAAAAAAGCGATGAAGGTTGAAACAATCTCCAACCCATGTCTTTGGTGGAAAAATAAAGTATAAATTCCAATCAAACTAGAAAATGCGCCAATGCCGACGACAATTCCCACCAAACGAAGGTGAGCTGATTTTTTGAATCTTTCCAAACGAATGTATTTTACCATGTTTGTGAAGACATAAAAAGCCGCATAAAATATGGGTGAAACGGCAATGAGAATTGTGATTTGAAAGAGCAGTGGAACACCTTCCTTCAAATAACGTGTGTGAAGGGCAATTTTCTCTTCTGCTGACGAAGTATAAAATGGAATGAGAAGGACTGTGACAATCCCTGCTGGAACTAATTCCCAGTAAGAAAATTGGTTTCTATTGGGACTTTCATCCCAGAGTTCGGAAAAGTAACGCCGAAGCAGTGCTCCTATACATGCGGTAAAGGGCAAATGGATGAGATAAAAATGTGGAAAAATTTGGTAAAGGCCTGTGGATGTAAAATAGGTATGTGCCTGAAACATGGCAGCAAAGAGAAATAACAATCCTTGCACCAGAGTTTGTCCGGAACTGTTCTTTCTCAGGAATTCTCCCCAAGCAAAGAGGAGAGAAAGTCCGGCGGAAAAAGCAATCAAATGACTTGTTAGATTCCACACTCTGGTTCATCTTTTAATCAATCGATTGGATTGTAAAATAAAATCACTTGCCTCGGGTTCGTTCTGAATTAGAATTACGTATGAAACGTGGATACCATTCAACGACAATCCTCCTTTTTGTGGGAAGGTAGCACCTTAGAGATCCACCTCCCAGCGGTCCTCACTGCTTCCGAAACGGGCAAAGATTGGACTGCATTTTTTGAAATCCTAAAAAAAAATCCCCCACGTAACGTAGCAGTCCATGCTGGAAATTTACAGGAATCAGACACTTCTGGAATTTCTTTTTTAAAGTTAATTCGTTTGGAATGTGAAACCAGGCGAATCCAATTCGCTTTGTACGGATTAGGTGAGGCTTTCAAATATCGCCTTAGTATTTCTGAAGATGACAGTAAGAAAAATAAAGAAACATTAGCAAACTCTCTTCGAAGATCAGAAAAAATCGGAAAAATTACCATTGATTCGTTATTAGAGTTTAAATACTTAATTACCTTCACTGGGGAACTTACCGTATCCTTTTGGCGTTCTTTTTTACATCCTTCCAAAATTCGTTGGAAGGACACCTTCCGTGTTGCGGAATCGATGGGTGTCAATGCCTTCCCCATCATTGCAATGATTGGATTTTTACTCGGCCTTATCATGTCTTTCCAATCGGCAATTCCTATGCGAAGGTTTGGTGCAGAAATCTTTGTGGCAAACCTTGTGGGTTTATCTTTGTTTCGAGAGCTTGGTCCTCTGATGACTGCTTTTATTTTATCGGGAAGGTCAGGTTCGGCATTTGCCGCGGAACTTGGAACGATGAAAGTCTCCGAAGAAATTGATGCATTGACCACAATGGGACTTCCTCCCGTTCAATTTCTCATTATCCCCCGTTTGGTGGCTTCACTGATTATGACTCCACTTCTTACAATTGTGTTTAATCTGTTTGGTCTGATTGGTGGGGCAGTTGTATTGATTAGTTTCGGATTTCCCCTTGTCACTTTTATCAATCAAGTGAATCTTGCGGTGGGTCTCTCCGATATCCTTGGTGGTCTTTTGAAATCATATTTTTTTGGAATGATCATTGCATCCATTGGGTGTTACCGTGGATTAAAAACAGCGTCCGGAGCAGGTGCTGTTGGGGAATCTACTACTTCCGCAGTCGTTGGTTCTATCATACTTGTTTCCATCTTAGATGGAATTTTCTCCGTCTTATACTTTTACCTACGCATATGAAAGAAAAGCCAATCATTCGAGTAGAACATCTAACCACTGGATATGGCCATACTGTGATTATGGAAGATATCTCTTTTGAAGTGAACCGAGGAGAAATTTTTGGAATTCTCGGAGGCTCTGGTTGTGGGAAGTCTACTGTCCTAAAAAATATGATTGGATTAACCTCACCATTTAGCGGCCGTATATGGATTGATGAAGACGATATTGTTTTGGCAGAAGGAAAGAAAAAAATAGAGATCTGGAACCGGATAGGCGTTATGTACCAACAAAGTGCATTATTTGGTTCTATGTCCTTACTCGAAAATATCCGATTGCCTTTGGAAGAATTCACAAAGCTTCCACTTCCAATCATGAATGAAATCGCAATGACCAAATTGAAAATGGTTGGTCTTTTCCCTTTTGCCCATCTTTATCCTGCGGAACTTTCTGGTGGTATGAAAAAACGTGCTGCCATTGCCCGTGCGATGGCGATGGATCCCGAAATTTTGTTTTTAGATGAACCTAGTGCTGGCCTTGATCCGATTACCAGCGTTGAGTTAGATTATCTGATCATTCGTTTGTCGAGAACCCTTGGCGTTACCTTTGTGATCGTCACACACGAGTTACCTTCTGTATTTACTATGGCAGACCGTGTGATTGTTTTAGACAAATCTAAAAAAGGGATTATTGCTGAAGGCAAACCAAAAGATTTGAAAGAAAAATCGAAAGATCCATTTGTAAAACAATTCTTTAATCGTATTCCACAGGAGAGTTCTCCCTTATGAACCAATCAAGTAAAATCTATTTTAAAGTTGGGGTCTTCGTACTCGTTAGTTTTTTTACGCTCATTTTGTTTCTGATTGTGTTCACTGCAGGCAATATCTTTCAAAGGTCTGTTAGTTTGGAAACATATTTTGATGAATCTGTGCAAGGATTGGATATTGGTTCTCCAGTCAAACACCGTGGAGTTAAGGTAGGCACAGTCCAAGAGATAACTTTTGTTCAAAATGAATATTCTGACAAACTCACTGAGGATACTGAGCTTCGTTATGGAAGATATGTTTTGATTAAAATGTCTGTCCCTGACTTTGTGAAAGGAGTTTATGGGGATGATTTAAAGAAAACAGTGAAAAGAATGATTCAAAGTGGCCTTAGGGTTAGGCTCGCCTCACAAGGATTAACGGGAACTGCCTATCTCGAAGTGGATTACCTAAATCCTGAAAAAAACCCTCCTTTATCCATCGAATGGGAACCAAAAACAATTTACATTCCTTCTGCACCCAGTACCATTTCCCGGTTTACTGCCTCTGTTGATAAGTTTTTTGATAAAGTAGAGAAGGCTGATGTGGATAAAATTCTATTGGGTGTTGGTGAACTGATTCGCAACCTAAACCAAACCATCCAAGAAGCGAAACTCGGAGACTTGGCCCGTGAATCAACGGGGCTACTAGTTGATTTACGAAAGACCAATGCAGAAGTAAAAGCCCTCATTGCAAGTCCTGAGACACAAGGGTTACCTAAAAAATTGGATACATCCGTCACTCAACTACAAACAACTTTGAAACGTTTGGACATTTTACTTGCTTCCAACCAAGGTGATATTTCTACATCGATTGAAAATTTACGGATCGCATCTGAAGATTTAAAAGAAGTCACGGCAAATGCTAAAAAATATCCTTCTCAGTTTCTCTTTGGAGAAGCACCAAACAAGTCTAAACTCTGGAAATAGATACAATGAAAGTCCTGATTCGTTTTATATTGCTTATTGGAATCCTTTTTTTACTGAATCAATGTTTGGGAGTGAGTAAAACCTTCCCAGAAAAAAGATTTTTTTTAATAGAAACTGGAGAAACCAAACAGTTGTTTTCTGTTGCAAAATCGAGAACTTTTATTGTTCGTAAGGTTTTTATATCCCAAAGGTTTGAGGGGAAAGAGTTCGTTTACCGCAAAGATAATGCTGTCTACGAATCGGATTTTTATAATGCATTCTTTATTCCTCCAGCTCATAATTTCAAAGAAGAGTTTGTTCGTTCTCTTTTGAAGTCGGGAAATTTTGAGTGGGATGCTAGTTTACATACAAGGGTTAATGTAACTCATTTTATTGAACTGAATTTGACTCATATGTATGGTGATTTCCGAACCAAAGAGCCGAAAGCGGTGATTGAATTTGAGGTTGTAGTTTATGAAGATAAAGATTTCATTTCTACCCCTGTTTTCAGAAAGACATACAGACAGATTCAACCTATTGAGAAAAAAGATCCAGAGGCCTTGGTTCTTGGTTGGAATATAGGACTAACCAATACATTCAATGAATTGAATGCTGATCTAAGTGTTAAATTAAAATAATTCTTAACCTTCAAAATTTCTCATAAAATAACAATTTTATTGTATTGTTTTCTTTTGACCTTTACCAAGTGTTTGTGCTACAAGAAACGAGGTTGCTTTTCAAACAAAACCAGTATATATAGTAAGGACTTAAAGGATACCCTATGAGACTCATTGAATCCATTGCTCCTATTTATATTCTGCTTATGTTGGCTGAGGTTATCTATACCCGGTTTAAAAAACAGGATTATTATTTTTACGAAGATTCTTTAGCGGATTTGAGTTTAGGTATTCTTAGCCGTATCTTTGACGGTATTATTTTGTTGGGTTTGGTTTTTGTTTATAATGGATTATACCAAATTTCTTGGGGTGTTCAGTTTCTTTCGAAAATATTTTTATCTCCAACTTCCCCTTTGCATTGGATTGTATTATTTATTATACTCGATTTTTTATTCTACTGGGCGCACCGCTACAGCCATGAACTCAAAGTTTTGTGGGCCTCTCATGTGGTACATCATTCCAGCGAGGAATTTAATTTATCGGTAGCATTGCGACAGTCTTTTGTTCGTAACATTGGAATAGGATTTTTTTATCTGCCTTTGGCTCTTTTGGGATTTCCTGTAGAATCCTATTTGATCATCGATGCATTAAATCGCACCTACCAATTTTGGGTTCATACTCGTGCCATTGGAAAACTTCCCGCTTGGTTTGAGTATGTTTTTGTTACTCCATCACATCATAGGGTTCACCATGCCATGAATCCGGAATATATAGATAGAAATTATGGTGGGGTATTTATTTTTTGGGATCGAATCTTCGGAACTTTTTGTGAGGAAACCAAAGAACCTAGATATGGACTCGTTTCGCAACTACATACTTATGATCCAGTTACGGCGGAAATACATGTTTTTCGAGATTTGTTTTCAGATCTAATTCATACAAAAAACAAATTGCAGGGACTTGTTTCCTTCTTTTCTTATCCATCGGTAAGACCAGATGATCTTCAGTCCGCGGTTGATCGTGGTGTGAGAGACCCTATGGTCTGGTTGAGTCATCACAGAGGAGAAATTGCATTTAAAGCACTTGAACCGCAATACAGGCGTAAGTCTGGAAATTTAATATACCGGTTCTTTCTATTGTTTTCCTTTTTGATTCCTACAATCCTCACCTTATTTTTTTTGAAACGAATGCATTTGTTTTCCTTGGGTGAAATTAGTTCTGTATTTGTTCTTTTGGTATTTTCATTTGTTTCCTTGGGGAGACTGTTAGAGGGAAAAAAAGATTGGCTTCGATTTGAGATTCCTAAATATTTTTCTTGGCTTGTGCTTTTGGTCTATTTTTTCTTATAGTAGGAAAAGATGAAATATTTACACACAATGATTCGGGTTATGGATTTAGATCGGGCTCTCCATTTTTTTGTGGAGATCCTTGGCCTCAAAGTAACTAGAAGGAATGAACATCCCGAAGGCAAATTCACTTTGGTTTTTTTATCTACCGGTGAGGCAAATGCATCCGAAATCGAACTCACTTATAATTGGGGCCAAACGGATCCTTATACTTCGGGAAGGAATTTTGGACACCTAGCTTACGAAGTGGAGAATATCTATGAAACTTGTGAACGGATTCAAAAGATGGGAGTTGCCATCAATCGTCCTCCGCGAGATGGCCGTATGGCATTTGTTAGGTCCCCTGATTTAATTTCGATTGAACTTCTCCAGAAAGGCAAAGCTTTACCTTTGATGGAACCTTGGATTTCTATGCCGAACTCTGGTGAGTGGTAGGATTGACAAAGAAACCAAAAATTGCTATCATTGGGGCTGGGGCTTCCGGGTGTTTCGTAGCCCTGCAAATTCATGAGCAATTACATGAATTATGTGAGATTCAAATCTTTGAAAAGTCAAAAGAACCTCTTTCTAAACTTCGTATTTCTGGCGGTGGGAGATGTAACGTTACTCATAATCTTTTTGATCCAGAACTTCTGTCCGAGAGGTATCCCCGAGGAAACAAAGAATTACGTTGGGCATTTGAAAGTTTTGGGCCAAAAGATACAATCGAATGGTTTCAAAAAAGAGGGGTAACACTCAAAGCAGAAGCCGATGGAAGAATGTTTCCTACAACAGATAATTCTGATACCATCATCCAATGTTTTTTAAATGAATTAAAATCAAAAAAAATTCCAATTCACTTTGAACAGGGATTAGTTGGGATATATTCAAATCAAGTTTCAGGTCAAACCGATGGTTTCAGAGTTTTATGGGAGGGGGGAGTAGAAGAACATTTTGATATAGTTGTACTTGCAACTGGTTCAAATAGAAAGATCTGGAGCATATTAGAAAAGTTGGGACACAAAATCATTACTCCTGTTCCCTCACTCTTTACGTTGACTTTGGAAAATACAGATATTATGGATCTTACGGGTCTTGTGGTTCCTCACTGTGAAATCAAAGTTTACCCAAAGGGCAAACCGCAGAAAGGACCTATACTTATCACACACTGGGGACTCAGTGGGCCCTGTGCCCTTCGTTTGTCTGCTTGGGAGGCCCGCGTTTTATTTGAAGCTGATTACAAAGTGGATCTATCCGTCAACTGGGTGTTCGGAAAATCAACCCAAAGTATAGAAGATGATTATTTATCCAAAAAAGAAAAAATACCGGCAGATAAATTGGCTCCCGATCCCGAATGGAAACTACCGTCTCGATTTTGGGAATGGATTTTAAAGGAATCTAAAATACAGACTAATAAACGTTATTCTGAACTGTCAAAATCAGAAATCCGTGTTTTAAGTTTATCTTTAACGCAAACCAAACTCCGAATGGTTGCTAAAGGTGTGTTTAAAGAAGAGTTTGTGACAGCGGGAGGAGTCTCCAGAAAAGACATCCAATTTCAAACGATGGAAAGTAAACTTTGCCCCGGACTTTTTTTTACAGGTGAGATCATAGATGTAGATGGAATTACAGGTGGTTTTAATTTTCAGAATGCTTGGACTACGGCAACCATTGCAGCCCAAGGCATTCGTAAAACAATTGTTACTTGATTTTATGGATTTGTATAAAGTCTACAGTTTGAGCTACAGATCCTGGTGCGCCAGATAAAATCACTACCGTATCTCCCGATTTTAATTTTCCTTCTGACTTGAGTGTTTTACTCATAAAGGCAATCATATCTGGAAATTTATCCATCATCGGCATTACATAGGCTTCCACACCCCAATACAACTGCATCTTTCTTGCAGTGCCAAGAAAAGGTGTGAAGGAATAAATTGGTTTTAGGGGACGAAACTCTGAAGAGAGAAGAGAGGAATATCCAGACCTTGTAAAGTTGATGATGGCTTTTGCGTTGATGGATCTGGAAATGGATTCTGCTGCACTGCCGAGAGCAGTTCTTTCCACTTCAAATTCTGTGCGATCCATACTGCGCAAATGTGATAAATAAATTTCTGATTCCTCCGCCGCTTGGATGATACTTGTCATGGTTCTTACAGTTTCTACCGGGTACTTTCCGGAAGCTGTTTCTCCCGATAACATTACCGCATCAGTTCCGTCCATTACCGCATTGGCAACATCGCTTGCCTCTGCACGAGTAGGGCGAGGGTTATCGATCATAGTCTCTAACATCTGTGTGGCGGTGATAACTGGTTTTCCCTGTTGGTTCAGTTTTGTGATCATTTCTTTTTGGATGATGGGAACATATTGTGTATCCAACTCTACACCCAAATCACCACGGGCAATCATGATTCCATCACAATTGTCTATGATCTCTTCAATGTTCTGAATGGCTTCTGGTCTTTCGATTTTTGCAATGAGGCCTGCGTAACTATCTTTCATAAATTGACGCGCCATCTCTAAATCACTGGCTCGTCTAACAAAAGAAAGCGCAATATAGTCTACTCCCAAGGATAAGGCAAACTGTAAATCTTCGATGTCTTTTTCCGAAAGAGCGGGTGCTGAAATGGGAGTTCCTGGAAGGTTGATCCCTTTATTGTCTTTTAATGTCCCTCCGATGATGGTTTCTAAAACTGCTTTTTCTTTGGTTTTAGATTTTACGACAAATGAGAGTTTGCCATCGTCAATTAGAAGTTTGTGCCCAACATCAATATCATTTAAGATATACTGATAGGTGCAACCGATCTCTTCGGCTGTTCCTAGGAAATCGGATTTGTTATTAATTGCTATTAGATCGCCTGTTTTTAGTTCCAAGGGCCCAGTTCCTAATTTCCCTGTTCTAATTTTGGGACCTTGTAAGTCGGCGAGAATTCCAATGGACTTGCCAGATTCTTGTTCACACTCACGTAATAACTCGAAGATTTCTTTATGGTAGTCATGGGTGGAATGAGAAAAGTTCATTCGCGCTAAATCCATTCCTGAATAGATGAGGCTTAAGATAGTTTCGCGGTTGGCAGATGCGGGACCGATGGTACAGATAATTTTAGTGCGTTTGTTGGGGATTTTTTCGTCTACCGGCATAGACCCTATTCTTAGCTTTTTTGTTTTTTCCTGCAAGTAAATTGTACGGATTGAATTGACTTGTGTCATTTTTCGCAAAAATATTATTTTAATGGCATCCAATGCACTTGCTCTTATCTACCATTCTTCGTACAATCTCGAATTGCCGGGTCATGTTTTCCCAGCCCATAAATATTCTCATCTCTACAACCGTGTCAAAAGGGATCCAGTGTATGCATCTTGGGACATTCTGCTACCTAAAAAAGCAGAAGAAGCTGATTTAGAACTCGTTCACACAAAAGAATACTTAGACGATTTGTTTAGTTATGAACACACTTCGCGAACCATGTATTCGGAACTTCCACTTAATCGAAGTATTGTGGAAAGTTTTATGTACGGAGTTGGTGGTACGATTATGGCAGCAGAACTTTCTAAAAATTTTCAATTTGCCTTTAATATGGGCGGAGGATACCATCATAGTTTCCCAGATAAAGCAGAAGGTTTTTGTTATTTAAATGATGTAGCAATTGCTATACGGAAACAAAAAGAAACAAATCCCAATATAAATGCCCTCATTATTGACTTGGATTTGCATCAAGGTAATGGAAATTCCTATATTTTCCAATATGATGACAAAGTTTTCACATTTTCGATGCATCAAGGAAATCTTTATCCAAAGAAAGAAGTATCTAATTTAGATGTGAATTTAGAACCAAATACAAAAGACGATGAGTATCTAAGTACACTAGAAAAATCACTGAATCAAATAAGGAAAGATTTTGATTCCAATATAATTTATTATGTTGCAGGTGCTGATCCTTATGAAGATGATTCTCTTGGAGAATTAAAAATTTCCATGAAAGGTCTGAAAGAACGTGATTTAATGGTTCGGAAATTTGCTGAGTCGCTAGGTGTACCTTGTGTGGTGACACTGGCAGGTGGTTATGCTCGTGACTTTCGCGACACTGTTGAAATCCATTTTAATACAATCACTGCATTTGGTGAAAAGTAATGGGAGTTTTTTCCTCTACAGACAAAAAGAAAAACCAATCTGATTGGTTGGATTTGGATGATTTGTCTTTGGTCGATGTATCTAAAGAACTAAATACTTCATTAAATATGGAACCTAAGTTATTCAACCGGTTCACTCATTACGAAGTAGAACAGATGTTAGTTAGCGCAGGTCTTATCACAGCTGTTGAAAAACGTGGGTTTCATAATTCGACCATAGAGTTAGAAATTCTTAATGATTACGACAATCGTATTTATGTTAAGTCTGAAAATAAAAAAATCCTAGTTCATACTCGTTTAAAAGTATCACAATTTCAGTTAAAGGGTGATGATGAACAGTTTCCTATGATTTATATCGATTGGCTCCTCACTCAAAATATTAATTTTGAACCAGGAGATATTAAAAAGGAATTGTACTTTGGGCAAGAATATCCAGGGCTTAATGTTTTAAACGAATTTACAGATTTTATACGTGACCTCTCCAAAAAACTCGGTACCTCTGGGGCATTTAATGTTCCTGAATACTTTCATGATGCTGTTTTGTTTTCGCGTAAATTTCGTTTCATTGATCCTGAAAAAGAAGGAACCTTTCGGGCCCTCGTAAAAAATTTTCGTGGAACCAACCTTCGGAACTTATCCTCTCAAATCCATCAGAACAGAGTTCGTTATGCAAATGGGGAACCTTATGAATGGAAGTATGGAGAGATGATCTCCTGTACTGATGTTTATTTGGAGAAAAAGGTTTTTCATGAGGCCTATTTTAAGAAAGTAGAGGAAGTGAAAGAAAAACTAAAATTCACATTAGTCTCAAAGTAAGACCTACAAAAGCCGATAATCTAGTAGATGTCCGAATATTCTTTTAAACCCGAGATTCTTATCATAGATGATGATACTGAGATTTGTGAAACTTTAGAACTTATCATCAATGGACTTGGATATTTTGTAAGGTATTTTACAAATCCACTTCAAGGTTTGGAATATTTCGAAGGGGAGCGAAACCCGATCGTTTTTTTAGACGTGAATATGCCACAAACTTCGGGTCTCGATCTCTTGCAGAAAATCAAGGCCTATAACTCCAAAACCCAAGTCCTTATGATGACTGGAGAACATGATATACAGACTGTTGTATCTTCGCTTTATCACAGAGCATCTGATTTTATATTAAAGCCCTTTCATACAAAGTCTATTGAGGCTGCAATTTCACGTGCATTTGAATATTATAACTTTCTAAAAGATAAAGAGTCTGTTGACGAGTCAATCAAACGCGACCTAAGACTTGCAGCAAAAATCCAAACTAAAACAATGAATTTGCCAGTAATTACTCACAAAATATTCGCTGATATCAAACCGGTCAGTTTTGTATCTGGTGATTTTTTTCAAGTTTTACCTTTGGATGAAGACCGAACTTTAATTTTGATGGGTGATATTGAAGGGCATGGTGTGACATCCGGTCTTATTGCCATTCTTATGACTACTATCCATAAAGAACTAGCACGTACAACAACGGTGGAACCGTCCGAGTTGCTTTCTCGTTTAAACGGGGAACTTTGTAACGAAATTGGCACTCATAGTATGACAGCCATTAGTATTGTTGTGGATCATTCTAAGAAAAAAATCACTTATGCAAGGGGAGGGCATCCTTTTCCTATTGTATTCCAAAAGGAAAGTCGTTCCCCGTTGATTCTACAAGACCAATCGGGTCAAATTTTAGGTATTCTAAAAGATATGGAATTTGCAGAAAATCAAGTCCAAGTTGAGGAAGGAGATGTTCTCTTTCTGTATTCGGACGGGTTACTTGCTTCTAGTACCCATCCCTTGGTTCAAACTTTAATACAACTTCCTGGCGGTGAGAACCGAGTAGAGGGTATGAAAGCTGAGATAACAAATTACATCCAATACTTAGAATCATCATCTAAAGCTTCTGATGACATATCTTATTTACTTCTAGAGATTTAATGTAGTCAATATTGGTTTTTGTGGCTTCGGTCAAAAATTGACCGAGAATTTCTTTGGACTTAAAACTCCCATTTTCAAATCCCTGTTTCCATTCTCTTCGGTGTAAGTTCATCTTCCGAATGATTTCTCTTTTTGTAGGGAATTCACAAAGTTGAGCTGTAATCACTTCTCCTTTATAGAAGAGAAAATCTCCCTTAGCGAAGAATTTTTTATCCTCTTTTGGTAAACTATCTACGTAAGATTTGTTCTCGCTCACATAACTTTGAATTGTTGTTTTGGTAACTTCCCAAAGAATTTCTTTATCGGGGTTATTTTTGTTTAAAGTAATCGCTGAAAAAATCACAATCACAGTTCCGAATAAAAGGGAGGGAATCCATTCAAGAGAAACCTCTTTGGATTGAATCCAAAATTGATGGGCTAAAAATGTGATGGGTAACCAATAAAATCCCATGAGGTCCCAGTCCGCAGGAAAACCTAACTGAGGATTGTGAAAGAATCCATGGAGAAAAAAAGAAAAGGTTGCAACAAAGATCACTTTAGTTTCCGGCTTTTGGGCAAAGACCTTCCATTCTTTTTTAAAAAATAAAACCTGATATATTAAAAACAAACTGGCGATGGCTGCATTCCAATACAAAACATCTAGGATTTCTTTTATATGATTGAGTGATACCAGTCGATTTTTAGGATAAAAGGGTGGGTGAATTAAGTGGGTGCTGTTTCTATCAATCGCCGGGTCATGGAAATAGAGAAAATAGAGAAACCAAGGAAGGAGAATGCTAAAACCGATAAAACTACAAACTAGTAGGTGTTTCCGTTTTTTATCTTTAGGTGAATGTACATACCATAGATAACCTAACAGTATGACTAAATATCCAGAAACCAAATGGAATAACATAGAGATGGCTACAAGAGCAGTCGCTCCGTACAACAATCGATCGTTGTCCTTTGGATTTTGTACATTCTTAGAAACAAAAATATATAAAAGAAGGTGGCAAACAGTGACGAGCGTATAGTTCTCTGCATAGCCAAATGTGAGTAAAATGCCACCTGACGAAAGTAAGATAAGAATGGAAAGAGAGTTTGATTTTTGTTTTTTTTTGGCTGTCCATAAAAAAACAAAGATCATTCCTATCCCCGCAAGTTGGGATAAAAAAGTATAAGCAATTCTTGGGTCATTTGAAAATCCAAACCCTGTGAGCAAGTTGGAAACCTGGCTATGAAGGACAGTTTCTAATATTTCATCTAAAGTGAATTGGAAACCGAAAAGTTTTGTTTCCAAAAGATTGGTCTCGAGAAGAAGAAGTCCATCACCCCAATCCATGTTTCGAATGGGTAATAATACCAAACCTATAAAAAAAAGACAGGCAAGAATCCAGTTGGAAGGAAAGTGGAATTTCCATATTGTCACTAAGCGGTTGTTAGTTGTTTTTTCGTAAAGAATCAAGGATTGGAATAGAATAAAAAAGATTGAAATGGAAATATAAACATTTTTTTCCCCGGGAAGAAACCAAGGTTTTGTGGGAAGAAATTGGCAACCTAGAAGGAAAAAATAAGGAAGGTATAAAAAAAATGTTTTCATAAGGATTCTTTTAGATAATACTCTTTTGGGATTTCTTCTGCAGCTATAAAAGGAAAATGACCTTTTCGGATATTAAAAAACACAAGTTCTGGAAGGCTATAAAATACAGATTCCGTTCCTTTGGAAAACCGGATCCCTTTGTCAAAGGGAGCACTGATTACCCCCATTCCCGTATACCCAATCCCAAAGACTGTGTTGGCCAAACCTAAAATGGGACGGTTCCAAATAGTTTCTTCGGTAAAAAATAAAAATGGATGATCAATCGGGTTCGATTTATAAATTTTCGAACTGGGAACAAAACTTTCTCTAAAATGTTTTTCAGTAAAGTTTACTATTTTTTTTCTCTTTAGATTTCGGTAAGAAAGATAAACTCGTCTTTGTTTGGTGCCAGAATTGGATCCTAGTTTTAAAGCGGCCACTGATGGTATAAAATTAAGGCTTGTTACCTGGTGTGATAAAGGATCCCAAAAAGTTTCATCTCCAATCCGACCTTCTGGAAACATTTCATTCAAATAACGAAAAAGTTCTGTTGTACAATTTTGATGGGTAAGATGGTAGGAATAGAGAGTTTGGATTCCATTTGTATAGGATTCATAATTTTTTTGTCTAGTTTCTGTTTCCTTTGAACGTTTCAGGTCTTGGGATGGTTCCTGATACGGATTGTATCCCACCCAATTGAACTCAATTCCCTCTGGTGCCACTCCAGATTCCAAAAAACTTTGGTAACGAACTAGGAAAGATTCCCAATTGAAAAATTGGATGGGATCATAACCTGAAGTAAACTTTTTCTTTTGTGATGTAAATAACTGTGCATATTCTTTTTGTTTGGTGGCAAAAACTGATTCCGGTAACTGGGTGACGGGAAGGTATTGAAAACCCACCAGATTTTTTTTTGGAAATACAATGGTTCCTTCGGTAATGGATTTTTGTATGTAAAGAATTCGCATAAACAATGTCATTTCTTCCCAATCATTACAATCATCTCTGAATAGGCAGGATCGTAAGTCTTTTACCAGTCCAACAAGATAACTTTTCCAAATCTTTTTCTCTGGCCCACTGAGTTGGAATTCAGATCCACTCAGTTTTAAAAAAGCAGATTCATATAGTAAAATAGGATTTAAAAGAAACATACGAATAAAAAATTTTTTCTCAGCGGTCGTGAGTAAATCTCGTTCCGTTTGTATGGAATGGACCAAACGATAAGGAGAATCAATACTCGGCAAAGAGACGTCTGCTTCTGTAAGGTGGATTTTTTTAGCAGTGTCTTTCCAATGGATACTCGAACTTTTTAGAATTTCTTTCTCTTTTTTGGAAAAGGAAAACAAATGGGGAATTGGAGAATGAGGGTCTGGTATACTAGTAAAATAACCAAATCCAGAAATAGGTAGAGAAAGTTTGTTTCCTTCTTTTGTAATTTCTGACGCCTCCCATTCCTCTTCTAACTTTTTTTGATTTTGAATATGAGTTTCCTGAATTAAATAGAGTTCATTCCATTTTTGCCGTAACATTCGTTTTGCGGATTCAGAAATTTCCCACTCGTAAAACTCTATATTTCTATTTTGAACAACACCATATTGGAACCGAAAGTCCTCCCAAGCTTCTCTGACAATATGAAAGATTTTATCTTCAAAGGAATACTGCAGATGGTAAACTCGATCACCAAATCGAAGTGCGGAATGTCCGCCACTAGATTGACCGGAATTTGCATCTATATATAAAAAACCATAAGGATTTGAGTTTGATTGTGAGTGTAGGGGAAAAAATAAAAAAAGATAGGTAAGTAAAAAAAAGAAGGAATGGGCGGTATTTCTCCGCCCAAAGACGATCTGGATTATAGATTGTACCCGTTTAAGATCAGTTTTGCGACTACAGTATTTTGTTTTGCTACGTCTGTTGTTACCATTTTCATTTCAGATGGAGTAAGCTTTGCTTGTTTCAATCCTTGGCCAATCGCAATGTAAGTAGCACTATTAGATCTCCAAGCCACAACACCGTGTGATTTAGCGATTGAAGAAAGTTGATTTTCCAATTCTTGTTTTTGGTTTTCGTAACGAATTTGTAACGCAACACTTGCAATTACATCTTCTTTGTATTGGTTCATCGCCTTTTCTTTTTCGTCATCAGAGATAGACGAGACACTTTTTGAAACTGATTTTACTAGGGCAGATGCAGAATCAGAAACAGATACACCTAATCGGCTTACGCTGCCAGAAGCAGAATCCAAGATGGAACAATTGTTAAATGATATTAGTACCGCAATTACGGAAACTACGCTCAAATGTTTGATCATACGCATAAAATACCTCTTACTACGAATTGCAAAGATTCTAAGTCCATTTTCAAAAACGTCAATTAATTTTCTCGATCAAACTGATACAACAACGGAACCAAAAGCTGGTAGTGTGATTTCAAAATGACCACCAATAATCCTGAGGTTTACCATCGTGCCTGTCCAGAAGTCCAAAAAAGGTTCTTTGGTTTTCAAACCTTGCGGAACGGCAAAACGTATGGTTTGTTCTTCTTCTGTTGGATTCCAAATTCCGAGATATCCGGCCGGATTGTACATTGCTGGTGGAAATTCGTTTTGAAAGATACCAATGGGAACTGGGGTATAAGCCTGGCATTCTCTGTTCAATTGGAAGGCCTTTTTCAAAAGATCCAAACGATCTGTTTCTAACTTAGTTAAATCATCAGAAACAAGTAACATCCCACCTGACACTGCCATAACGGATGCCATCAGTTTGGTTTGTGCTTCGTTCATTTTGTTTCTTTTTTTACGAACAAGCAAACAGTCGGGATCATTCAACCAAAGATGTCTATGCATGGAGGAACGAGTGATGTCGTTGATGAGCGCCGTTCTTGTGCAAAGTGCGTCTCTATCTTTTAAGAAAACACGCAACTTTTCAGGATACCAAAACGGTGCCACATCACAAGAGATCCGCATTCCATCGAAGATCCCAACCGATGGCAACATAGGTGCCCCACATCCGAGTAAAAAGGTATTTTTACCGACAACTTTTCGAATGAGTTCCAGTGCATTTCTGTAACGAGCTTGTGGAGACAAACTTTTGTTATACACATCTCCAGGCAATAGACCCGCATAGAGAAAGTCCAATTTTAAGTAAGGGTATCCCCATTCTTTGACAAGAGTAGAAAAAACTTTTTCTATATAAGCAAGAGCCGTGGGGTGTGTGATGTCCAGAGCATAGGTATATCCTCTTCCCCAAAGTGGTTGGTAAATGGCTGGAACCGGTTTTCCGTTTTGGTCTTTGAGGATGGCTTCTGGGTATTTACGAAAGAATTCTGATTTTTTTCGGACAAGAAAGGGGGCAAGCCAAATCCCTGGTTTTAATCCCACTCGTTTGATTTCATCAGCAAGGATTCGCATCCCTCCCGGAAATTTATCGTTTGGTACGAGCCAGTCTCCAATTTCCTTTTGGTATCCATCATCAATTTGAAAGAATTCAAAAGGTAGGTTTAATTCTCTAACTTTTGCTAGGTTGTCTAAAATGGTTTTCTGATCAATTTTAGTATAATAATAATACCAAGAACACCAACCAGTGGGAACTTTTTTCGGTAAATTGCCTGGGCCTTCTTTATTTCCTAGTTCTTCAAAGTATTTGGCAAGTTTTCCTTCCGGGTTTCCTTTGAATGTTTGGACTTTGATTTTAGCAATGTTTAGTTTTGCGTTGGGTCGAAGGTCTGGCAAACAATGTACATCATAAATGACTTTAACGGAAGTTACATTCCCCGATTCTCCAAAAATCACTTCAAATTTGGTTCCGAATTCTCCCTGTTCGATGGGAGCATATAGGATTCCATTTCCACTATCTTGGTTATAAACAAGAGTTAGGTATTCGGAAATAAACTTCCCCACTTTGGATTCGTGTTTGGAGTATATATTTTCTTGAGAGTATTGCAAAAAGGATAAAAAAGGTGGTTTATCTACGGCCGTACTTTCTACCTTGCGTGAGATGGACCAAGACTGGTATCCATGTTGGAAAAGGGAATACCCCCCGCCTTCCGGTAGGATGGACAATTCCAATTCCAAATGATCCACAGAAAATCCCACTTCGGGTCTAGTGGATTCTCGCCAAATGAGTTTGGGACTGAGGACAGTTCCCGTTTTTGGATCCGTTGCGGACGTAAGTAAAAGTTCGAATTTTTTACATTCGGATTGGTAAACCCCTGCCTTAACAGGAAGGAAGTTCGAAATGGTGACGGAATTATGAACTCTGTATTGAATTTTCATCTTGGAAAAATCTATTTGATGATTTTGATAGGGTGGTTTCCATAGTAAGCCATTATGACCCAAAAACGTTCAACTATAAAACCAGTCGTCCTCCAAGGAGATCTGAACGAAGATTTCTTTGAAGCCTTCAAAAAGGATGACCGGTTGGCCGTGGATTGTGAAATGATGGGGCTCAATCCCAGAAGGGACAGACTCTGTGTCGTACAAATTTCCGATTCCAAAAATAAAGTCGCTCTCGTTCAAATTCTCCCTGGACAAAAAGAAGCTCCTCATATTCAAAAATTATTTGAATCTAAAGACATCACAAAAATATTTCATTTTGCTAGAATGGACATGACCTTCCTTCGGGCAAGGCTTGGGATCAAAGTACAAAATGTATTTTGCACAAAGATTGGAAGTAAACTCGCAAGAACTTATACCGACAAACACGGGTTAAAAGAACTGATCCGCGAATTTTTTGAAGAAAATATCGATAAAAAAAATCAAAGTTCCGATTGGGGTAAAAAAATCTTAACCAAAGACCAAGTGGACTATGCCTCCACAGATGTTCGGTTTTTAATTTCCCTCGAGTCTATTCTTACAGAAATGATGATCCGTGAAAATCGATTTGATTTGGCCGAACGTTGTTTTGCCTTTTTGGAAACACAAGTGGAACTGGATCTTTTGGAAGTACCCAATCTTTTCGAACACTGATGGCAAAAAAACAACTCCCCCAATACCAATGTAAATCCTGCGGGGATACCTTCAGTCGTTGGGCTGGAAAATGTCCCTCTTGCGGGGAATGGAACCAAATTGATGAAGTAGGAATCGCCTCTACGGGTCGGTTTGATTCTCCAGTCTTTGAAAAACCAAAAGACAGAAGGTATACCGATCCCAAATCCATTGGTTCTGTGGTAAGTGATGCTCATATTCGCACAACCACTGGATTTAGCGAATTGGATTTGGTTCTTGGCGGTGGGATTGTTCCCGGCAGTTTGGTGTTAGTTGGTGGGGAGCCGGGAGTCGGGAAATCGACTCTCGTTCTCGAGATTGCCAAAAACATTGCAAACGAAGGAAAGGTTTTGTACATTTCCGGAGAAGAGTCAGCTTCTCAAATTGGACTTCGTGCCAAACGAATGGGTGTCACCTCCGAAAACATTTTACTCTCTTCCGAAGTGTATGCCGAAAATATTTCTCAAATGATTTCTGACTTAAAACCCAAAGTGGTTTTTATCGATTCTATCCAAACCATCCTAAAAGAAAGTTTAGTCAACCAAGCCGGAACCATCACCCAACTCCGTGAGTCTTCTCAAATCTTTTTAGAAACCGCTAAACGTACGTCAGTTCCTATTTTTCTCATTGGTCACATCACCAAAGAAGGACAAATTGCTGGCCCCAAAGTGTTAGAACATTTGGTGGATACCGTTTTGTATTTTGAAGGGGACCGGTTTAATTATTATCGAATTTTGCGAGCCGTTAAAAACAGGTTCGGGGCCGTGGGAGACACCGCCATATTTGAAATGGTTTTTGGTGGATTGAAACAAGTTTTAGACCGCCATCGTTTGTTTATTTCGCCAGAATCAGAAGAAAGATCCGGTAGTGTTCTCTCTTCTGTGATGGAAGGATCTCGTGCGATCAGTGTCGAAGTACAGGCGTTAGTCACAAAATCCTCCTATGGGCAAGCACGTCGTATGGCAGAGGGACTAGACAACCGCCGTGTGATTCTACTCTCCGCAGTTCTGGAAAAGTATTTAGGATTCCCATTGTCCGAGTCGGATATCTTTAGTAATTTAGCGGGGGGCCTAAGCATAGACGAACCAAGTCTTGACTTAGCCATTGCGGCATCCATTGCCTCTTCTTTTAAGGACAAACCGGTCTCCCGAGAGATTGGATTTTTAGGGGAAGTGGGACTTTCTGGAGAAGTGAGAAGTGTAGGCCAAATCAGTCTGCGACTGAAGGAATTGGCGGGCATTGGAATTTCCAAAGTCTACATTCCTCAAGGAAATTTCAAAGAAGTCGAAGGAGTTTTTACCTCCTTAGAACTCATTCCCGTAAAACACTTACAAGAGTTAGGTTTTTAGTTTTAGGGACAGTTTGATACTTCTTCTATCCGTAAATCATCATTGAAAACTGTGCCTGAACTGAGAGAAGGGGAGGCATACAAACCAAAATGTGCTTGTTCAAGCACTCCACAGCCACCAGAAACATTGGCAGTAGAAATCAAAGTTCCATCCATCCAAACTTTAGCCATTCCTCCTGCAGGAGAAAAATCCAAACAGGTGGTGAGTTTTGTCCATTGGCGCTGTGGAAAACCAAGAGTCGTGTTTTGGTAAGTATGTTGGCCTTGGTTGTGTAAGGGAACATGCATCAAATAAGCATAATTTTTTGAATCAATATTGATAAGGACCACTCTTCTCCAAAGATCAGTTGGATCTGCGGAGTAGGTAGCAAAACTAAACCAATCAGCTGTACTCGGTAGACTCATATCCAGATATACATAAAACTCAATCAAGACTGGAGTTTTAAATCCACCTGACGGTAGTTTGTTGAGCTGTATCGTCGGATACCCTCTATGGTTACAGTTTTGTGGATAAAAACAAGAAGGTCCTGTTCCGAGAATGGAAGCTTTGTGGGAATAGGAACCGGTCCGTTTTTGTTCGCTACTTTGGCCATGGGTGGCAACGGATTGGTAAGGAGAAGGAACCGAATAGAACAAAGCAAACTCTGCAGTGGATTCAAAACTGGTTTGGAAGATCCTTGTATTCTGAGTTTTGTTTATTTGATCACTTGTACAGGTAATCGTTGTGGCCGCTTGGTAGGCAAGTGCCGTTCCGAGAAGGATATCCGTCGTTTTGTCCTCTGATTTTTTTTGGCACTGAAAAAGGGCAAAGCACATTCCAGTAAAGATCGAGACTGCCAAGAATTTATGAAATTGAGTCATCATGGTTGCCACCATTGGTTGTAGACGAACTAAGTTCATCAATCCATCCGCAATTTCTTACGTTGTGATTCCATAGAGAAATCCCTTAAATATGTCTAAACTGTTCCGGTAAGACTAGTATTTACACTCAATGCTTTAAATTAACACAAATTTAACACAATTAACTTGACAAAATCCGTACATTTTGTACTGGTTTGTAGATTGTTCAGAGGTGATTTATGAACTCTAAAAAAAGAAACCTTGTTTGCCTCATCGCCCTCCTAGTCTTTTCGACAGGGGTGTATGCTGGTGCAAGGAAGACAGTATATCCGGTGGTATTTGCCCATGGGCTTTCCGGATTCGACAACTTACTCGGATACTATTACTTTGGTAACGATTACGGTACCTTCGTGGGAGATCCTTGTGACGAGTTTTTGGAAACAGCGTGTAACGGTAGCATCCACTCCGGTCAAAAGGCACTCGCCGCCAGTGTCACTCCCTTCCAGTCTTCGGAAGTGCGTGGGACACAGCTCGCTGACCGCATCCAAAACTACATGACTTCCACAGGAGCCACCAAGGTAAATATCATTGGTCACTCACAAGGTGGCATTGACGCAAGGAAAGCGGCCGCAGTTTTACGCGCTCGTTACGGACGTCAAGTGGTCCATGTGATGATTTCTGTATCCAGTCCTCATAGGGGATCCCCAACGGCAAAATACATTTTGGATTTAGGTCCTGGTGTGACTTCTGTCATTGATGCTCTCGCTAGACTTTTCGGAAATACCATCTATGGATCGGGAAACGATGGAGTCGCAGCGGCAAAACAATTGGTGTATAACGATTACTCTTCGACCGATGGTGTTACCACTGGAATGAAGGCATTTAACACTAATTATAATGTAAATACCAATACAGCAAACTATTGGGCATCAATCATCACTGCACAAGACAGTCTCAATACAAATCCAGCTTTGTTTTTGTTGAAAGAAGGTTTCTACAATATTGATGGTGATGGTTATTGTGTAGACGACTGTGACAATGATGGTGCTGCGGGGAAAGGTGACGGAACTCGTGGAAACGCTGACGATGATGGTCTTGTGGGAATTAACTCCCAACAAATGGGATATCGTTTGCAATACAACGAATGTGCTATTTGTTTCGATACAATCACAGTGAATTCCACATTAGGTTATGTAAGTAACTTAAATGCACCTACATCTGCACAGATGACATCCAAATCTTCTGTTGTGAGCCAAGACCATTTAGATGTGGTTGGTGTTCCTCCAGATACATTTGATGAAGAAGAATTCTATGCATCTATCTTAGAGTTTATCGTAACCAAAGGCGGTTAACTTAAAGATCCAATAGCGGCAAATCTTTGTCGCTATTGGTTTTCCTAATCCAAACAAAAATTGATACCTTTTAGTTTTTCATTATGATCAAAAATAAAAAAATTTTATACATTGTTCTGATATCCACATCCATTATTTTTCTTAGCATACTTTTCCTCCGTCCCGGAAAGGACAAAAACCAAAAAGACTTCGAGTCCATTTTAACAGAAGGGAAAACTTTTGATAGTCGTGAGCTCCCCTCACTGCCAGAAGACTATGCCGAGCATAAACTAATGGAATACTCTGTAGAAGAGATTGCACGAATTCTACAGGAAAAATATGGCAAAAATATTGATAACCCTGCCGCTCAAATTGCGATGATTGAAGAACTGATGAAGGACCTTCCTAAACTTTACCCAAACGACTGGGTTAAGGTATTAAATCAAATTCTTGGCTACGCTTTTCCCGATAAAGTTTTAGAACTTATGCGTATGTCTGAAAACCTCTATAATTACAATAAGTTTAGAGAATCAAACATGAGTAAGGTGGGTCTTATGTCGGACGAAGCCCGAAGACAAATGGTATGGAAAGAAAGGTATCGTTTGTTTGGCGAAAAGGCAGATCAGATTTGGGCCATGGAAAAGAAAATGACAAACATTGGTGATGCTCTGAAACGAATCAAAGAAAGCCCAGCCGGAAACTTAGATGCCAAACTGAACAATTACTCGCAACTCCTCAGAGAACAATTTGGAAAAGAATACCCGCGCATTATGGAGAACAAACGCCAACAGCTTACAGAAGGATTTATGGTTTCTGTTCAAAAGGACTTAAAAGTTCTTTCTTACGGAGAAAGAAAATCTGCCCTGCGAGAGATCCGCTCGGCTATGGGTATGGACAGTGCTGCCCTTGGTCGATGGGATGCTTTGGAGGAGGAGAGGGAGAAGACTTGGCAAAACCAGCGGAAGTACTCCGAAAAACGCACCCAACTCTCCTCGAAAAAAAGCGGAATGACCCCAGAGGATGAGAAAGAACTAGATGGTTTGCGGAAACAATACTTCGGAGAAGAGGCAGAAATCATCAAAAATGAAGAGGCGAGTGGATACTTTCGTGCTCAGGACGAGAGAACTTACGGTGTTAACTAAGAACATTGTTCCGAAACATTTGACTTAATATTGCCATAAGTTATTGACTCATGTCATTCTTATCCACATATATTGTAAAAACATAGAAAGTTCAGGTGAAATATGAAAAAGAAAATTATGATTGGGTTTTTAGCGACCCTTCTCTCCGTCCCCACCTCCGGTCTGTTTGCCGGTCCTCTTGATGGTCAGTGCATTGCACTCGTTCATGGAATCCTTGGTTTTGATGACACACAAGGACTCGCAGGTGGACTCGTAAAGTATTGGGGAGGCCTTGACGGTTACCTTCGTAGCCAAGGTGCGAAAGTTACCACACCAGGAAGTTCTGCCACAAATTCCATTCCTACTCGCGCAAGCCAAATCCAATCTTCTGTTTCCACTTGGATGACAGCAAACGGTTGTTCTAAGGTGCACTTGATGGGCCATAGCCAAGGTGGACTTGTCATTCGATATATGGTTTCCAACTTAGGTTTTTCTGGAAAAACACAAACAGTTACTACAATCAACTCCCTTCACCAAGGGGCTCCGATGGCTGATATCGTTCTAGGAGTGATTCCTAGTTGGTTACAACCATTCGCAAACTCTGCACTCAGTTTACTTGCAAAATTAGTTTACCGTGATGGTCGTCCGCAAGATGTCATCGCTATGGGTAAATCACTCACTGTAAGTTACGTGAAGACTTTCAATACAAATTCACCTAACAAAACAGGAATCAAATACTACTCTTATGGAAGTCAAATGGCTTGGGCTGACCTCATCCAACACCCGATCATGGCACTCACTCACCCAATCACTTGGGCAGGTGGTTTGTTTTATGGTCTTGGTGGTGCTAATGATGGTGTGGTTCCACTCAACTCTCAAAAATGGGGAGCTTGGAAAGGAACACCTTCTTCTTATTGGTTTGCAACAGGAATTGACCACTTACAAGCAACTAACTTGGCTTGGAGCGGACAAACCTACTACGATGTGCAAGGTTGGTACTTAAACATCGCGAAAAACGCAAAAGCTGGTTTATAAAAAACCTCTTCCAAAAGCCGGATCACCAGTCCGGCTTTTTTATTTCTAAATAACTTTTCATCTAAATTCCTCATTAGGTTTCAATACAGTCAGAATGGATTTCAAAAAAATTATTATCATTGTTGTTATATTTCTTATCTTCTTTTTAGGTTTGTTATACTTTTTAAAACAAGACTCCACCACGAATCAATCCAAAAGCTCACTCAGTCCAGAAGAACAAATGGCCATGGAGAGAATCTCACCTCTTGGAACGGGGGAAGGTTTTTGGGAAGAAGCCATATCTCCCTTTCGGGAAGATAGAACTAAACCCTACTTAGAGTTGTTAGACGATCTAAAATCAGGAAAGGTCAATTTTGTTTGGGAAGTCTGGGCACTCAGACGTAAGTGCAAGGCAGAATACACTCCTGACCAGTGTAATGCAACAATCCTTGCTTACATTGATGCGGAATATGAATCTCCTGATAAAGAAAAAGTAAAAGATCTCTTTCTCTCATACTTTCGTTATGAAGAAGAGTATAGAAAATGGGAACAACCGACGGATTTATCTTTTGTTGAATTGTATGAAAAAATTAAATCTAAACGAAGGGATGTCTTAAACGATAAGGCGGATTTGATATTTGGAATGGAAGAATCTCAAGTTTCCTTTTTGGAAGGGACCCAAAATTTCATCAAACAAACAGCAAACCTACCAACAGAACAACGGGTAAAACAGTTTGAAGACTTAAAGAAAAAAACTTACGGAACCTATTACGATGCACTTGTTTCCAGAGAAGACAAGTTTGATCACTACCAATTGGAAATGAGCCTTCGTGATAAAGAATTCAATGCGATAACCGATCCCAAAGAAAAAGAAAAATATTTAAATCGAATCGAAACTAAATACTTCGGAAAGGAACGAGCAGCTAGTTTGGCGGAAGAACGAACAAAGGAAGCCAAGTTTCACGAATCTATTTCCAAGTATGAATCGAAAGAAAAAGAATTTTTAAGAGAAAATACCAATCTTTCTGCCTCTGAAAAGGAAAAGAAACTCAAAGACTTACGCATTCAATTGTTAGGTTCAGAAGAAGAAGCAGATGCCTATATTAGGCGGAAGAATATAGAAGAAGCGGGGAAATAACCCCCCGCCTCATCGTTTTTTTAAGTGGATTGTTTCGTTTAGGAAAAGATCCACTACTTACCGTTTTGACTTACCTTTTGGTTGTTGGGAGTGGGTTCCGATTTGTATTTTTCGTAGGCATTCATAGTATCAATGTATTCATTTCCGGCATTCCAAACAATAAATCCATGCCCTAAAGAATCTTTTGCGCCTTGCATTTGAACTTTGATATAGTCCGTATAACTGAGTTTACTCGGGGCCACCATCATATTGAATCCTTGTACCCAAGCGATGGCTTTGGTTCCTTGTTTGGCACGTTTGACTGTCAAATCGAGTCCGTCTTTGATCGTCCCATATGGGTCAGCTACTCGTTTTGTAAGTCCATAAAAATGGGATGGATATAACATCGGGTAAAGTCCATTTAGTTCTTCACTAAATGGTTCTACTTTTTGACCAATCACATCATTTTCGATAAATGGAACTCTCCCAAATACATCGGCAGTCCAACGTGTGTCTTTAGAACAACTGTCTTTAGTTTTTTCTTTATGATCTTTGATGATTCCGAGAATAGATTCGTAACGTTTTTCATAACTCATGCTGAAGTTAGTTCCGCCATCCGCATATCGGATATAATCTAACTGGATTTCCGGGAATCCTAATTCACAAGCTTTTCTTATTGATTTTTGAATCGATGCCATTAAATTTGTGTTAGGTTTTTTTTCAGTTAGGCCACCTTCAAAATTGACTACACGTGCCACCATATAAAAACCAAGGGCTTTTGCCTCTGCTACTTGCTCTGGAGTTGGTGGGTGTGGTTGCATATCCACAACAGCAGCATTCATCCCGGCATCCTTCATCACTTGGAAAAGTAGGCTCCACCGTTTTTTATCCCGTATGGTTTTTGTATTGATATAAAGTCCTTCGATGAAATCGGGAGTGTTCCCTGGGGAATCAGAATTTTGTCTCTTCTCGATCTTGGATGTCGACTGACAAGATAGGAAGAATAGAATGAGGACCAAAAGAGTGAATTGTTTCATGGTAGTAATGACAAGATTTTGATTTGGTTCGGAAAATTCAAATCGAATCGATTGACGAAAATAACCAACCCCAAGAAAATTTGGGCATGTTAGAAATTTCCAATGACTTCAATTTGAAATCCTATGGTCGGTTTCCAGAAGAACTGTCAGATCCAAAAAATTTTAAAGATCGTATGGTGGAAGTTTCCCGCCTTTTCCAAGCAATGGGCGAATCCTATTTACAACATTTAGGTGATGATTCCAAAATCAGCGGTTCTGAGAAAAAGAACCTCATTGAGTTTTTGGAGAATATTTTACTGGTTCTTGTGATGCTTCGTAAAATTGATTTTTCACCGACCGATGAGGAAACTTATATTCGAAAGGATAGGGGACTCTTTGAACTTCGTTTACGGTTTACCGAAGGATCTGTTTGGGAACTCACTGGTTCCATCAAACCTGAGTATCAAATGAAACAAAGGCTATTTAAGGAATGGTTCAATACAACCTTTTCCACAGAGATTAAAACGTTCTATGCGGTTTATGGAAGTGCGGGAATGGACAAAGTCATTAATCCTGATGAGAAGGTGCAGATCACAAAACAAATCGACCGTATCATTGCAGAGATTGTGGAAATGATTGTGTTTATTGAAAGATTTATGTTGTTTCAATAAAGTGATTTCGGTGGCAGAGTTGATTGTTTTGAATTCAAATGGAGGGACGAATGGAGCCTTTAAAAACAGGAATCACTTTTCATGAAGAATTTCTAAAACACAATACGGGGCCAGGGCATCCAGAAACACACGTCCGTTTGGAATCCATTTTGGATTATTTGAGTGATTTGCCTTCAAAGAACTTTCTTTGGAAAAAAGATTTCAAAGAAGCCCCACTTTCCATCATTTCTTCTGTCCATGATCCAAATTACATTCGTTTGGTGGGACATACATGTGAAGAAAAAGGATCTGGATATTTGGATGGAGATACAGTTTTTTCTTCACATTCTTTTACTGCTGCAAGTCTTGCTGTTGGTGCCGGCCTCTACTTAGCTGATGAAGTTCTTTTGGGGAACTTAAAAAATGGAATGGCACTCGTTCGTCCTCCCGGGCATCATGCAGAGTCGGACCATGCTATGGGTTTTTGTATTTTTAATAACATCGCTGTTACGGCCAAGTATCTTCAATCCAAGGGGATCAAACGGATTTTAATTTTGGATTGGGATGTACATCATGGAAATGGCACCCAACACCAGTTTTACGAAGATGATTCTGTTTACTTTGTGTCTCTCCATCAGTATCCTTTTTATCCAGGTACAGGGTCAATGTCCGAACGGGGAAAGGGAAAGGGACTTGGAACCACTCTCAATTTTCCTTTGGCACGGGGTGCAGGGGAATCTGAATACCTACCGAGTTTTGCATCCATTCATCGCGAAATGGAAAAATTCCAACCAGAGTTTGTTTTAATTTCAGCAGGGTTTGATGCTCACATAGATGATCCGTTAGGTGGTATGAATCTCCCCACTTCCTCTTATGAAATTTTTACCAAGGAAGTCAAAAAAATTGCGGATACCTATGCAAACGGAAAACTCATATCCTTTTTAGAGGGAGGATATGATTTCCAAGCATTGGGAGAATCGGTAAAGTTACACCTGGAAACGTTGGCCACTTAAGTTCCATCGGCCGGCTCCACACCGAAGACTACCTTTACCCAATGGATGAGGGGTCTTGCACTTATAATAGAAAAATGATTTTGTTTATTTAACTCAAGTGTTCGTAAGGCGGGATTTGTTTTTTTGTTAAAAACCTTATCAGTTAAGTAGGTGAGACTTTTTTTCTCAACAATCCCATCACCGAGGAAATTTTGTAGAGGATTCTCAGTTCCTTCCATTAGAGCATAAGCTTGGTAAACATCCATATCATCTAATTCACCAAAATAGGTTTCTCCGAAGTAACCGGAGATGGTTTCCATCCATCCTTTTTCTTCTTTGCGAATTAGTCCGAATGATAAGTCTTTGATGGCATCACTACGAAGGTTACCAATCATCCCAATGATCTTAAGTGCCACATTGGGACTTTTTTCGAATAAAAATCCGAGCCAAAATCCAATTTTTTCTAAATACGAACCTTTGTTTGGTGCTGCAATGAGGGCAATCTTCCCAAACTTGTGCATCCATTCTTTGTTTTCTAATTTGGCATGGTAGAGGCAAGACCGAAAGATAAGGCACCCTAAACTATAACAAACAATATCTGGTTTGGCATCTGGATCTTCATTAAAGAAGACATCCAATAGATGCATCAGTTTTTTCCCATTTTCATGAATGGGGAGTCCATGATTGTATCTCAAATAAAATGGATAGTATCCTGCTTCTTGTAAATCAGTGGCAAGTCCAGGAGATGTAATTTTTCTATCTTTGTATTCTACTGTTTGTTCCTGCCAAACTGTTTCGTCAGTAAAAAGACCCGGCAGGAAAAGAACTGATTTTGATTTTTTAGAATTTCTAAATTCGGCAATCGTTTCCTTGGCGGAAATGTCTTTGCCAATCGTTCGAAAACTCATATCAATTTTTGTGAGTTTGAATTTTTGATTGTGGGAACTTCCGAGAATACTGGAAACCATGCGGTTATCAAAAACCATATCATCACTTTTTTGGGCAGTAAGTTCCACTTTGAAGAGAGCTTTGTCAAAGGCCTGGTTTGTTTGTTCTATGGTTTTTTGTAAACTTTCATTGGATTTGTGGCCGGTTTCTTTGACTTGGACTCCCGCCTTTTGTAAGGCTTCTCTCCATTCCGGTTTGTAAAAAAAAGCATTGGAAAGTAGATCTAATCCTCCACCTGTGCTCGTTAGGCTTCCTTTCACTAAAAATTGAATGCCTTTGAGTAGAGAGTCGGTTGTCTTTTGTGTGAGAGAAACTGTTTTTCCGGCGAGGGAATTGATTAGGATTTGGATCACGGGGAAAGATTGTAACCGAATATCTTTGGAAAGCGAGAAGAAAAAGGGAGCCTTTTCTCTTTTCTAAAGTTCTGAATTGAATCCCTATAGGCGAGTACGGATAAGTATTCTAAATTTGAATCTACTATTGTTCAACGCAAAGAAGATAGTAGAGTGAGTCGCAACTTCTTCCGCTCCCAGAACGGATCGCACTATAATTGGTACTACTGGATGCACCTACTCGACCACCATCACTGGCAGGCGAGGTCGCGGTTCCAATGGTCCAATCATTGCAAGTATTTTCTGTCACTGCTGTTGCTTCTTGCCAATAATTAGTGATTGCAAATCCAGTCCAATATTCCTTAAGACTTCCCGAATCAAAGGAATGGTTGAGTGTGTATGGATTCGTTGAGAAATTGCTCGATCCATCTGCAGGTAAAATTCCAGCAGCATTGGGACTGAGTAAACTCGCGGAATCATTCGCACGGATATAGATTCTTCCAGATTGAAAAACCCAATCTGTATTTTCGCCAACTCCACCGCCACAGTTATCCGTTGTGCATGCTTTACGATTGACACCATCTGTTAACATCGCTTTGTAAGTTCCCGTTGCTGGTTTGTTTGTATCTGCATTGCATTTGGCATCTGCACCTGCAGGACCGTTGGCGGCAGCTCCTTGTAAATTTCCATTAAAAGTGGCTGCAGTGATGAACACTTTATACACAGTTGGTTCGACTTGGATGGTAAGGTTTTGCGTATCCGATTCCGTTCCATTTGTGGCTTCTATAGTATAAGTAGTCCCAGCTTGTGAGGTAGTGGGGGTTCCCGAGATGACACAAGAGCTAGTATTCAAACTAAGTCCCGTCGGTAATGCTGGTGCCACCGAACAAGAGGTATGCGAAAAACTGATCGTTGGTGTGAGGTTTGGAGCCGCCACATTTTGTTGGAAAATAAAGGAAGTACCTGTATATACAATATTCACATTTCTGTGGTTGATCGTAATGCTTCCCGATACATTGTTATAATAAGTATCTGCACTAGTGGCAGTAATTGTGAGTGAGGAAGAATCTAAAATCTGTGTTGCCGAGTTTAAGCTGACGGTTTGCGCAATATTGAAATTAGCTGGTGTAAATGTTAAAACATTTGTTAGCGGAGACCCCGATCCATTTACCTGCAATTTTGAAGAAGTGAAGGTGAGGGTAATCGTCACATTGGCCGTTGGCAATGTGACGAGTGAGATTCCAAAGTTTTGCGGAGTTCCATAGGTCAGTGTAACACGCGCACTCGAAACTTGGATCTTGGACGATGTGGGAACGGATATGGAACTGGATGTGGTAACGGGATTCAGTCCATTCATTAGCGTGAATAGAAGTTCATCCCGAGGATTGACCTGGTTACAAGAAAGAAGCCAACCTAGACTCAGGAAGGAAACGAACAAATTCCGACGCATGTTGTTTACCTCCCCTATCCTCTAAAACAATTTAGGGATTTGCCTTTCTCAAGTATCGGAAAAAGAAAAGCAGTTACAAGTGAAATTCTTGGCTTAGGTAATTGGAGGACCTTTCTTTCAGTACTTCCCCGAGAAGATTACGTCCCATTTCGTTGTCTTTGAAGCTTACAACTGTGCGAATGGAAAAAACTCGCAGTGCATCGGAGACGGAAAGGGTTCCATCGGCAGAATCCTTTCGTCCCGAAAAAGGAAAGGAATCTGGTCCGCGCTGGCACTGGGCATTCCAATTCACACGTGCCACTTGGTTTACGAGAATGTCGATGAGTTTGCCTACGGTTTTAGGATCCTTCCCAAAGACACTGGCTTGTTGGCCCATATTGGATTGGAAGATATACTCTAAAGGCTCGTCAATGGATGAGAAGGGAACAATGGGAACGAGTGGGCCAAATTGTTCTTCGTGATACAAACGTGCGTTTGGTGAAACGGGTGAGAGGATGGCAGGAAACATAAAGGATTCAGTAACATCACCGCCACCAGGGTTTAAAATTTTTGCTCCGTTGGTCGTGGCATCATCCAAAAGCTCTTTTAACCATTTTGTTTTTCCTTCTTCTGGAAGTGGTGTAAAATTCGCATCCTTATCCCAAGGCATTCCCGCTTTCCATTTGCAAAATTCTTCCAAGTATAGTTTTGTAAATTCATCCAAGATATCTTTGTGAACAAAAAGAATTTTTAGGGCTGTACATCTCTGCCCATTGTAAGCAAGAGATCCAGAAAGAATTTCCGGGACCATTGTTTTTAAGTCTGTATCCGGTAATACAATGGCAGGGTTTTTTGCATTGAGTCCAAGAACAGATCTTAGGCGGTTGAGTTTCGGATGTTTTTTTGTGATGAGATTGGCAGTGGAACTAGATCCAATAAAAGCAAAGACATCAATTTTGCCCGATTCCATAATGGGAGAAATGATTTTGGCTCCATCACCATAAACTGTGTTGATCACACCCGGTGGGAATGCTTTTTGAAAACATTCGAGTAGAGGTTGGAGAAGTAAGACACCATATTTGGCCGGTTTAAAAACAACGGTATTTCCCATAAGGATGGCGGGGATCAGAGTACAAAATGTTTCGTTTAACGGATAGTTAAATGGCCCCATACATAGAACCACTCCATAAGGAGAACGTTTGATTTGTGCAATGAGCCCACTATCTTTGATATAATTTGCTGAACTTGTTTCTAATTCTTGTAAAGATTCTATGGTGTCGACTAAGTATTCGATGGTTCGATCAAATTCTTTTGTGGCATCCTTTTCTGTTTTGCCTATTTCCCACATAAGAAGTAAAATAATTTGGTCTCTTTTGCCTTTCATGAGTTCAATAAACTTCCGAACTGCATCAATTCTTTCTTTTGGTGTGGCAATGGGCCAAACGCCTGTTCCGTGGTTATAGGCTTTGATCGCAGCCTCTAAAGCAAGTAGACTTTGGTTTGCATCAAAGTTGGGATAAGAGCCTAAAACTACCTGTTCCAATTCTCCATTTCGATTCAAAAAAATGGGAGATTTTACGATTTGAGATTCTCCTTCCCAGATCCGGATTTCTCCACCGAGCAGGTATTCTTTTTGATGGATGGGTTTTATGCGGTACTTTTCTGGAATGGAATCTTCAGTAGGAAAAACAAAGCTCATGATACAGAATCGAATGTCGACCGGGCTAAAAAAGCAACATTTTACGGAAAAGATCGGCCGATATAAAATTTATGGAACCATGGATGGACCAAAACAAAGAAGAGTGGGAGGCTTTGACCTTACGACTTTTCCGACGTGTGGAAGAATTGGAATCACTGATGATGGAAGTGCGGAGTGATCTTGTTCGTTATCGTGCTGTCCGCGAAGAATGGTACCATTGGCATAGTGCCTGGAAGGAGGAATACGCCAAACGTGCGACCGGCTGAACCGGAAAAATCGTTTTCGCTAGGGCCTCTCTTGGAAAATTAGTCCTATCCCATTCGAAAAAGGAATTCCCATGGCCGAAAAACCTATGTCCCCCTTTGGTGAGTTAGCTCCAAGCACACCAGCCTCTCTATCTGATATCAAAAAGAACATTTACGGACGATACCTAGAAGAATTTAACGTAGGTGATATTTATGTCCATCCGCGCCAGTTCACAGTCGACAGAAGTTTTGCTCAGGAATTTGCCACTGTATTTATGGATGCAAACCCGTTGTATCTTTCTTCTGAGTATGCCAAAGCACATGGATTTGCCGACTTACTCGTCCATCCACTTATGGTCTTCAATTTAGCACTTTCGATTGGTGTTCAAAATAACAGTGAGAAGGCGCTTGCCAACCTCGGTTATTACAACGCACAATTTTTGATGCCTGTATATCCAGGAGACACTCTCTCTTCTCGCACTAAAATTTTAGCAGTCGATGACAAAGGTCCAGACAAACCGGGAATCGTTCATGTAAGAACCCTTTGCCTCAACCAAAAGAACGAAGTAGTTTTACAATACGAACGTAAAATCATGATTTATCAATCCAATGGAAAACCAAAAGGAAATCCAAAACCTGGAGATACCTCTGCATTTTTTCCAGAGTCAAAAACTCCTGCTCTCAAACTCCCTAACTTAAAATTTCCAACAGAGATGAAAGATGTGACTTGGGGACATACATACTTTGAGAATTTCAAACCAGGTCAAATTTATGTGCACCAAAATGGAAGAACCATTACGGATGAACATGTCCAGTGGACGTTCCGAGTAGGAAACACCCACCCACTTCATTATGATAAATTGTATTCTGCGGGAATTTCCGGCCCAATGGGTGGAGAACCAGTGGTTTACGGTGGACTCGTATTTGGTTGGTTAGCTGGTATGGCATCACGTGATATTTCCGAAAATGCGATTTGGGAACTTGGATTCACAGAAGGATATCATACTCAACCTGCTTTTTCTGGTGATACCGTAACTTGCATTTCTCGAATCTTAACCACAGAAGACAAAGAAACGGAATACGGAATTCCTGCAGGTGAAGTACAAATCCAGTTCATTGGTTTAAAGAATATCAAAGCCAACGATGCATTAGATAAATTCGGTGCTGATCTTTTCCTGAAAGAAAATGATAAAAAGAAATTGGGAAAAGAAAAAATCCCAGAGAAAATCTTCGAAATCGAAAGAAGATTGATCATCAAAAAACAACCATAAGGTGAAAAAATGAAAGTTACCGTCCCCAATAGAATTCCGGACATGGAAGACATCGGGGACGGTGTCTTCAAAATTGTTCTTCCCCAACCATTTTACGCTCCAAACAACATTTATTTGTATCATGGAAACGATGGGCTTACGCTCATTGATTCTGGTTATATTGAATCCATTCCGATGTTACAAGCTTCCCTAAAAACAAAGGGATTTTCTTTTAAAGACATTCGCCATATCATCTATACACATAATCATCTGGATCATATCTCTTCTTCACTCGTTCTTAAGTCCTATGCAAGGAATGTGACCTACTACGGGTATCGTTCGATGGCGGACGGAGTAGGGAATTATCTAGAATCGATGATGCTTTTTGAAGAGGCAACAGAAGATCTATTTCATAAAGCATTTGGTGATAAAGAAGAATTGGATCGGATTTTAGAAGAATCACGCAAAGGTTGGCGCCAGTTTTTTAGTAAATTTAGTGAAACCAAAAAAGGGGACCCAGTCTTACGGATTGATGTTGCCATCGACCATAATGACAGTTTAGAGTTAGGGGGAAGACTCTTTCGGTTTTTACACACTCCCGGCCATAATTTGTATCATATCACGCCTGTTGATCCATCTACGGGGATTTATTTTTCCGGAGATCTCATCATTGCGAACCTGACTGCCATTTATTCGGAAATGGATGGAAGTTTAGGTGATTATTATTTTACCCTATCCAAACTACTAGAAGAACCCATAAAACGGATGTTACCTGCTCATGGGAGTGAAATTGAAGATCCAAAAAAGACCATCACTCTTGTGAAAAAAACATTGAGTATACTCGAAAAAGGGGTCCTTCGTCGCCTTAGGGAAGGGGAGTCCGATCTGAAGGTCCTTATGGAAGCGGCGATCGGAAAAAAAGTCCATAATGGGGGCCACCTACCGACGGCCTTGGGACTTGTTTATAGCATCATCCAAAAACTAGTGTTAGAGGGACAAATCCGAATCGAAAAACGAGAGAATGGATATGAAGTCTTTCATATCGTCGCTTAATTCGACTCATACGCTAATTTTCTTTTGGTTTTGAATAGAGTCTATTTTGGTTGGACTTGGAAACCATCTCCGAGTGGAACTTCGGACTTGAATTGACATTCTAAACTAAAATTGATTTTCTATAGTTTCCAAACTTCAATTTGATTCCCTTTCCAAACAAAATTCCCATTTTGGTCTTCTAATTCTTTTTTATATGCTAAAATCCTAGACTTAGGCCATAAAATCTCATCGGTAAACTCTGGTGCCAATACCACATAACAAATATCAGCCATTTCGCAGATCGATGTTGCATTTTTGATTTGTTCTAGCGGATAGGTTTTTGTTTTCTCTGTAACAAAAAAAGATAGATTGTACTGCGTGAATACAAAAATCCCCTTGTTTTTTTCTAAGAGATTCATGGATTGAGGAGGTATTGTTATTTGCGGAGAGTTTTGTATCTTCTCTGGCTCCCAAGGAATTGGTTTTTGGTAATCGGAAAGAAGGATAGAATTCATTTCCTTTAAGTCCGATTGGATTTCCATTTGGATCGTTTGATTTGCCCAAGGACTTTTGATTTTTGTATCTAATGGAAAATTTTGATCGAGCGAATTTTTCCAAAATAGGCAAGTAAGTATCAAAAACGCAGAAGATATAGAAATTTTTCTCTTTGATTGAATCCATAAGATTCCCGTATAGAGAACAAAAGGAATCAGCGAATAACTGTAATAAGTATAAACCTCATGGTGCCAGGGCCTTGTAGAAAATATATGTGTAGCGTATATCAGACCGATACCTAAAACTTCGGGTATCATTTGGAAAATCCCAAGCCCCCCACTTACCATTAGTTCCAGGAAAATTTGGAATGATTTTTGAAACCCCGTTACTTGTTTGAATGCAACATGGTAATCCTGTCTTAAAACTTTTGTCCATGGAGTTGATGTTGATCGATCACCAAATATTGGATAAACGATAAAAACGAAACTTAGCCATAAAATTGTAACTATGAAGACTAAAGCATAGGGAGGAAATTTGAGATCCTTCTTGGTTTGGTTGTTTTTTTGCGATAAGTTAGATTGTTTATTTGATTTCGCATGCTCGTAAAAAAAACCGATCAACATAGGTAGAAAAAAAAGGAGAAGGTAGATGCCTATGTCTTCTTTCTGGATAAGATAGAGTACAAGAGATAAGGATATAATACTATAATCAATCCAAGGATTATATGAAGGAGAGTTCTTTGTATTTCTCCTTTGTTCCCAAGTATAAAAAAAGAAAAACCCGAAAAGAAGAACAAGCACCTCAAAATGAAAACTGGATCCAAGTCGATAAAGATATAGTTGGTTAGTAATAAGAACCCAAAAAACTAAAAATTTGATTCCCCATTCCTTTGGATTTTTTTTGGTGATTCGATAAGCCCACAACAACCAAAGAATGGTTCCTAGTTGGTATATAAAAAAAATTCCTACTGCGAGTCCCCATCGGTTGGGAATGAAACTGACAAAGGGAGATAGGACTGCCATTCCGGGAGCAAAATGATGTGGGAGATAACTTCCTTGTCCCGATTCCGAATAGTAGGCACTGGTAAAACCTTCTCCCTTCGTAATGGATAGGAGAATATCTGAGATACCAATATAATCTGCATCCTGGAATAAAAATACATCTGCAATTGCTTGAGTTAGGTGGAACGCATGGTATGTGCTACTCAATAAAAAAACAATACAACTAATACAAAGTAAATAGGGGAGAGTCGCGATTTGTCTTTCCGATATTAAATCAAAACCTAATGAATTATCTTTTGATTTTTTACCCTTCCAATAGCTAATGATTGTTAGCACGAATAAAAAAAGAAATACCCCCTTTTGAAGGGGGGTATGAAAGTTTTTAGGAGAAATAAAGAGAAAGGGAGAAACTAAGCTAAATAAAAAAAATAAATAAACCACTTAACGAATGAAGTACAGGACCTTCCTCTCACCGATCCGTTCCCGATTGATTTCCACTCGATTTCTGTAGTAGTAACCTTTTTCCGGAAATGTTTTAGAGAAAAATTCAAATAAATCCATTTCGAATAACAACATACATTCGGCAACATCCATTGCTCCAATAGACATTGCTTTTTTAGTATCTACCATAACATGACGTGAGTTAATATAATCAGGCTGGATTTCGTTTGCAATAAGATCAAAATTTGTTTTGGTGATTGTTCCACCAACGGAGGTTTTTTTTCCTCTGCTTTTTGCCTCAGAAATGATTTTTTTGGCTACCCTTGTGACTTCTTTGTCATCAGGTTTTTTTTCCATGGAGGCGCTTAGATCAGATCTAGCAGCTGTTACTTGTTCCAAATCTTGAAAGGAAGCCGAATCAAAAATATCCATCAAATTTCTGTATCCTGTGATGGTTTCCATATTGATCGATTTGTTGTAAGATTCGTATTCGGTTGGTGTGAGGAGGTTTTTCATGGTTTGAATGAAGTTTTTTAGTGCATATTCTGACTCCACCATGGGAGCAGAAATCCCTGAAACTCCGATCCTTTGGCAGATCCGAATATCGTTTCTGGCTTCCGGGCCACCGATTTTGACATAGATTGGCAAAATTCCGGCCGTGATCGTTTTTAAGAGGGAGATTTCTTCCTCGCCCATATCCTCGGTTTCCGTTCCTGTTTTGATGCAGATAAAAGAGTAATTTTCTTTCATCTCCAGTAAGGTTTTTCGTAAAACGTGGATTGATGTTTCCATAAGCAGAAGATCTCCATGTATGGTATCGTCGATTCCCGAAAATAGTACAAGTCTTTTGCGCTTTTTTTCCCCCTTTCTTGACAGAAAATTCCAATTCCCTAGCTTCGAACCTATGGGATTATTCTCCTCCATCTTCCGATCCAATCCAAAACAAGAATCTAAAGAATTGCCAAAAGAGGGAGCTGCCGCTTCCGGAATTTCCTTCGGGATCATTGTCGTTCTTGTTTTTGCCTTCAAATCATCTATATTAGATGCTAATAATATTCCCTCAGGTTCTATGATCCCCACACTCAAAATCGGGGACTTCTTATTTGTAAATAAAATGCGTTACTCTTTTCGTATGCCATTTACAGAGAAGGAACTCTTTAGGATTGATGATCCGAAACGTGGTGATATCGTGACCTTTATCCCACCAGCAACAGCCCTTGCCCAAGAAGAATCCAGAACAGGAATTTTTGCCAAACGATTTGTAAAACGTGTCATCGGACTTCCAGGGGATACCATCCGAATCACAAGAAAGTATATTGATACAAAAGATAGAGGAAGAGTACACTTTGCACTCATTGAATATAAAGAAGTAGGGGCTAACGATTTTCAATCCTACTCCCCAAAAGAAGTTCCCATTGGAAAAGAACTTTCTGATTTGGACAACTTAGAAGCTACACAAAGAGCCCTCTTTAAAGAAGTAAAACCAGGTTTCGAACACTTCATTCTAGAAGGTTTTGAAGATGATCGTCGTGCCCATATCTTTGAATATTGTGATTTTTTACATGGTTGTGTGATCCCTGAAGGCCAATATATGGTGATGGGTGATAATAGAGATGACTCGCATGATTCACGTGCCTGGGGATTTGTAAAAAGAGAAGATATTTTAGGTAAGGCACTAATCATTTATTTTTCTATTGATTGGAAAGACTCCACTTGTGAATACAAGGATGGGCAGGAGCTCGCAGAAAAAGGGCCAGAAATCGCAGAGCGATATGAAGGCGACGCGTTAGATAGACGATGCCACTATTCTGAAATCTTTTCTTCACATAACGCTCGCTATAGAGATGATGAGTCTCGGTTTGGATGGATTGAAAGAACTTTACGGTATCGTTTGTGGAGACTTGGTGTTCGTTGGGATCGGATCGGTCGCATCCTCCAATAAGATGACTGGAGAATCTGGAAAACCATCGGACAAAAAACCAGAGAAGTCGCCCATGGCGATGGCAGGGGCAGGGTTTGAATTTGTATCTTCCATCGCACTTTTTGTGGTGGGAGGATACTACCTGGACGAATATTTAAAAACAGAACCTCTCTGGCTTCTCATTGGTTTTTTCTTTGGATTTTTTTTAGCTTTTTATTCGCTGATCAAACGGGCCAAAGAAAACGAATAGGAAACTTCTTCTTTTTTTCTTCCATCTAAGCTCAATTAGCAGCCGGTAATAGAACTGGAGGATGGGAAATGTTTTCCATTATCCTCCTGATAAATTCTTGACGGCACTAGTAAACACAAAAATCCTTGGCTGTAATGGCTTTAGAGACAACCACTCACTACGAGATCATGGATTCCATGCCCGCTCTTGGATTGTCTAGCTATGTCCTCTCTACTCTCGTCGTCGTAGTCTCCTCATACATACGTAGCTTTCTGTCATAATCTTCCTTCGTTTCCTCGGTCGACAGAAAGCTGAAGTCGACGGGGAAACCAAATAGGGAGGATCTTTATGCGGGAACAAATCACCGTAAGTCAATATATCATACGTTTTTTAGAATCTAAAGGGATCCAATGGATACCTGGGGTTCCTGGTGGAACCATATTGCCATTGTACGAAAGTTTAGCCGAATCGAGAATCGAACATGTGTTAGCTCGTCACGAACAAGGTGCCGGATTCATTGCGCAAGGTAGAGCCAGAAGTACTGGAGAAGTAAGTGCTGTATTTGTTTCCTCAGGTCCAGGTGTTGCCAATCTCATCACTGCGGTTGCTGATGCCCAAAGAGATTCAATTCCCTTATTGGTTTTTTCTGGACAAGTTCCCTTGGCCTTAACTGGAACTGATGCCTTCCAGGAATTACCCACAGCAAGTATTGTATCTCCTCTTGTTAAGAAAGTTTATAAGATAGAAGAACCAGGCCAAATCATAGACATTCTAGAGGAAGCTTACGAGTTATCTGGTTCTGGAAAAATGGGACCAGTATGGATTGATTTACCAAAAGATATCCAAATCCAAACCATTAAGATTCCCAATGATCATCTTATGTTCAATCCACAAAAAGAAGATGAGCTTTTTGAGGCCAAAGGAATTGAAGATGAATCTACTGATGAAAGTTTGGATTTGTTTTTACAAGAATTTAAATCACTTTTGGAGGCTTCTGACTTCCCCTTACTTTACATAGGTGGTGGAGCCAAAAAAGAATATTTGCGTTTGCGCGATTTTGTTTCAAGGTTCCAAATTCCTGCAGTTACTACCCTTATGGGTTTAGGTATTTTTGAAAAAAATGATCCAATGAATTTAGGGATGATGGGTATGCACGGAACCGTGGTTGCCAATGAAGCTTTGGGAGTATGTGACCTTCTCATTGCGATTGGTGTTCGTTTTGATGATCGGGCCACGGGTGCCATTCAGAAGTTTTGTAACCAAGCGAAAGTCATACATATAGATATTGATGCACGTGAAATTGGTAAAAACAAATCAGTCCATTTGAGTTTGCAGAAGGATATCTCTGAGGTTCTTCCCTTTCTGATCGAAGAAGACTTTTGTATTCAAAATACAAAAGCATGGGAACAAATTGAAGTATGGAGACAGATCCCAGAACAACATCCGATGAAAAATATACTTTCGGATTTTGCTTCTGTACTACCCGAAGGGGATCACTACATTCTTACGGATGTAGGCCAACACCAGATGTGGGTGGCACAGTATTTTCCTTTTATGAATCCTAAATCTTGGATCACTTCTGGGGGACAGGGGACTATGGGCTTTGGCCTTCCTACGGCCATCGGTGTAGCCTTAAGCCAAAGAGAGGCTCATGTGTTTTGTTTTTCTGGTGATGGCTCGATTATGATGAACTTACAAGAGTTATCTACTTTAAAGGAACAGAATCTGAATGTAAAGGTGATCCTTATCAATAATGAACATTTGGGCCTTGTGAAACAACAACAGGATTTGTTTTACGGAAGTAAACATTCTGGTTCCAAATTTCATTTCCATCCCGACTTTTCGTTGTTATGCCAGTCGTTTGGAATTGGGTATTCGGAATGGGATTGGAGTTTAGGTCCAGATGAACTACAAAGGGTTTTGGAAAGAAAAGGGCCGGCTATGATTGAAGTGAGAATCCCTGCCAGTTGGGGAGTATATCCCTTTGTTCCAGGAGGAAAATCGAATCAGGAATATGTCCTAGACAAGATCACAATGTAAAAAGTCCATCCGAGGGATTTGATTCCCTCGGACACCAAATTGTAGTTAAACGGCTTTGCTGCCGCGTTCTCCACTACGAATGCGGATTACTTCCTCTAAAGGCATAACAAAGATCTTTCCATCTCCGATTTTACCTTCAGGTCCCGTTTTTGCTGCTTTCAAAATCGCATCCACGGTGGGTTTGACAAACTCATCGTTTACGGCGATTTCTAAACGTACCTTTCGTAAGAGATTGACTTGATATTCATGACCTCGGAATACTTCTGTTTTTCCTTTTTGTTGGCCATAACCTTGGACATCACTTACGGTCAAACGATAGATTTCGTTTTTGGTTAGTTCGTTTTTAACTTCTTCCAGTTTGTGTGGTTGGATGATTGCGATGACTAATTTCATATTGATTACCTAATGTCATATCCTTTTTCACCATGGATTTCTTGGTCGAGTCCGGTGATTTCTTTATCTTCTTCAATTCTAAAACCAATTGTTTTTTCGATCACAAGTGCCAGTATATACGAAACTACAAAAGAATAAAATCCTGTTGCAACAACACTGATGACTTGCGCAGTCATTTGGTTTCCTAATGTCATTCCTTCTGCTAACTCTAAAGCAAATAGCCCAGTGAGAATGGCTCCGAAAGCTCCACCAACACCATGGATACCGAAAGCATCCAGTGTATCATCATATTGGATTTTCCCTTTGAGTAGAATTGCCATATAACAGATAGGAGATACCAATACACCCATAATCATTGCACCGTGGACACCCACATAACCAGAAGCAGGTGTGATGACCACAAGACCTGCTACAATCCCGGAAGCAGCACCAAGTGCCGTTGCCTTTTTGGTATGCAACCATTCAATGAGTAACCAACTGGCTCCGGCAGCAGCAGGAGCAATTAAAGTTACCAAGAATGCTCTAGCCGCAAGTCCATTGACAGCAAGTCCTGACCCGGCGTTGAAACCAAACCAACCAAACCATAATAGGCCTGATCCAAGTAACGTATAAGTCATGTTATTTGGGTGAGTCAGTAATCCAACATCACCTTTTCGTTTTCCGATGACAATCGCTGCAGCAAGTCCCGCAATCCCTGAGATCAAATGGACTACAGTTCCCCCAGCAAAATCAAGAGCGTTCATTTTTAACAACCAACCCGAATCTGCCCATACCCAATGGGCTACCGGATCATAAACTAACGTTGACCAGACGAGAATAAAAACTACATAGGCGGAGAGTTTAATTCTTTCTGCAATCGCACCTGAGATAAGTGCTGGAGTGATGATCGCAAACATACCTTGGAATAGAAAGTGAACATAGGTAGGGATAGAACCTTTCACAGAATCAATACCAATTCCATTGAGGAATGCTAAATCAAAATTTCCGATATAAGGATTGTCTCCAGAAAAAGCTAAACTATATCCGAAGATCGTCCACTGCAATGTCATTACGATAATGGCAACAAAACTGTGCATCATAGTCGAGAGGACATTTTTGGAACGGACGATACCTCCGTAGAACAAGGCAAGCCCCGGGATCATAAAAAACACCAATGCAGACGAAACCAACATCCAAGCCGTGTCTGATTTATCGATGGCTGGGGGGGAGGGAATTTCCCCTTCTGCGGCTAGGAATCCCGGTAAAAGGAAGAGTAGACATACCAACAAAGGTCGTAAGACCAATTGTATTTTCATTGTTTGCTCCAAATAACTTTTTTGAAATGAGAAATAAAATTCGTATCATTACGAACGGTTTCTCTCTGAAAGCGAGTAAATTCTGCAAAACTAAGAACTTTTTTGTAAAAAATCTTTGGAACCTCGGAAGGTGGTGGTCAGTTTCGTTTGCTTGTGGTAAGGCGAAGGTATTGGGTGGTGGGTCTAGTTCCCCTCCCGAGTCAGGGCGGGGATATACCAATTCACGCGCAACCTCGCTCAAAAACAGAAGAACTCCTTGAAAAATTTAAATAAAAGGGTTGAACAAAATTAAATTGTGCACAATCTAAATGGTATAGGGAGACCAAACATGTCAGATGAATTTTACAAGATCAAGGTAAAACGAGGTTCCGAGGAAGTTCCCTTGGAACAATTTAAAGACAAAGTATTGTTGATTGTGAACACAGCTAGTGAGTGCGGATTTACCCCTCAATACAAAGGATTACAAGAAACTTATGATCGTTGGAAGGGGAAGGGTTTAGAAGTTCTGGCATTTCCGTGCAACCAGTTTGGACAACAAGAACCAGGGTCAGATGCAGAAATCAAGTTGTTCTGTGAAAGAACATTTTCTACGACATTTCCAATCTTTTCTAAATTGGAAGTCAATGGACCCAATACCGATCCACTCTACTTACATTTAAAAAAACAAGCACCGGGAATCTTTGGTTCTTTGGACATCAAATGGAATTTTACAAAGTTCTTAATTGATAAAAATGGAAACGTTGTAAAACGATACGCTCCCATCACAAAACCGGAAGATATTGAAAAGGATATCGAAAAACTTGTCAAAGGTTAAGAATCCAACAGATGAGGTTCTTCTTTTGAAGAACCAAGTTTGTTTCTCTCTCTATTCTTCTATGCACCGATTGATGAAAATCTATCGTCCACTCCTTGCGGCGGTGGGCCTAACCTATCCGCAATACCTTGTGATGTTGGTTCTTTGGGAAGAGGAGGAAAGTACAGTCAGTGGGCTTGGAGAACGTTTGCAATTGGATTCCGGAACATTGACTCCTCTACTCAAACGATTGGAACAAGGTGGGCTTATCCAGCGAAAAAGAAACTCAGATGATGAACGTGTTGTGATCCTCTCTCTCACAAAGAATGGAAAACAGTTGCGAGAAAAAGCAAAATCAATACCAGAACAAATTTTTTGTTTGTCAGGCATTGAGGAAAAACAAGCGATTCAATTAAAAGAAATCTTGGATCATTTCGCGTCCACCTAAACAGTAAATTTTATTTCAGACGTTTAGTTAATGCCTTTTATTTTTGACCGTAAAACTTATGCCTTATGATCATTGAACAATATTCACTGTTAGTTTGTCCCTTGGTCTTTAGAGGAGTGGCGTAGGTTATGTGCGTATTTAACTCCTTATTGTCATTTTGTTTTTGTATAATCTTCTTTTGTATCTCCTGTAAAAACCCGCTCACCGATAATCCATGTGATCCTAATGAAACCACTTTCCGAAACACCTTATTGGCAAAGTGGGTCACATCTGACTATAGTCAGACTTGTGGTAAGGTTTATTTACCTTCAATACCAAAAGAGATTTTAGAGTATTCCATTCCCAGTCTTGGCGTAACAGGAATGATTCGTGGTAACCAAATAGTGATCACTTCGGAAACCATCACTTCAATTGCTTCCTATGTTGCTATTTTTAAGACAAATGGTAGTTCGGTAACTGTTAATGGAACAGAACAAGTCAGTGGTGTAACTTCGAATTCTTATGCAGATCCATTGAAATATATTGTAAAAGGTGTTGATGGTAGTACCAATGAATATACCGTACAAATGGTTGCACCAAGGGTTTTGGGAGCAGGTTCTCTTCGCCTTTGGTTTAAAGCAGACCAACTAACACTCAACGATGGAGATGGAATTGCGACTTGGACGGATGTTAGTGGTTATGGGAATCATATTTCTCAAGCAAATGCGATCCAAAGGCCTATTTTCCGATTGAATCAAGTCAATGGTTATCCAACAGCCGAATTCCGAAGTTCAATAACATCGCGTATGGATTTATCATCTGGGGCGGTTGGGTTGTATGTAACAAATAGTGGAAGTGTTTTTTTTGTGATGAGATTAATTGATACGATTACCGGTGGAATCACTTTATTAAACTTACATGGTGGTCAAGGAAGAGAGATTTCCATCAATCATCCTATTTCGCAATACCTTGTATGTCGAAATGGCGCAAGCTGTGCCATTATATCAGCTTTACCGATTCCCAAAGCAGAATTTCTTGCTGTGGGCTCAGTCCAAGTCTTAATGACAACGGCTCGAGAGTATTGGAATGGTAGTTTGAAAGGTCAAGTTCCCGTATCGTACGATTATTCGGGTGGCTCAATACCCAATTCTCTTTATTTAGGGAATGGAAATTTAGACGCAGATTTAACAGAGGTTTTATATTTTAATACGGACCTTTCTGAAGCGGATGTTCAGAAATTATATTTTTATCTCAACACAAAGTATACGCTTTCGCCTATTTAGAAAGTGAGAGCATAATCCTTCTCGTCCGACTTCTAGCAAAAAGACGAACTTTCTAAGATAAAAAATTTGCACATCACAAATTCGTCTTCACATACCAGCAAACGTGTGATATATGGAAGCCATTGGGTGGCGGGTGGATTACCCCACCCAGTTCGATACGGGCGGGGAACTATACCATTCTATCTCCCTCACGAAACCCCAATCCTACTTGCCCGCATTTCCCCATCTAGTAAACTGCAACCAATGGATCTAAATACCATCAACCTAAAACGATTCCATTTACATTATTTTACTTACTTAATGCTTGTATTCATTTTAAGTCTTCCGCTAACAGCCGGTTTGGTGGAAGATGGATATCGTGTGATCTTCTATATCGGTGGAGCTATGTCCTTTGCCATCCAAATGGCGATCTTACAACTACGCTTCCTTCCGAGAAAAATCCCTGCTTTGTCAGAGTCTGGCTTCCCCTTTTTCACAGTATTCCTCTCCTTTTTTCTAAATCTGGGCATTTTGACTGCTTTACAGGTCCTAGAGTACCCTTTTGAGGCAACTTCTGGATTTTTAATTGCCTATTTCGTCCACCTTCTTTTCCTTGTATTTGCGAGCTATTTCAGTGGAAAATAAGTCTAAATATCGGTTTTTTTTAACATTTTTATTAGTTTTTTCCCTTAGTTTTACGAATCTTTTTGCCAATGATTCGGAAGGGCACAGCTCTGATGAGGGCTTCGATTTCAGCGAAGTCATGGCGCACCACTTAGGTGATGCCCCTGTGTTCCCCTTGAACTTTGGGGGAACCATTGTCACAGAAGGCCAACCCGGCTTTGATGCAGAAAACCATGATGTTTTTTTAAACCATGATGGTGTGAAGTATCACTACTTAGGTGGACTGGATCTTCACATTACCAAACGCGTGACCATGATGTGGATTGCTTGTTTTTTTATGTTCCTTGTTTTTATCCCAGCAGCCAATCTGATTTCCAGGGATCCTAAAAAGGTTCATAACAAATTTACATCGGGTGTCGAAGCTTTTGTTTCTTACTTAAAAGAAAACGTTGTGGATGCATCTCTCGATCACCACGGACATTCTTACTACCACTACATCTTCTCTTTGTTTTTCTTTATCCTTTTCTGTAACCTCTTTGGTCTTGTTCCTTCCGTGGGTGAACTTACGGTCGCTGCATCAGACGCACTTGTCGCCGTTGGGGTAGTGGAACATACTCCTCATGCACTTCACACGTTCGGCCAAGTATGGTCAGGAATCACGCCGACGGGTGATATCAGTGTCACACTTTCTTTAGCATCGATTACATTACTTACCATTTATGGAACCGCTTTCTCTTACCAAGGAATTTCCTTTGTAGCACATGCAGTTCCTAAGGGAGTTCCACTCCCACTCTGGCCTTTGATGTGGGTCCTAGAGTTTATTGTAACTCATATCGCTCGTTCTTTTGCGTTAACGATGAGGTTACTTGCCAACATGACTGCAGGACACGTGATGATCCTTGCGTTACTTGGCTTTATTTTTATGAGTGAAAGTTGGATGATTGCACCAGTATCTGTTCTCAGTTCAGTGCTTATTTACTTTTTAGAACTACTTGTAGCCTTTTTACAAGCGTTCATTTTTTCTCTGCTCACGTCCGTGTTCATTGGGACTGTGATGCATAGACATTAAGATTGGTTTTATTTATATTATAAAACACACAGGAGTGAAACGAAAACAATGGAATTCGGTTTAGGATACATCGCAGTAGGACTCGCAGCAGGACTTGCATTACTTGGTGCAGGAATCGGTATTGGTAGAATTGGTGGATCAGTGGCAGAAAGCATTAGCCGCCAACCAGAAGCAGCTGGAAAGATCCAACTCGTTCTTTACGTAGCAGCAGGTATGATTGAAGGGGCAGCACTTTTCGCAGTGGTGATCGCTCTTCTTATCGCGCTCAAACTCAATGGCTCAATTGACAAAACAATTGGTGCTGGTGCCACTAAAGTAGAACAAGGACAATAGTCTTGGTTATCCTCGCGGCTTCCGGCTTCAATTTGCTGAAAGTCAATCCGGGTCTGGTTATCTGGACCCTGGTCACTTTCTCAGTTGTTGTCTTCGTTCTTAAAAAATTTGCATGGGACAAGATCCTTCATGCTCTCGAAGAACGTGCGTCCGGCATCCAAGGCGATATCAACAAAGCAGAAACCCTTCGTGTAGAAGCAGAAAAGTCTTTAAAAGAATACAAAGACCAACTCTTCAAAGCGACGGAAGAAGCGCATAAAATTGTAGATGAAGCTAAAAAAGATGCAGTTGCTCTCCGCACAAAGTTGACGGATGAAGCGCACAACGAAGTAAAAGGCATTAAAGACAGTGCAATTCGCGAAATCGAACTAGCGAAAGGCAGAGCTTTATCTGAAATGCAACACCAAATTGTGGAAATGTCCGTTCTCATCGCGAGTGAGATCTTGGAGAAACAATTAAAGAAGGAAGACTATGCTTCCTTTGTCGAAAAAGAGATCGCAAAACTCGATAAACTTAAAATAAAATGAGTCTGAACCAAATTTCAAAGGTTTACGCAACGGCACTTTTGGAGTTAGCGAAAGAAGCTAACTCGCTTGAGTCAACGGAAGAGGAACTTTCAACCCTTGTTGATATTTTCTTTTCCGATGAGTCAATCCGCCATTATTTCCTTTCTCCGTTAGTTGATCCTTCTGAGAAAGTTAGAACTGCTGAAAAGTCAGTTCAAGGGAAGGCATCGGAAATCGTTGCCAACTTCATTACACTTGTGGTTCGTAAGAATCGATTTCTATACCTCAAGGATATTTTGGAAGATTTTAGAACAGGAGTGGACCGACTTAAAAATCGTAGTTCTCTTCGTATTATTTCCAAAGATTCTTTAGGCAAAGAAGCTGTAGATCAAATCACCAAGTCTATCTCTTCCAAGTTCGGACGCGATGTACGTGTCACTGAACATACGGATCTTAACCTTATCGGTGGATTCAAAATCTATATAGACGACTTTTTAATCGATGCCTCGATCCGTGCAAAACTTGCCGGAACCCGCGAGGCTCTCCTCCAAAAGAAAATCCCAGTCGGAGCATTTGAATGAAAATTAAAACAGACGAAGTAACTTCGGTACTAAAACAAGAAATTAAAAACTTCAAAAAAGACCTTCAAGTTGAAGAAGTTGGAACGGTCCTCGAAGTAGGGGATGGGATTGCGAGAGTTTACGGACTCACGAACGTAATGTCAGGAGAGCTTGTTGAATTCCAAAACGGAGTTCGAGGGCAAGCCTTCAACTTAGAAGAAAACTCCGTAGGGGTTGTTATCTTTGGTGATTATATTAAAATTGAAGAAGGTTTTTCCGTTAAACGTGTGGGAAGAATCTTCGAAGTTCCGGTAGGACCGGAGCTCCTTGGCCGTGTTCTTAACCCTCTTGGGGAAGTGATCGACGGAAAAGGACCACTGAACGCAAAAAAAACAAGACCTGTTGAGTCTCCAGCTCCCGGGATTGCCATGAGAAAGTCCGTTCATGAACCAATGCAAACAGGAATCAAAGCAATCGATGCCATGATCCCAATTGGTCGTGGACAAAGGGAACTTATCATTGGAGACCGTGGAACAGGAAAAACATCCATCGCAATCGATACCATCATCAACCAAAAAGGGAAGGGTGTGATCTGCGTTTATGTAGCAATTGGACAAAAAGCATCTACAGTTGCTTCCACCATCGAAATGTTACGCGAAAAAGGTGCATTAGAATATACGATTATCGTATCTGCAAACGCATCGGAACCTGCTCCCATGTTATTCATTGCACCATACTCTGGTGCCACTATGGCTGAATACTTTATGTATGAAGAAGGAAAAGCAACACTTGTTGTGTATGATGACCTTTCGAAACAAGCTGTAGCATACCGCCAAATGTGCCTTTTACTTCGCCGCCCACCAGGTCGTGAAGCATATCCTGGGGATGTATTTTACCTTCACTCTCGCCTTCTCGAAAGAGCAGCAAAACTCGATGATAAATTTGGTGGTGGGTCAATGACTGCACTTCCTATTATCGAAACACAAGAAGGGGAAGTATCTGCATACATTCCTACTAACGTAATCTCCATCACTGATGGTCAGATTTACCTTCAGTCCAACCTTTTTGCATCGGGCCTTCGCCCAGCGGTAGACGTGGGAATCTCTGTATCTCGGGTAGGATCGGCAGCGCAAATCAAAGCGATGAAAAAAGTAGCAGGAACTCTCAAGTCTGATTTGGCACAGTTTCGCGATTTGGAAGCATTTGCACAGTTAGGAACAGAACTCGATCCAGTGACTCAAGCACAGCTCGATCGTGGTTACCGAGTTCTTGAAATTCTAAAACAACCGAACAACTCTCCTACTCCAGTAGAAGAACAAGTAATCTCTATTTTTGCGGTTTCTAAAGGTTTTATGGATACGATTCCAACGGCAAAGGTTCGTGAATTCGAAACTTTTCTCTTAAGAACCATGAGAGAACAACACCCGGAAATTTTAGAAGAAATCAGAACTGCAAAAGAAGTAAAACAAGAAGCAGCGCTGCAAAAAACAATCAAATCGATTGTCGAACATTTTCTGACAAAGAATAATTAAGGGGAAAGATCTTGGCGACACCGCGTGAGATAAAAAAGAGGATTACCTCGGTTAAAAACACGAGAAAAATCACTCGAACCATGGAGATGGTCTCCACGGCGAAGGCAAAAAAGGCGACTAATAAAGTCAATGCGGCAAAACCATATGCTGACTTGACTCGTCAGTTGGTTTCTTCTTTGTCTAGCCTTGCGGGGATCATCCACAGCCCTTACTTAAGGAAGCCGGACAAAATCCGAAAAGTGGCTATCCTTGCAATTGCCGCTAACCGTGGGTTATGCGGTGGTTTCAACTCCAACCTTCTTCGTATGGTAAAAAACCGTATCGAAGAGTTGAAGTCCAACGGTGTGGAAGTAGAAGTCCATGCTGCTGGGAAAAAAGCGATCGCCTTCTTCAAATTTGCAAAGATCGAGTTGGTAACAACACATACCAATATCGATGACAAAGCGGGTAGTAAAGAAGCGAATGATCTTGCTTCTTATTTTATGGAACGTTTTGCAAATGAGTCAGTGGATTCTGTTGAAATTATATCCACTCATTATTATTCGGCTGCTAATCAAAAACCTGAGATTACCACTGTTCTTCCTTTGAAAATGGAAGAAACCGGGTCAAAGGGTTCTACGGGGCCAGATGTATTGTATGAACCAGATCCAAAAACCATTTTGGAAAACCTTCTTCCTATGGTGATCAAAACAACTTTTGTTAAGATCATTTTGGAGTCGGTAGCATCCGAACACATTGCACGAAGAGTGGCTATGAAAGCGGCAACAGATGCTGCAGGTGAGATGATCAAACTTCTTACTCGCGGATATAACCGAGTTCGTCAGGCAAAAATCACGCAGGAAATTTCAGAAATCGTAGGGGGAGCGGAAGCCATCTCCTAACAAAGGTCTTTCGGAGTATATATGAATAAAGGTAAAATTAAACAAATCATCGGTTCGGTATTGGACATCAGTTTTGATTCCGGGAATATGCCTGAAATCTACAATGCCGTAGAGATTCAATCTAAAGTAAACGGCAAAGATGTTACGATCACTGCCGAAGTGCAACAGCACATCGGAGACAACACGGTTCGTGCCATCTCCCTTCAATCCACAGACGGATTAAAAAGAGGATTGGAAGTAACTGATACAGGATTACCAATCTCTGTTCCAGTAGGAACTAAAACTCTTGGTCGTATTTTTAATGTTTTAGGTGAAGTGATCGATGAGTTAGGTGATCTTCCAAAAGACGTAAAAAGAATGCCAATCCATAGAAATGCACCTTCTTATGATGAGATTAAACCTAAAACTGAGATCTTTGAAACAGGAATCAAGGTCATTGACCTTCTTGCTCCTTACATCAAAGGGGGAAAGACTGGTCTCTTCGGTGGAGCCGGAGTAGGGAAAACAGTTCTTATCCAAGAGCTTATCAACAACATCGCAAAACAACATGGTGGTTACTCTGTGTTCGCGGGTGTTGGTGAAAGAACTCGTGAAGGAAATGACCTTTGGAACGAGATGAAGGAATCGGGAGTGATCGACAAAACAGTTCTTTGTTTTGGTCAGATGAACGAACCTCCTGGTGCTCGTCTTCGTATTGCACTATCAGCACTCACAATGGCGGAAAACTTCCGTGATGAGTCTGGTTCTGATATTTTACTTTTCGTAGATAACATTTTCCGTTTCTCACAAGCAGGATCTGAAGTATCGGCCCTTCTTGGTCGTATGCCTTCTGCGGTGGGTTACCAACCAACTCTGTCAACAGAGATGGGTGGACTACAAGAGCGGATTACATCGACGGTTCGCGGATCCATCACTTCGGTGCAAGCGATCTACGTTCCTGCCGATGACTTAACTGACCCGGCACCAGCGACTGCGTTTGCTCACTTAGATGCAACAACAACTCTATCTCGTGCGATCTCAGAAAAAGGAATTTATCCTGCTGTGGATCCACTGGATTCTACATCACGTATCATGAACCCACAAATCGTGGGAGACGAACATTACAACACTGCGCGTGAAGTACAAAGAATCCTTCAAAGATACAAAGACCTTCAGGATATCATTGCGATCCTTGGTATGGACGAACTTTCTGAAGACGACAAAATTCTAGTGTCTCGTGCGCGTCGTTTGGAGAAGTTCCTTTCACAACCGTTCCACGTAGCAGAGCAGTTTACTGGTCGACCTGGAAAGTATGTGAAATTGGAAGACACCATCCGTTCCTTCAAAGGAATCATTGAAGGGAAATATGATACACTTCCAGAGCAAGCGTTCTACATGGTCGGATCGATTGACGAAGTAATCGAAGCGGCGAAACAACTCAAAGGTTAATCAGGATGAGTAAAGAACTGACTTTAACAGTCATCTCTCCTGACAAAATTCTTTACCAAGGCAAGGCAGAGTCAGTGATTCTGCCGGGTTCTGTGGGATATTTTGGAATTTTACCAGGACATGCCACCCTTGTTTCCCAGTTGGATTTTGGACTCATCAAATTGCACACTTCCGGAAAAGAGTTCCGGATTGCGATCGATGGGGGGTTCTGTGAAGTGAGAAACGACCAAATCCGGGTTCTTACCGAAGGTGGGGATTCTGAGGATGATTTATCTCATGACCATGCTGTAGAACTTCTGGAAGAGGCGGAAGCACTTCCGGTCTCCAAAGACAAAGAAATTCTTCTAAAGAAAGCAAAAGTTCGCATTTTACTGCACGAACGTTAATTTTTTTCCCCCCTTCTTGCCGAAAATATACCAGAGGGGGATTTCCTTTGGCTGTAGATTGGATTCGACGTTTTGTATTGGTATCGATACTATTTGCCGGATTCTATTACTTAAAGGAAAACCCTGATTTGCGAAAAAGAATCTATTCTGAAGAGCCGATTCGTGTTAAAATCGAGGGGCCAGTTTTGAATCCCGGATTTTATTCATTGGATGCGGGTTCGAATGGGAAGGATTTAATTGAAATGGCGGGTGGATATTTACCCGGAGCGCAAATCAAAATGGAGGACAGTATCTTGGAACAACCGTTAGAGGATGGCCAAGTGCTAAATTTGGGAAAACGGTAATCGAGGCGAATGGCGGATCAAGAACAGAATAAAAACGAAGATCTAGAAAACATCGAACCTATACTCGATGAAGACTCGTTTTCGTTGGATTTGGATGATTTTGATATGGGTGATGATGACTTGGATGTTTCACCAGGGATTGAAGCCCCAAACCTAGACGATATCTCTGCCTTTGACGATGAAGATGATTCCATTTCGGATATGGTTGCTTCCTCCGATACCTATGATGATTTATTAGATATAGACTTAGACTCTGACCTAAACTTACTTGGGGAAGAAGACCCCATTCTACATGACGAAGACATTTCTGCAGATTTCTCTGACTATGAAGAAGAACCAGAAAAAGAACAAAACAAAACATCGAATAAAAACAAACAATCCTATAACGACTCTAACGATGACGATGATCTTGAGTTAGAATTCGATGATGATTTGATTGATCTTGATAAAGAAATCGAATCAATTCTAAACGGGGAAGACGGAATTCTCACCTCCAAAAAGTCAAAACAAGAATTGGAAGAAGAAGAGGAAGGGCCTATTGCTCTTTCATTAGAAGAACTTGAAAATATAACTGGTGATTTAGAAGAAGAAGACCATTCAGGAGAACCAGATCGTTCTCACTTTGATGAAGAAGAACATACTTTAATTAATGAAGATTCCGATCTAGATTTAGATTTGGATGATTCCGAAATTGACACAAACCTTTCCTTCGATGAAGAAGGAAAACCTCAATTTGATTTAACAGACCATGATGCAGAAGATTCTTTCATACCGAATGATGATTTAGGTCCAGGGACAGCGGAAGAGGATTCTACTTTTAAACCTCTTGTGGATCCTGAAGAAGAAGAGTTATTTGGCAAAACTAAAGAAGATGAAAATCTAACGTTATCTGATGAAGAGCTGGGAAGTATCCTTGGTGCAGGTGGGGAAGCTAGTTTAGAAGAGACTCTTGGCTCTGAGGAAGAATTTTTAACATCCGATGATGAATCGGACCTCCCTAGTTTTTCTGATGAAGAAGATAGTCCTTTTGATTTGTTAGGTGGTGATTTTGAGCTGCCAGAAGATGAACCTTCGAATGAAGAAGAGGATGAAGGTCCTCTCACTCTATCCTTAGAAGAATTAGAAAATATTTCTGGTGGTTCAATTGAAGAAGATTTTGAAGAACCAACTTCAGATATCTTAAATGAAGAATTAGAAGACGAATCTATCACCTTAAGTCCAGACGAACTTGGTAATATCATTGCAAGTGATCCAATTGAAGAATCAGACGATTCCGATATAGAGGAACCTCATGAACTAGAAACTGATCTTGGTGATGACTTTGGTTTTGATTTAGGGGAATCTGAATCGGAGCTGGAAGAAACGGAAAGTTCTGAGGAAGGCCTTGAAGGTCAAATGGAAGGTTTCGAATCTTCAGAGGAAGAAGACGAAGGCCCTATTGCTCTTTCTATGGAAGAGTTAGAATCCATTGCTTCCGATGCGGAAGAAAGTTCTGAGGAAGAGTTGGTTGATAGTTTTGATCGAGCTCCGCTTCCTTATGAAGAGGAACTAACACCTAAATCTGATGTATTAGCTGAAGAGGAAGAAGATGAATCCATTGCTTTGTCAATGGAGGAATTGGAAAACATCACTGCTTCGGAAGAAGAAGATGTAGAACAAGAAGAAGTTACCCTCTCTGCAGAAAGTTTGGATGAAATTTTAGGTGAAGAACTTCCAGGAGAAGGTTTAGAAGATATTGCTGACCTTCCGATTGAAGAAGAGTTTTCTTTATCAGAACAAGTCGGTGATGAAGAACCTTCAGATTTCAATCTAACTGCAAACGATGACGAAAATTTAGTCGAACATGAAGATGAGACGGATTTTGGTGATTTATCTTCTGATGCAACCATTGATGACAGTTTTGATTTAACAATTAACGAACCTAAGGAAACAAGAGTTCCTACCTTAGCTTCAGATGATTCAGAAGAATTTGAAGTTGATTTAGACGAATATGCAATGGAAGGAAAACTCTCTCCATTGGAAGAACTTCGTAAATCAGATGTATCTGTTCCAGATTCAAAACAATCATCTGCCGAAGCTTTCGCCGATGCAGGTGGCGAGAATTTGTCTGCAGGTGATCGTAAAAAAGTTCTAGGTTATTTAGATAACCTCCTCGGGAACCTTCCTGACGAAGTGATTCGAGAATTTTCGAAATCACAATACTTCGAGTTATATAAAAAAATGATGAAAGAATTGGAGTTATAAAGTGGGACTTCTCGACAGAGCCGAAGAAATTAAAAAAACTTCGGGTTCTCCAACTTCAAAATCTTCCTCAAATATCCAAGAGAAACCATCTTTATTAAAAAAAGCGGAGCAGTTTCGCGAAGATACGATTCCTTCAAAAAAAGAGTCTGTACCAATCGCAGATTCCGATTCTGAATGGTTGGACGATAATTTTTCTGATACACTGGCAACAGAAATCGGTGATCTTCCCAATCCTGACGGAGAGGAAGAATTTGATCTCAGTGACATACCTGAGTTGACTGATGCAGACTTTGGTGACTTGGCCGACGGCACTTGGGATGAAGATCCACTTCCTCAATTGGAAAATGATTTAGAGGATGGCCCTAGCGACTACCAACCCATCTCTGATGAAGATTCTGAACCTGAAGCCCTCGAAGAACCCGATTTAGATTTTGATTTACCTTCTTTTGAAGATCCATCTTCCGATTCTCTTTCAGAAGACACGAAAACACCAGAGCCTGATTTAGAACCAAATATAGAATCCAAACTTCCTCCTCCAAGCGAACCTGAGTTTGGTGATGATTTGATCGATCGTGATTTTCATGATGAAACATCGGAACCAGATGCTCCACTCCCTGAAGTCAACATATTTGATGAGTGGGAGAATGATGCCAAAAAAGAAGCAGCAAAACAACCACTGAGACCTACAAAGGATGATCCAGCACCGATCGGTGAAGATGTACTTTTTGATGATGAATCAGATTTTGGTACAGCCCCGATGTCTTATCATCTTGCTTCCAAAAAACGAATTGAGAACTACCAAGCAATTTTTGAAATTACAAAAGAAATCGCTTCATCCAAAGAATTCTCTGATTATTTCGACAACTTAGTTTATAGCCTGATTGGGCAGGTTGGTTGTAATTCTGTTGTGGTTCTCACTTCTACGAATCCAAAAAATCCAAAATGGGAAGCTGTTGCTGCACAGGGAATCCAATCGAAAGATAGTTGGTATTTATCTCCGAATGATGAAATTTATTCACGCATTTCTGATTCAGAAACTGTTATTTATGCAGGTGAATTTAAGTCATCCCGATTGCCTGATCGGGAGTTGAAGTTATTAAATGAAATGGGTTCTGAAATCCTTGTTCCGATTCGACATGGCGAAAAATGCTTTGGTCTACTATCTCTTGGAAAATTAATCAATGGTGAGGAATACATTACTGATGATTTGGAATTTGCTAAAATCGTTGGTGATATTGCAGGTTCTGTTTTCGAAAGAGTATCTGAATTTGAATCAATGAACGAAAATTTAGTTCATGCGAAAGAAGTCATCGAAATCAATGAATCTGTTTTGCAATCAGCGCGAGATTTTGCTCGTGTTCGTAAAATGGATGAAGCATACGATCTTTTGGTAGATAACATTAAAAACAAACTAGGTGTGAAACAATTTTCATTCTTAGTTTTAGATTCTGATAGTAGATCCGACTATATTGTGTTTGGCTCCAATTTCATTTTACCGGAACGGGCCAAAGACTTCAAACTCAGTAAAGATTCTGATATCGTTGGGATGGTTTCTAACGTTCCAGGAGTTTATAAACTCGAAAACTTCAGAGAAGATTCAGAACTAAAATCCATTTTTACAAATGATGAATTAGGTATTATGAGTGAATTTACAATTCTACCAATCATCAATTTGAATTGGCTTGTAGGAATGGTAATTATTCATTCTACGGGGTCTGCTTGGACCGACACTACACGTGATGTGGCGGTAACCCTTCTTGAAACCTCAGCGCCTGTGTTTGCAAATCTTCTGATTCTTCAAGAAAAAGAAGCACTATTTAGAAATCCTTTCAATCCATTAGAATCTCGTATTTTGAATGAAATTGAAAAAGCTTCACAGATGAATTTGAATTTTACTGTTTCCTTATTTAAAATTCAAAATGTCTCTAGAATGGTTCATTTGGTTGGGGCAGGAACTTTTGCTCGTTATGCGGACGCATTACGCAAAACCATGATGGATCATATTGGAGAGTTGGATTTTTTCACAAGGGTAGGGCAAGGGAAGTTTGCCATGGTTCTTCATGGAAAGGATAAAGAAGAAACAGATGTTGTGATCAAAAAAATAAAATCTTCCTTTGCAAAAAAAGAAGAGGCTATCATAGGATCCTTCCGCGCAACTTACCGGGTTCTAAACTTATCCTATCCAGGTGACACCAAGGACAAAAATCAATTTTTGGAAATGGTTGAAGAAGCCTAAGTAACGACTCGTGTTATTTAACTCTATTTCCTTTCTTACGCATTTTATATCTTTCTATCTAATCTATTATTTTGTTTCTGACAAAATTCGAAAACATTTACTTCTGTTTTTTGGAATCTATTTTTACTCTCAGTGGAATTTGAATGCGACAATTCTATTGTTGGTTTCCGTTGTCTTTAATTACAGTTTGGCAAGGTATCTTCCATCGACCAAAGGTCGGCTGCGAAAGTTTTTTTTTATATTCGGTGTAACTTCCAATTTGTTATATTTGGGTGTTTTTAAGTATTTTGTTTTTGTTTGGGAGTTGTTCTCTGATTTAAAGATTGGGTTTGGATTCTCTGGATTGGAATGGAAACCAGAAATTTTATTACCAATTGGAATTTCTTTTTATACCTTTCACAATATTAGTTATTTGATTGAGGTTTACGACAAACGGATTTTGCCATGTAAGAACTTCTTTACTTTTGCTATCTATGATTTGTTTTTCCCCTTATTATTGCTCGGCCCTATCGAAAGACCAGGTAACCTCATCCCACAAATTGAATCGAAACAAACAATCACGAGAGAAAATATTTGGAATGGAATTCCTCTTTTTATTTGGGGTGTGTTTATAAAATCCACAATTGCTGATCCTTTCTCCCGGTATGTGGAAATCCATGCACAAGGTTTCGAGTCCTTAGAACCGGGGATTTTATGGATTGTGGCACCGGTAATTGCATTCCAAGTTTATGCAGATTTTTTTGGTTATTCTCTTTGTGCAATGGGTCTTGCTGAAATGATGGGCTTTCGTTTGATGAACAATTTTAAAAGACCATTTTTCTCTTCAAATCCATCAGAGTTTTGGTCCAAATGGCATATATCCCTTTCTACTTGGCTAAGAGATTATGTTTATATAAAGTTAGGTGGTAATAGGCACGGTTTTTTGCGAGAGAATGCAAATTTGATGATTGTTTGGTTTCTTGCAGGAATTTGGCATGGAGCTGGCTACGGTTTTGTCATTTGGGGAGTTTACCTGGGGTTTTGTTTGGTTCTTTATCGGTCTCTAAAACAATATGGGTTTGTAAAAGAGAATAGTCGGCTCCAATCCATTCTCGGAACTTTTTTTACCTTTTATACTTTTTCATTAGGGCTTCTTTTGTTTCGTATCCATTCTCCCGAAGAGACAAAACTAATCATAAAAAATCTATCTTATCTACCAGAAATATCTTCGATTCCTCTGATGATCATAGTCACTGCAGTTCCATTAATTGTATTTGATATTTGGCAAGAACGAAAAGAAACGGATCGTCCTAACTTTTTTATTGAAACAAAACCATTTTCATTTCTTCTTATGTTCTTCTTTTTGTTTGTTTGGTTCTCCCTATTTTCTCCTTTTGGGAAACAGGATTTTTTCTATTTTCAGTTTTAATCATAATTATGAAGTTACGTTATTTTATATTCACCCTTACAATCCTTTCTCTTTTTATGCATCTTACTGTAGGGTTGATTGTCCCTTTTTGTGAAACAACTACATCTTATTGGTATTTAGCAAAACAACGTAAAATTTCCAATGATGCAAAGGTATTGGTATTAGGTGATAGTCAAATTGTAAGTGGGGTATCACCCAACACAATAGCAGAGATAGAAGGAGTGTCAGTGGAAGAGGTTTTATTTCTTCCAAAACCCAGCCAACAACCTGAGGGCATTCTTTCTGATTCTTTGGAAATGATCTCTAGGCTTCCAAAGTTGAAGAAAGTCTATGTAAATCTTTCTCCATTGAATACTAGTAAAAATTCTGTAACTGATGCCAATAGACAATTGTTTTATTCTTTTGGTAATTTGTCTTCTTATACAATCACTCATCCTTTGTTACGGAAGGCGTATTTTTCTAACCTAACTGATTTTAGTTGGAAGTTAGTTATCTTAGTTTTTCCCTATTTTGGATTGAGCTCTAATCTAAATCGTTTGGTGTATGATTCAATTGCCCAAACAGACATCCCACAAAGAAAAAAAGAATTTCGATATATCAAACAAAGTATGGAAATGAACCAGGGTTCTTGGGTTTGGAAGTCTATCGGTGAAGATCCGACTCTAAAGGAATCCGAAGAGTTCCCGAATTTAAATACAACGATGCTTGCCGGCAGAAGAGATCTTTCGATTCAATTGTGGTTGGAATGTTTACGTTTGTGGGATGAGCGAAATTTAGAAGTGGTATTCCTTCGAATCCCATTCTCACCGAAGATGGAAAGGGATATAGTTCAAACAAACGCTAACTATGTAGCAGATACGTTTTTCAAAACGATTACATCAAATCCCAACAAAAAGAATGTGCTTGTCATTGATTTCAAATCGGTGTTTTTAGAGGATTATTTTTATTTTGCAGATTTAACACATCTCAACCAAAAAGGAAGAGATGCTTTGTCAAAGATTTTGAAAAAGGTTCTATTTGATCACACCAACTCTTCGTCCCAGGGCATGTAGATTGATTCCCCAACCCAGACCAAAAAATTGTTTTGGAGTTAGGATTTCTTCCGTACTTGGATCCCAAATATCTTTTACGAATGCCTCTGCAGTGATTTCCGTTCCGTATGGGATTCCCCAAAAATTTTTATCTTCATTGTATGACATGTATAACCTCAGTTTTTTACCAAATCTTACGATTTAGAGGATTCTACCATAGTATAAAATTCTTGGAAATGATAGGCCGAGTCGTGGGGACCAGGGCATGCTTCTGGGTGGTATTGCACTGCCATCACAGGTAGTCCCTTGATTTTAAGGCCAGCCACCGTATTGTCAAAAAGATTGATCCTTGTGATTGGCATCTCGTTTGTTGACTCACCTAAAACATGAAAACCATGATTTTGGGATGTGATTTCAATTTTGCCAGTTTCTTCGTTTCTAACAGGATGGTTCCCGCCACGGTGACCAAATTTAAGTTTGGCTGTCTTTTTACCGAGAGCCAGGCCAATGATTTGGTGGCCTAAACAAATCCCAAAGAGTGGCTTTTTTGCATCCATAATGGTTTTTGCGGAAGCGATTGCGTAATCCAATGGAGCAGGATCCCCTGGCCCATTGGAAAGAAAGTAGGCATCAAATCCCTCTTTTAATAAATCTTCTGCCTTTGTTTTTGCAGGAAAAACATGGACATTGAATCCCGCTGCATCCAAAAGTTTGAGTATATTGCGTTTGATCCCAAAGTCATACACCGCAAGTTTGAATTTACTTGGGGAATGGGCACCATATACATATGGCTTTTCACAAGTGACTACTTGAGCCAGATCTTGTCCTTCCATGGATGGAGCATTTTTGACCGCTTCTAAAAAGGAATCTTCATAAGTTTCGCTGATAAAAATTCCCGCTGACATGGCACCGGAATTACGAATCATGCGTGTTAGTTTGCGTGTATCAATCCCTTCAATCGCGGGCACTCCAAACCGAATTAGAAACTCACTCAGAGTTTCCTTGGATTGGAAGTTGGAAGGTCGTTTGACGTATTCTTTGACAATTAGGCCTGAAGCCTGAATCCGATCGGATTCCATATCATCTGGATTAATTCCATAGTTCCCGATCATGGGGTAGGTAAGAGTTACGAGTTGGCCTTTGTAAGAGGGATCAGTAATGATTTCCTGATAACCCGCCATAGAGGTGTTAAAAACAACCTCACCGATCGAATTCTTATTTGCACCGAAGGATCGGCCCTTCATGACCGTTCCGTTTGCTAAAACCAAAAAAGCCTGCATCAAATCCATTCCAAAGAACCTGGCCCTAATGACGAACAAAAATTCATCAATCTTTTATGTAATAACGTTTTATCCTGTCGTATCGGTAATCTCCGTTGATTTCGACAGTTTGCATTTTCGAAAGGGAATCTGCCATTTCCCTAGCCAAAGCGGGTTCGATGCTGAGATAAGAACGTTTCCCACGAACTTGGTAAACAATCTGGCCGGATTCCCCATCCGCTTCAATGACTTGTCCTTGGATCTTTTTGGACTGAGAACTCGGGGAACTCACCGAAACTTGGTATTTTTGAAAGATATGGGGCCGTCCGACACAAAGCCAAATATCAGAAGTAGGATTCAGTTGGGTGGCTTTTCCTTCGATATGGTGTTTCTGAAAGGATTGGTTTCCCAGAGCCAGCCGCATGGTCTCGGAATCGCAATAGATTGTTTTTTCTCGGAGATTTGTTTGGTCAAGGTAACGGAACTGCGGCTCTGGCCCAAGTGCATCCCAATGCATCAATTCGCCTGAAAAACGAATGACCTTCCGTTCAACGGCATTGCCATCGCTTGAAAACAGAACAAAAAGCAAGAACAATCTGCAAATAAGGAAAACTTGTTTTGGAGGCGTTAGACTCATTCGAAATACCACATTTAACACAATTTTCATTTAGATTTAACAATTTTATTTGACAAATCCTAGAACAACGACTAGTTTCATTGCAATTGTCGGTATGAACGACTGCTCACTTGCATTCGTTTGTCCACAGGTACGAAAAAAAATTCAGGAAACACTCACTAAGGAGTAATCATCGCATGCTGAAATCTCTACGTATTGGAATGATGGGGTTCTTACTTTTGTGCTTAGCTGGTAGCTTAAGCGCACAAACAGGTCCTCGTTCTTATTTTATGATCGGTCTTGGAGCTCAATTTGACCTTGCTCAACTTGGCGGAACTATCACAAAAGATGGTCTCGATTCAAGAAACCCTCAGCTTTCTGCTGCAGGAACACCTACTGGTGGTTTACAAAAAGCGATCTATGCTGAAAACACATTGATTAGCTTAAAGAGAACTACTGGTGGTGCTGTTGGTGCAAAAACGAACGGAGCTATGGTCGGTGGAAACATCAACGTAGGTTACGAAAAAGAAGGAGTCTTCGGAGTACCTAGCCTTTTTTGGAGAATCAACGTTAACTACACTACTAAAATTGCTGGTGGTGAGACTTCTTCTACTGTAATGGGTTACAAATGGTTAGACCAAGAGTGGCACTATACTGCTTGGACAGTTCCTACTTACCTCGGTATCAAATTGTATAACGCTTCAAATGACACAGCGGTATATGTAGGTGCTGGTGTGAACTACTTCCAAGGATGGTGGGGAGTTTCTGGAACAATCAATGCTCCAGCTCTTCAAGGATTTACAGCTGGATTGAATCCTAGCGGTGGTCCTTTATTAGGAGCAGGTGGTGGAGCCCTTTTGGGTGATGCACCAAATCCTGGTGTCAGCAAAGAAAACGTACGTTTTGGTGCTAGCGGAATCGGCTTAAACTGGTTAGTTGGTGCTCAAACAAAAGTGACTGACAAAGGTCACCTTTTCTTCGAACTCGAAACTATCCTTTCCGCAGGAATGGGAGTGGGTGGTGTGAATTCAATTGGTGGAGCTTCTGCTCTTGCTCCTTGGGTTGCTTACCCAGTAGTTATCGGTGGACAAACTTACCGTGTAGGTTACAAAATGGAGATCTAATCAGTTCTTTACTGAAAGATCAAAAGCCGGCGTTGGGATTTCAACTCCGGCTTTTTTTTGCCCAAAGAAATTCATTAACTCTTCACGTTTCGTAAACAAAAAGGCAAATGTGGAAGTTTATCTCATTCCATCAATTTGGCAATCCAATCTTTATCTCTTGTAGTTAAGGAATTTGTTTCATGCGTATAAAGTTTTAGTCGCACTTTTGCATATTCATTCCAAACTTCTGCATGGTGGTCCAATCTTTCAGAAACTAATGCTAGTTTTGTGATAAATCCAAAAGCCTCTTTAAAGTTTTTAAATTCCTTAAAAAAACTAAAAAAAGAAACTCCATCTTTCGTCTCTAGTTGCCAGCCTTCATAGGTTTGTAGGATATTTTGAATTTCTGAATCAGCAAGGTTTTTTGGAATTTCTCTCATGGTTTTACCTTTTGTTTATGAAATACAATCAGATAAAGTCCAGTAAGAATGAGTCCTGCACCAGTCAGTTTTTGGCTGTCGATCGGTTCTTTCATAAACAAAATTCCCACAAACATTAAAAATATGGGTTCGATGAGAAGTGTTGCATTCAGTTTGCTTATGGGTAAATAATTGTGTGCTTCAAAGTAAAAGGCTCGTCCTAAAAAATATCCGAGTAGTGAAAACAGTCCAAGGACTACGATGATAGTCAGGTCTGGAATTCGAAAGCTGCAGGTCCACAAAGAGTAGAGAAAGAAAAATATACTTAGAAGAAAAAGTCGTAAATAGGCATACTCAAGTCCTAAAATTTCGGGTATATATTTTTTGATCATATAACTTTGAATCGCAAAGAGAAAGGCGCTGAGAAGAATACAAAAGGCCGATAAAAGTTTAATTTGGCCTTCCAATGTGGAGATCAAGTAAATACCCATAATGGCAATAGCGATTCCAAAAACTTCCATTCTTTTTAGTCGTTCTCCCAGAAAAAAAACTCCGAGTAAAACATTATACAATACTGTTGTTTTGATAAGAATTGCTGCAGGACCTAAATCTGTTTGTTTGAGTGCATAGTAATATAAAACAATACCAATAGCATTGGAAATTGTCCCCAAGGTAAGGATCATTCCATCTCGCCTAATGGTTGTTTTTATTTTGATCCTTCGTTTTTTTGAGAAGAGAAAATAGGGGGTGACGACTAAAAAAGCAAAGCCAACCCCAAATAAGGCTGCAATTTCTGGCTCTGTATTGTATATTCGAAAAATTTCTTTAAATCCAATGACTTCGAATGCAAAAAACACTCCTGTCAAAAAAACAAAAAAATATCCTTTTTTTTCGTTACCAGTCAACGGGTTCTTTTCCTTGTGAAATTAAGTATTCGTTGGTTTTGGAAAAATGTTTGTTACCCAAAAATCCCCTGTAGGCAGATAGGGGGGAAGGATGAGCTGACTTTAAGACCAAGTGTTTGTTTGGTGGGATTAAGGATTCTTTTTTCCCAGCAAAGGATCCCCATAATAAAAATACAAGGTTGGATTTTTTTTCTGCCAAAATTCGGATAGCAGCATCTGTAAACTCCTCCCAACCTTTGTTTTGGTGCGACCCTGCTTTGTCTTTTTGAACAGTGAGAGTGGCATTAAGAAGAAGAACACCTTGGTTTGCTAAGTAAGTTAAGTTCCCCGTTTTAGGGATGGGTTTTTTGAGATCATCCGCAATTTCTTTAAATATGTTTTGTAGGGAAGGTGGGAAAGGAACACCATCGTTGACAGAAAAACATAGACCGTGTGCTTGGCCCGGACCGTGGTAAGGGTCTTGACCAAGTATAACTACTTTTACTTTGTCAAAAGGACAAGAGTCAAATGCATTGAAGATTAATTTTGCAGGAGGATATACGACCGTAGATTTGTATTCTTCCCTTACCCATTCCCGTAAGGCGGAAAAATAGGGTTTTTCAAACTCTGATTGTAGGACTTCTTTCCATCCAGGTTCAATTTGTACGTCTTTCAACTCTCCCCTCCGAATGAAAGTATAATACTCGTAAGTCGATTCCTCCATGTGTGACATGGATTGTTTTTTTCGAAAAATTCCTTAGCTCTCGCATACAATCGCTCCATTTTTCTTCTGTCGGGCAAAGTACAAATCCAATGAGCTTGGGATGATTTTTTGTGAGTTTTAAAAGTTCTTCCAATCGTTTTCCGATTTTGGAATAGAGTTTTTCTTCCGATTCTGTTCTTTCTTTTTTTCTAAGCCCATAAGGTGGATTAAGTGGTAAAAAATAATGGGAGTTTTCTGAGGTAGCTTCTGGCAAAACAGGGAAAGTTCTAAAAAAATCAGAAATACTATGATCCCAATCGTTTACTTGAATCAATTTTCTCCATCGTCTGAACTCCTCCAACCAATAACTTTCTAAAGCAGGATCGGTGTCTTGGATGACAATGGGTGTGGAGTAAGAAATGGACGCTAAACTTTCTTTCAGCTTTTTCTTATAATGGTCCAAAGATTTTTCTGGAAACAAAACCATTCGTTTGAATAGAAACTCCCTCGGCAGTGATAAGAGAGAGATCTTTTCTGATTGTAATGTCCATTCGGTAGCAAATGTCAATGTGCCTGCAAATGGAATGTATAAGGCTGCTACATCCTCTTTCGGAACTAAAAAGATATCAAAACATTGTTGGATTAAAATTTGGCTCAAGTCTTCGGGAACAGGTGCACTTGTTGGAAAGGTGGCTTTGATCCCCCGTTTGTAACCTGGTTCTCCAAGTATCGAGAGAGAGACAGTGATTTCATCTTCAAAATAACTGATATGTAAGTTTTCTTTGATTTCGTAAAATTTTATATTAGGATCAGTAAACAAAGGTTTTGCGATTGTGACCGCCTCTGTTAGAATCCTATCCCATTCTTCTTCGCATGCGTCCGCAGAACTGTCCCAGTCTTTTGTCCGCGCAATGACAAGTCGTATGTCGCGTAAAAAGAGACCATGAAACAAAAGATAGGTGATTTGGTGAGCGTTTGTGTTTTCTAATTTGATTTTTTCTGAAAATACACGAACACTTGGCTCGGGTTGGTTTGGTAATGGCAAGGAACTCAAAATTCCTTTAATTTTTTCGCCTACTTGAGTGGCTGTTCCTGCTGGAAAATATACCTCCCAACTGAGAGTGGTTCCGGTTTGTGGTTTTCGGATTCTAAACTTCCAATTCATCTTTTCCTTGCTCTGGACCTTTCTTCCTTTGAGATTGGCTCATATGTCCAGGATCTTCACTCCGGAACTCTTTTTGGTGATTGCGGCCATTCTTTGGGGTGGAACCTTTGTGGTCATCAAACTTGCACTGGATTCGGTGCCTCCCTTTTTATTTTTAGCGGTTCGGTTTTGGCTCGCTGGTATCGTAACCTTACTCCTTTACCGAAAGACCTTATTTTCAAAAGCGAATCGAAGGTGGGACTACATTCTTCCAGCTTTCTTTGTTGCCTGTTCGGCACTTTTGGGTTATGCCTTCCAAACGATTGGCCTTGTTTATACCTCTGCGACACAATCTGGTTTTATGACCGGAGCCTATGTGGTTTTTGTTCCATTGTTACAAATCATGATCGAACGGAAGTTGCCATCACTTCGCACTTGGGTTGCTGTTCTCATTGTTGTAGTGGGTTTGTTTTTGATTTCACAAAACGGAAAAACGTATGATGAAATCCTTCAGTCTACAGGTTTTGGATTAGGTGATGGACTGACACTGATTGGTGCTTTTTTCTTTGCAATCTACATCATACTCATCGATATTTTTAGCAAAAAAATCCCGGCACAAATCCTCGTTTCCTTTGAGATCCTACTCATCGCGATAGTTTCTACTACTTTGTTCCCGGTAGAATCAGTTTTTTTGAACCAACCCATCTCCATCCAGTTCGATTTAAAATTTTGGATTGGAATTATTTATACTTCAATATTTGCAACGATAGTTACAACACAGATCCAAACTAGATACCAGAAAGCAGTCCCTCCTGCAAGGGCCGGATTACTCTATAGTATGGAACCGGTGTTTTCTTTCTTCCTCGCATATTTGATATTAGGTGAAAGATTGGAAATGGTGGGAGCCATCGGTTCCGCGCTTACCCTTTTCGGAATTGTTTTTTCAGAAATGGGTAAGTGGAATAAAAGAGAAGAATGAAATTAGAAAAACATTCGTAATCTTTTTTAATCTATATCTTTTTTCACTGAGATAAATTAAATGATTTGGTGTTCTTTCAGTGCGTGGTATAAAATCCCAATGGTAACTTTGAGGATAGATAATACGGGAATGGCGAGTAACATTCCAAAGATCCCAAAGAAATTTCCTCCTACAGCAATTCCAATCATAATCGCTAGCGGATGGAGAGAAACTGCGTTTGCAATCACTACAGGTTGTACTATGGCATTATCTACCAATTGAGCCACGATAACAACAGAAGCAATGGATCCGATGGAGGGTGACATTTCTGGGAAAAGAATAGAAAATAAAATCGGTGGGATTGCGCCTATCAGTGGACCTAAGTAAGGAATGGAATTGGCCACTCCCAAAAATACGCCAAACAGGATAAAAAACTTAACTCCCACAATATAAAAACCAATGGATGCAACAATTGCCATGATCCCACATTGGATCACCAGACTTTTTAAGTAACTAGTGATCTGTTGGTTCATTCGATAAAACACCATTAAAAACATTTCAAAAAAACGATTGGGGATAAAACTGATTACAGTTTTGTAAATCAAATGTGCATCCAATAACAAAAAGAAACTAATGATGGGAATGATGATCATCCAACTGATAAAAGTTGGAATCATAACAACAAGACTACGTAAAAAATCTTCCAAATTGGTTGTTGCCATTTTGGCAACTTCTTCTGGGTTAATGATTTTTTTCCACAACTCTGGGTTTTGGGAAACAACGGGAAGTTTATTAAAATCTAATAATTGAAAGTCGGGATCTTCCATCTTAATAGACCATTCTGAAACAATAGGCTGTGCTTTTTCAAAGAGATTGGGTAGATAAAAAGCTAGAAACCAATAGGCGACTGCAATCAAAACAGAGAAGATAATAATGGTTGTGATTGCCCTATGAACTCCTCTTGATTCAAAATAATCCACAATTCCATGAAAGATATAAAAATGGATTCCGGAAATCAGTAGAGGAATGGCTAAAAATTTTACGCCTACAATTCCAATTAAAATGGTAAGCGCAATGAGGCCAAAAAAAGCACTTCGTAAAATAAGCGAGGACATACTGAACTCTTTTAGATTCATTTGGTTTTATTTTTTCTACTTTTGAAGTAAGCCGCTTCTAATGTATCGTTCGTTTTGCGAAGTCTATCGGCAATGATGGATGCAAAACTAAGTAGTAGATCATTTCCCACTCTTGGTTTAGTTTCCAAAAGGGTTTTTAATTCTGGCTGAAAGAATCCAAGCAAAATGGAATCCACAAGGGCAACCGCAGTGGCAGATCTTGGGAAATCTTGGAAGAGGGCCAGTTCACCAAAAAAAGCACCTTTTTCAAGTTCGGCGAGCTTTAAGGTAACTCCTTCTCTTTCTGAAAAAATTTCCACCTTACCTTGTAAGATCAAATAAACACCGGTTCCGGCTTGGCCTTGGTAGAAGATGGTTTCCCCAGCATAATATTTACGTTTGTGAATCAGCCTTGCGACTTCACGTAAAGTCCGGCGAGACATACCTTCGAAGATAGCAGTTTCGCGTAAAAAATGTGAAATCTCCGTAATCGGGTTTTCGTCGCGTTTGAGAATGGATTTCCAAAGGGGAAGTTGCATAGAGCCTCTCCTATATAAATCGGATAGACGGGGCCAAGAATTGATAAAACTTGATCTGTATGGGCCAAGCTTTTTACGTTGCAGGAACCGGAACGGACATTGGGAAAACTTTTTTTTCGAGTCTATTTATGGCTAAGTACGCAGAAAGTTATGGCTTTCGTTATTGGAAACCGATTCAAACTGGTCTTTCTGGAATGAGTGATACAGAATTAGTTCAGAAAACAGTGGATTTGTCAGATTCGCACTTTTTAAAACCAGTTTACGAATTTTTAACTCCCGCAAGTCCACATTATGCCTCCAAACAGGAAGGGAAAATATTAGATCCCAAATCCCTGCTTAGTCTTGTTACCAAAGAAAGAAAAACAAATACATTGATCGAAGGGGCAGGTGGGGTTTTTGTTCCTTGGACAGAGGATTACCTGGCCATCAAAGGAATCCAAGAATCCAACTTACCTGTGGTTGTGGTTGGATCCACAGAACTTGGAACCATCAATCATACACTCCTCACATTAGATGTACTGACAGCACGTTTTATTCCCGTCCTTGGCTTTTATTTAGTTGGACCAAACAGCCTATTACAAACTGATAATGCGGAAACCATCCAAAGGTTAGGTGGTGCGCCTTGTTTGGGGATGACCAACTTTCCGGAACAAAAATTATCACCGAGTGCGTTTATATCCTTTGCTAATAAACATTTTGATACAGATCGAAATGTCATCGATACTCTGCTCAATCCCGAAGATGAAATTTAATCCGATCCAAACAAAAACATGGGTTCCTCTAACCATCCAAGATGAAGGGGAGACTTTACTGAATATTGTTAAAGCGGAGGCTGAGTTTGTTACTGACTCAGAAGGAAATACTTGGATTGATGCAATCAGTAGTTGGTGGACTATGATTTTTGGCCATCGTCATCCTAAGTTAGTTGCTGCCTTAAAAACTCAAATTGCAGAACTGGATCATATTATGCTTGCAGGTCATATCCATCCAGCAGCAGAATCTTTATCTAAATCTTTATTGGAACTGACAAACTTCGATTTTCATAAAGTTTTTTATTCGGATAACGGATCGAATGCGGTTGAAATTGCTTTGAAACTTGCGATCCAATACTACCAAAACCATCCAGACCTCATACCTAGGTCAGAATTTCTTGTTTTTTCCAATTCCTATCATGGGGATAGCATTGGTGCTATGAACGTTTCTGGAAAAAATTACTTCAATCGAATCTTTTCTGATCTCAGATTTCCTACCCAAGAATTTCCCGCTCCTAATTGTATGAATTGTCCTTGGGGAAAGGCAGCAAATACTTGTTTTACGGAATGTTTGGATGACTTAGAATTAGAAATCAAACAAAAAGATTATGTGGGAATTGTGATTGAACCTTTGGTTTTTGGTGCCAATGGAATGTTATTTTATGATAAAAAGGTCTTAGTAAAACTAAGAGAGTTGGCAACAAAAACTCATACCCTTCTTATTTTCGATGAAGTCTTTACAGGAATGGGAAGGCTTGGTGAGATGTTTGCTTACCAAAAGGCGGAAATAAAACCGGATCTTCTTGTGATAGCTAAAGGCCTTACCGGAGGAATGTTACCTCTTGGTGCCACACTTGTCTCGGAATTCATTTACAAACAATTTTTATCCAAAGATCCGTATCGTGCTTTTTTTCATGCTCATACCATGACGGGAAATCCACTTGCATGTAGCGTCGGTTATGCGTCTGTGAAACTTTTACAAGAGATGGGACTTGACCAAGTCAAAAAACTGGAAGAAGGTTTACAAAAGCGAGTAGAACCCTTCCAAAAAACCTTGGGAAAACGAATTGAAAATGTGCGAGTCATGGGAGGAATCTTTGCCTTCGAATATAAGGAAACGATTGCTGAAGACGAATATTTAAACCCGATCGGAAAACAGATTCGTGAAAAAATGAAAGAATTCCGCGTTCTCCTTCGACCCCTTGGTCGAACCATCTATATCACTCCTCCCTATACCATTTCAGAGAAGTCTCTAGACCAAATTTTTTTGGCATTGGAACAAACTCTTCTTAGTTTTCCTGAATCAGATTGAGACTAAATATACGAAGAGATTTTCTTCGTTTACACAGGTTCCGGCAGCCCGAAACCTGTTCTCATGATTGCAGAAGTCCAAGAAAAAACATTATCTTCAGCTCCATCCTTAATTACGGAAGCGGAAGCCCTGGAAATCCTAGAAGGAAAAACTCACTTGCTGTCGGTTGTCGCTCGGGCAGCGGAAGAACGAAATCGTTATTATACCAATCGTGTTCGCATTCATATATTAGATAATATCAAAAATGGTTACTGCCCTGAAGATTGTGGCTACTGTGCCCAAAGAAAGGGAGGGGATTCAGGAATCCAAGAGTATTCTTTGAAGTCACCCGAAGAGATTTGGGAAGATGCGAAACGTGCGAAAGACAACGGTGCCTACCGATTTTGTATGGTCACCTCGGGTCGAGGTCCCACTGACAAAGCTGTGGATAAACTGGCAGAGACCATCTCCAAAATCAATGGGGAATTGGGGATGAAGGTTTGTTTGTCTGCAGGAATTTTGGACGCAAAAAAAGCAAGAGTGCTGAAAGATGCGGGTCTTGACAGGTACAATCATAACCTCAATACATCTGAATCCAAATACAATGAAATCTGTTCTACACATACTTTTAAAGACCGACTAACAACCTTAGAGGCGGCAAAAGAAGCTGATATTGGACTTTGTTCTGGAATCATTGTGGGAATGGGCGAAGAACTGAAAGATCTCGTGCAAGTCGCATTTGAACTCAAACGACTTGGTGTGATTTCGATTCCTGTTAATTTTTTTATTCCGATCAAAGGCCATGCCATTCAGAAGTCATCACTCACTCCAGAATTTTGTATTCGAGTGTTGTCGGTTTTCCGTTTGGTGAATCCAGATTCAGAAATTCGTATCGGTGCAGGACGAGAAGGTCACTTGGGTTCTTTACAATCCATGGCACTTTTTGTAGCCAATTCATTGTTTGCTGAAGGATACTTAAACGTAAAAGGAAGCGAAATGGTTCAAACAATGAACTTGATTCGGGATTGTTCTATGGTCCCAGAATTTACAGAAGGTGTTCCAGAAGGATGGGATGAGTACGAATCACAATTCCTTTACGACGAGAAAAATTTTCCAGAACTCTATAAACATAAAAAGTAGTTTGCCTTTTTTACTTCTGGCGGTATCATGCTCCTACTTTACCGCCTCTAGTGAGAAACATGCGAAAACCGTCTTTACCATTTCGAAAGCAGATGAGTTATGCGATCGGCCAATTGGGTTGGTCCACTCTCATCAATATCATTGGTCTCCATCAAGTTTATTTTTATCTTCCTCCTGCACCAAAACCGGGTCAGGATTGTTTTCCTGATCTCATTGAAAAAATGGCCTTTTGGGGTCTTTCTACGATTGGGGTCGTGGCGGCTGTCGGTCGTTTGTGGGACGCTTTTACTGATCCAATCATTGCCAATTCCTCAGACAGGTTTTCTTCTCGGTTTGGCCGGCGTATCCCTTTTCTTTTTCTTGGTGGGGTGCCTGCAGCCGTCTTTTGTTGGTTAATTTTTGTCCCTCCTCATCACTCTATCTCGTCAACAAACCTTGTTTGGATGACAGGCTGTATGTTGTTTTTTTACCTATTTTTAACAGTCTATGTCACTCCCTTCTTTGCTCTCATTCCAGAGCTCGGACATACTCCGGAAGAACGTTTGAATCTTTCTACTTATATCTCCGTTACCTATGCTTTGGGAATCATTGTGGCATCCACGGAACCGATGATAGCCAATGTTTTGAAATCTAACTTTATTTTTGATGCGGACCTTTCCGTTCAGACCTTAGTCTCTCGTCAATATGCTTTAGGAATTCTCTGTGTGTTTGCGGCCATTTGTATGTATTTCCCGGTTTTTTCTATCCATGAAAAAACCTATTGTGAGTCAGAAGCATCGAGTGTTCCCTTTAGAGAAGCTATCTTACTTACATTCAAAAATAAGAATTTTCTATACTTTGCTTTATCCGATCTTTGTTATTTCCTCGCCCTTACCATACTGACAACAGGGATCTCTTATTATGTGACCGTTCTATTGGAATTGGAACGAGAATTTGTAACGCAGCTACTCACTGTGATGTTACTGGTTTCTTTTGCCTTTTATCCTGTGGTTAACTGGATCGCAAGAAAGATAGGTAAGAAAAAAACAGTTTTATTTGGATTCTATGTCTTTTTGGCCTTGTTTCTTTCTATATATTTTATCGGAAAAGATGAATTGCCATTGCCACCGTATATTCAAGGTTATTTGATCGTTGCAGTGGCAGCCATTCCGATTGCAATTCTTGGTATTTTGCCAAATGCTATCTTAGCAGATATAGCTGAACTTGATTCGTTAAAAACAGGTTCTAAACGGGAAGGATTGTTTTATGCCGGTAGAACCTTTATGCAAAAGTTGGGGCAAACACTGGCGGTTCTTATCTTTAGTACTGTCATTCTTTTGGGGCTTGATCGTGAAACAAAGAAAAACGTGTCGCCTTCTGTAACTGGAATCATTGCTCCTTCTGTGTCCGAACCGAAGTCTGAATCAGAAAAAAATCTAAAGGGAGAGAGAAAAATAAGTATGGAATCTACCATTTGTAAAGTCGAAGAAGTAGAAGCGGGAGGGGAGCTGGGAGTTCGCCTGACTGGTCCTCTAGCCTCTGCATTCTGTCTACTCGCCATCTTTCTCTTTGGAAAATACAAAGAAGATGAAACTTTAGAAGAGATTGCAAAGATACGTGGAAATTAAATCCTGGTTTTTGGAGCTATTCAGATGAGATATCGCATTGAGACAACCAAGTTAAAGAACGGGTATATCGAAGCCAAACTCATCGAGACAACCACAAATAACCCGATCGAGTTTCGGATTTGTGACACGGAAGAATATGCGCAGGCCCAAATCAAAGATTGGCAAAAGCGCTTCCGAATGAATGAACCGCAAGAACAGGAATAAATTCTTCCTCCGATGGGGCATGGTTTTTGCCCTGGTTTTGAGTGTAATCGACTGTAGATCTTCCTCAAAACGTGATTATTTCGATACCAATTTTCAATGTTTTGCAGAGCCAGGATGGCGAGATGACTCTAACTTTAAAAAGTATATAGAGAAAGCTTGGCTCCCCACACGGCTGTTATACGCAGAAGATAATTTAAAAATCAAAAAGACGAATATTGTTTTTGCTGGTGATAGTTTAGTACATTTATTTTTGCCGGATCTTATGGCCAAAGAATTTCCCGGTCAATCGGTCACCAATCGTGGGATTGGAGGGGATATGACAGAAACTCTCCTCTCTCGAATCGATGAAGACGTCCTTGTGTTACATCCAGAAAAGATCGTCATCGAAATTGGTGGAAATGATTTTATCCAAGGTAAGTGTTTGAGTTTGGTTCAAAATAACTTACTTTCCATCGTTCAAAAAATCCATTCTAAAAATAGAAATACAAAGATCTTTCTCATTGCGGTTCCTCCCACAAGAGTGAAAGAACTGAATCAAATTGTTCCTGTGTTCAATTTGTTTTTGAATCAAGTAGCAAGGACTACAACAAACGTGGAATACATTGAAGTTTGGGATAGTATGAGAAAAATTGATTCGCCCACTCTTCGTGAAGAATTCATTCGCCCCAATGGGGACAGTCTCCATTTTAATGAAAAAGGATATGAACTTTGGGGTAAAAAACTAAGACCCTATCTGCAAAAGTAAAAATGAATTCACTGCTTTTAATTTCTCGTTCTCCTATTTCCGATACTCTTCTTTCCGAAACCTTTCCTAATCTAAAGTCAGATATTACAAATTCATCGACCGAGAAAACTTTTGAACTCAAAGATTCCCATTCCCAAATCATTCGTACAGACAGATTTGGGTTACACTGTGTTCGGATCGTTCAAGAGGAATCGTTAACGAGAGACCAAGTTGTTACAATCCGAAATCAGTTGGCAGAACACCAAATCGACTTTTTATCTTTAGGTTCTTTGTTACCTAAAAAGAAAGAGTCTCTTTTTGTATTTGATATGGATTCCACTGTCATCAAAGAAGAGGTCATTGATGAGTTGGCAAGAAAACATGGGGTGTATGAGGCAGTAGCCACTGTTACCAAACAAGCTATGGAAGGCGGAATGGGATTTGATGAAGCCCTCCGATTACGAGTGAAACATTTAGCGGGACTTTCTAAAGAGAGTTTCAGAGAAGTATACGATCTGTTAACTTTAAATGAGGGAATGGAAAAAGTGTTTCAATTTGTTTCCGCAAATGGATCGAAGTTGGGAATCCTCAGCGGTGGTTTTACTCCTGTATTACAATTATTTTCAGAAAAGTACCCCGTGAATTTTTATAGAGCCAATGGATTGGAAGAGGTGGATGGAAACTTCACTGGTTCTATTTTGGGTGAGATCATCAATCGTGAAAAAAAAGAATTCTATCTAAAACAATATGCAAATGATCTTTCGATTCCCCTAGAACAAGTGGTGGCTGTGGGGGATGGGGCCAATGATGCTTTGATGTTAAATGCTGCAGGAATCGGAATTGGAATTCACGCCAAACAAGGATTAAAAGATCAAATCACTAATTGGATCGATTTTACCGATTTATCGGCTCTCGTCTTTCTCTTTGAGGATACGTTTTAATTCATCTAAAATAGATAAGGCCTCGAGGGGTGGGATCTGGTTCGGATCGATTTGTTTGAGTCGATTCAATACCTTTTCTTCGTTTGGTGATAGATTGGATGTACTATTATCCATAAGACCTGCAAACAAACTTGGTTCTTCATTTTTGATTTTAATTTCTCTTTTTTTGGATTCCAAACCAACAAGAATTTCTTTGGCACGATCGGAAACGGTTTCAGGAATCCCTGCTAGTTTTGCTACATAGATTCCAAAAGATTGTTTGGATCTTCCTCGTTTGACTTTTTTAAGGAATAGGATTTCTCCTTCCTTCTCAAAAGTATCTAAATACAAATTAAAGATTCCATTTCCTTTTTCTAGTTCGGTCAACTCATGGTAGTGAGTGGCGAAGATGGTTTTGGGTTTCGGAAATTTGACTGTTAAAAATTCTAAAATGGCCCAAGCAATGGATAAACCATCATAGGTGGAGGTTCCTCTACCTACTTCATCAAATAGAATGAGACTGTTCTCTGAAAATTGATTGAGAATAGTTGCTGTTTCTCTCATTTCTACAAAAAAAGTGGATTCTCCTTTTGTGAGATTATCCCCAGAACCAATTCGAGTAAAAATTCGATCCACAACAGAAAGAGATGCTTTTTTCGCAGGAACATAAGAACCCATTTGGAATAGAATTTGGTTGATCGCAATTTGGCGCATAAAAGTGGACTTACCGGCCATATTAGGACCAGTTAACACCGCTATGGCGTTGTCTTTGGGATTGAGTTCCAAACTATTGGGTACAAAACGTTCGCCAATGGGTAAAAAAGTTTCTACAACAGGATGGCGAGATTCAGAATAGTTTAGAATCCCATCACTACGAATTTCTGGTCTTGTCCATTGGTATTCTTCTTTAATTTCCGTAAGAGAAAGATGGTAATCTAGAGAGGCCACTTCATTGGAAAGAGTTAGAAATTCTTCATAAAGTGAAATGCAGTGGGCCACGAGTTCATCAAATTTTTCTTTTTCAATTCTTTCTATAATTTCGTCAGCTTGTAGGATGGCCCTTTCTAACTCTTCTAACTGAAGGGATGTAAATCTTTCTCCTGTCACTAAAGTTTGTTTTTTTAGAAAATGTGCCGGCACTTCTTTGGCTTGGGCTTTGGAAATTTCTATAAAGTATCCAAGGATTTTGTTATAACGAATTTTGAGTGAAGATAAACCTGACCCTTTTTTTTCCTTCTCTTCCAAATCTAAAATCCAATCCTTTCCCTTTTCGCGAGCAAGGATGGCATCATCGTATTCTTTATTGAATCCCGCCTTTAGAAAGGGTGAATTTCCAAGAAAAACAGGAAGTTCCCCTTCGTAGAGAGTATCGAAAAATAATTGGGAAAGGTTGGTTAGTTCTTTGGGTAGTTTTGAAAAATCATAACCAATCCCATCTAAAATGGTTTTTACATTCGAAGTGGATTCTAAACTTTTATCGATCCCACGAAAGTCTCGGGGAAGAGCTTTCCCCACACGAAACCGAGTGAGGACTCTTTCCAAATCAATTAAGTCTCCTAAGAGTTCTTTGATTTGGAATCTTTCTTTTTTATTTGCCGATAGGATTTCAATTTTATCCCAATGGGCTTTGATTTTATTTTCATCGCGAGTCGGGAAAAGAATTCTTTGTTTTAAATATCGTTTGCCAGTGGCCGTGATACAACGGTTGAGCACTCCAAAGAGGGTGTGGTTTTTATCATTTGGATTTTCCACAAGTTCTAAGTGAGAAACTGTTTGTTCATCTAAGACTAAATATTCACTTTCATCAATTCGTCTGGGAGATTGAAATACAAAGTTCTGTTTGCGGTAGTTGTATTGGAGGTAAGCATCTAATACATGGACAACTGTATCAATCCCTGCGCCCCTCTTTTTAGGCAGATAGTCCGGTGGAATTTTCGATAAAATGATTTTCGATTCTTTGGCTATGGGTGGCACTTCATCTGTGAAAATAATTTCTTTTGGTGAAAACCGTTTGATGGTATCATTGATTCGTTCTGTTTCGTTTTCGGAAAAAAAGAAATACAAAAGTTCAGAAGTAGAAACATCAGCAAACGCTAGATATACGGAAGTTTTTTCTTTATAATACAAAGATAAATAATTGTTTTGGTATCCACCGAGCAAATTGTCTTCAACCACTGTTCCTGGTGTGATGATTCGCACCACTTCCCTTGACATGATTTTTGCTTTGGGATCGTCAGGTTTTGTTTGTTCACAGACCACAACTTTTTTTCCGGCAGCAATTAGCCTTGAGATATAACTTTCGGTGGCATGGTAAGGAATCCCCGCCATAGGAATTTGGTTCTGACGTTTGGTGAGAGTGATGTCTAAAATTTGTGCCGCAATTTTTGCATCGTCCAAAAACATTTCGTAAAAGTCACCCATACGAAAAAAAACAATTCCATCAGGATGTTGTTCCTTTACTTCCATGTACTGCCGCATCACGGGAGTATTTAATGCTTCATAGTGTTCGGACATTTTGTACCAGTGTTTTTATCTTATTTGGATCTTTTTTCCCATTGGTTTCCACTCCACTTGCTACATCAATTCCATAAGGATGAACTGTCTCTAAAGCAGTTTTTACATTATCAGGAGTGATTCCGCCAGCGAGTAAAAAAGATCGTTTTACGGATGTTATATGTTCCCATGGAAAACTATGCCCAGACCCACCACCCAAATCTTTATGGTAACTGTCTAAAATCACTAAATCCGATTTTGGTTCTAAGTCCTCGTCAGACATTACCTTCTCTTGGATCCGAATGGCAGGAAGGAGTGATTTTTTTTCCGTTAAGTTGTCCCATAGTTCTTTTGTGAGAAATTTGTCGCCACGAATCAGTTGCACCAGGTCTGGTTGGAAATCTCTGTTTAAGTTTTGGATTTCGGAAATAGAATTTTCAAAGAATAGAAATACAAGTTTGGGAAATCCGGGTCTTTTCCTTAATTGAAGTAAGGATTCAGCGGTTTCTTGCGTGATACAACGTGGGGAGCGGGGTGAGAAGTTGAGACCGACAAAATCAACCTGGAGGTCTACACAGAGTTCTAGTGTAGCCAGGTCTTTGATTCCGCAGATTTTAATTTTGTATCCGGTTCCCATCGAGAACCAGATTGATTCAACTCAGATCAGAGGCAATCGATCCTTTGTATCCGAAGTGTAAAAATTTAAGGAAACTATCCTGATATACCAACATATCTTGTTTGGAGATTCCTTGTCTTACCATCTGGACGAAGATGTTGAGAAAGAAAGAAAGGATGTTTCTCACTACAAATTCACTTACTTCCCCTTTGTAGGCAGGGTTTTTTTCTTTGAAAGTGTTGTATTGGTCGAAGTTGATTTTGGTAAGTCGGGTGAGAACTGTATCAGGGAATTCTTCCAAATGGGATCCTTGTGACTTTGTAAGCAAAAGGATAAAGTCATCTCGATTTGAATCTACATATTCAAGAGCAATATGAAATCGTTCCTGCCAGGCCTCATAACTGTCGTTAAATCTTTTTTCAAAATAATCTGGATGAGAAACGTAAGCAAAGGCTTTCTCCATTCCAGAAAGAACTGGCTGTAGGATTTCCGTGAGAAGGTGTTCTTTGTTTTCAAAGTAATTGTAGATATTACTCGTCGATACCTTTGCTTTTTTAGCAATGGTTCGCATACTAGCCTTCTCAAAACCGAGTTGGATGAATTCCTCTCGAGCCGCTTGTAAGATTTCTTTTCGTGTATGTTCTTTGGGAGTTTGCATGATCCTGAACGATGTTTCCTAAAAGAACATTGTCGTTCAGGATTCATTTGTAAAGTCCAATTTTACATGTTTGTTGTATTTTGTATTAATTTTGCCACAATTCCATAGAGGCGAAAACTTCCTAACACCAATACCGGAAATCTGCCTTGGAATATGGGGAGGAGGTCCTCTTCATTTTGCACTCTTTGGGTTATGGGCCTTAGTGTTTCTGGAAGCTGAAGGAAGGTTCCAAATCCGACTCCTTCCCATAGGTAAAGTGCGACAAGCGGTAGGCCAGCCAGTTCCTTTAGAATCCCCTCACGGTCTTTGTCGGGGAGACTCCCCAACACCAGAGAAAAGGAAGTATGGGACTTTCCAAACTCAAATGTAGTGGTGGCAATGGCATCTGGATTGTGGGCAGGATCAAAGACAATTTCAGGAGAGGATTTTAGGACTTCCATCCTTCCGCGTGGCCGTTCTGTGGTTTCGAAAGGAATGGATTCGATCTGTTCTTTTTTTTCAGGAACCAACTCTGCGAGTGCAGCTTTTGCAAACTGAAAGTTGGTTTCTAAATACGTCGGTTTGTCTGTGAGAGGAAAGATCCGAACCGGGATTGTGTTTTTGGTGAAATTTTTGATTATGGATTCTAAATCAGTGTCTCTTGGATCCATTGCCACAAGTTTTCGGCAAATATCCGTTAGGATTCCGAGTTTCTCTCTGCAGATTTTTTCTTTCGTATCTCCTAAGATTTCCGAATGGTCTATTCCTATCTTGGTTAACACAACATAGTCGGCTTGCACAAGTTTTGTGGCATCGAGTCTTCCTCCAAGTCCTGCTTCCCAAATTTCAAATTCTGTCTTTTGAAAAGAAAAGAAGAGATAAGAAAAAATGGTTAGGAATTCAAAATAAGAGAGAGAAGAAAATCGGTGGAGATCGGGTATGATCGTTTTTCTAAAGAAATCTTCCACTTCCTCTTCTTTCGGAAGATGGACTTTGCCTTTTTCAAAAACTTGGAATCGTTCCAAGGGAGTGAGGAGGTGCGGCGAAGTATAAATTCCTGTTTTGTATCCTAGAAGGGAAAGTAGAGAGGCTAAGTAATGTGAGGTGGAACCTTTGGCATTGGTTCCTACAACGCTAATTCGAATGGGTTTCTGGACCTTGTGTTTGGAGCTTACATATTGGAAAAGTTCGGATAACCCATCTAATGTATATTCTTTGAAAACATTGAAGTTTCTTGTTTTTTCAATATTTTGTAGGCTATATAAAAAATCTAAAAACTGCATTGTTTTCTTTATTGGATCAAACGATTCTAATTTATACTCATAACACTTAGGATCTACTCTTTAGTTGTTTTAAAAGTATAGATTCTATTTTTTGTATCCATTTGGTTTTTACTTTCGAATTTGTAAACAGTTCGAATTGTCTGATTCCTTGGTAGAGTAACATATGATACCCAGGAATGATTTCTGCTTTTTTTTTCTTTGCCTGTTTCACTAAATCTGTTTCTAGCGGATTATAAACAATATCGAATAACGTATGTTTTTTGGTAAAAAAATCGGAATCCAAAAGGGGTTCACCACCGTATCCTTTCATACCCACGGGAGTTGTGTGAATGATCAGATCATATTTGTCTTTTTCTTTTTGGCACTCTTCTTTCGAAGTGATTAACAACCAATCAGGGTTTCCGAGAGCCGTTTGGATTTCTTTGGAAGTAAGTGGATTTCTTGCGAGAAGTTTGATCTTTCTTTGGATCTTTTTATCACCAGTGTTTTTTTTAAGAGTCTCCGCGATTTCAAAAACGATCCCTTTGGCACTGCCTCCACTCCCGAGGATTAAAATTTGTTTTTCTATTTTCGGATCTAAGAGTTCTGGATTGGATTTGGTGATAGCAAGGACAGCACCGGTCCCATCGGTATTGACTGCTTCGATTCCGTCACGAAAGAGTAGGGTATTGGAAGATCCCATGGTCTTGGATGCATTACAAACCGTATTCGCTTGCCCGTAGGCCCATTCTTTAAACGGAATGGTAACCGATACTCCCTTCACACCCAAATCAAGGAGAGGGCGAAGTCCGATCTCTTTCCACTTTTCGTTTTCAAATACCAAATACACTCCATCATATCCGGAGAGTTGGAACAGTGTATTATGAATCCAAGGGGATAGGGTGTGGCCTAAGGGATATCCCAAGATTCCGAATATTTCGGTATGTTTTGAATACAAGGAAAACCTCTTTTTTTATCTTATGGACTAAACAATGGCTTACCGAAAATAGGTATTAGACAGGTACAAGAACAATGATTTCATTACCGCTTGCCGCACCATCGGAACCATGGACAATTCTAGTAGATATTTTATTCTTTTTTCTCGCATCCGCAGCCTGTGCCTATTATTTTTATTATTATAAACGCAAAGACTTACTCGGAAAATTTTGGGGTTCCACTTTTGTTGCAGGGATCGGTGCTCTCATCGTGTTTGCCACCTTCCAAACTTACATTCGCGATATCATTATGTGGCTCATGTCCCCAAAAATTGGATCCACACAGTTATCCAACGTGAACTTGGTTGCCATTTTTCTTGGTGGATTTACTGCTCTTTACATCATGAACCGAATCAACCATAACAAAGAAAGAAGAGATTGATTTCGATTTTTCATATAACTTTAAATACTTAAGAAAATTATAATAAAACCCTAGAAGGGCAAGAACAAAACCTTGTTTCCCATCTAGGATTCCCAACCGAATCCAATACATATAAAAACCTTTAAAACACGCTTTTAAAAAAGCCCAGAATACAGAACTAGTTTTCCCTTTTCTAAATTCTTCTTCTGCAAACAAACTAGAATAACGATCAATGAATTGTAAATGGTCGGATATGTTTTTATAAGAATAATGATAAAGTGGATTTTTTAATTTGATAGGTTTCCCGATGAGTTTGACTCTTTCGTGCACCAAACCACCGCTAAATTCTCCAGCAGTTTTTTTAAACAATCGGATTTGGTAGTTAGGATAGTATCCACCGAAACGAATCCACTTTCCTAAATAATAAGTCAAACGAGGAACAAGATAACCGACTGACTCTAGTTTGTGATTGTTAAATAAATCCGTAATTTCTCTTTGTAATCCGCTGGATACTACTTCGTCAGCATCAATGGCAAGCACCCAATCAAACTTAGTTTGTTCGATGGCATAGTTTTTTTGATCAGCGTAGTTTACAAACTTACGATAAAAAACACGAGCACCAAATGATTTCGCAATCGTTACTGTTTTGTCTGTGGAACCGGAATCGATCACCACAATATCTTCTATAAAGGAAAGAGCTTCTAGGGTGCGAGAGATATTATCCTCTTCGTTGAGGGTAATGATGGCGCAGGATAAAGGAATGGGCATATTTAAATTTGATTGGGGTCGCGGGCAGAGATAAACTTATCGGAAAGAGGAATTTCCAACCTTGCGATGGTGGAATCTTCTCCGATAATGATACGAAAGAAATTGGGATCAATACCTTCCCCTTTGAGCATAATGAGTATGAGAGCAAGACCAAGGCCGGCACCTTCTGTGGTATCAGCATTGTCCATGTAGAACTGAGCGATGTCATCATACACCATTCCTTTCTCCAAACGTTCTCTGATTGCTTTTTCTTCTTCTTTTGCTATGGGTGTGTTATTGATGACTTCGATGGTGATCCCATCATCATTGAATTTGAAGTTAATTAAACAATAGTATCCTTTCTTTTTGGCTTTGATTCCAAATTCGTTGGACATCTCTTCTGAAAAAATTTCACGATACTCTCTCACTCCCCTCGCATATTCGGAAGGGTTTAACATACTGTATCCGCGCTCTTCGAAAAAGACACGTTTTTGGTTGGCTTTGCAGGCATTGATTGCCAGTTCTTTGATGATGGTATAGAGAGTGGGAACAAGTGTTGGGTAAGTAAGGCGATCTAAGATAAGGCCTACGGCCTCCTTGATGTGTTCCTCAACGGATTTGGAGACCCGGTGAGTCTTTAGCGAGAGAATTTTCCCATTTTCGATGTGTAATTTGATGTGATCAGAAATCTCGCTTGTTTCCTTTCCCATACCCGAAATCTTTTCCATTCTAGTCCTTACTGTCAAGGTAACTAAGACCGCTAGTATGAAAAACCGCAGGCTTCTATTCCTCTCCTTATTTTTATCGGCTTTTGCCCCCACCATACTTTTGTCTCAAAATTTGAAAATGAAATCAGTTCGCATCTGGAACAGTGAAAAATCCAATTTTGGTGGATTTATCGACTTAGAAGTGGTCCAGGGCAAAATCGTTTCCTTAAAAGAAGGAACACCGGTTGTACATCCTAAATACTTATTGCCTGGATTTTGTGATGCTTCTGTCACTTTGGGATCTGACGCACGCGGGGGAAAAATAGGCCGTGAAGAACTTCCTACTTATCTTTCCGGGTATTTAGCGGCTGGATTTAGCCATATTGAGTCGGTGGGTGATCCGAATCTCACAAACTTACAGAGTGAAATTGTAAAATCGAAATGGTTTTCCCCCATCCTCACCCAATCCCAAAAACCCGCCTTATATTCGGAATTGGCTTCGGGCAAAGAGGCATTGTATGCTTCAGGCCTTGGCTTCTCTCCCGATTCCAAACGAAATCGCCACCTCCCGATTTTCTTAAAAGAAGTGGAAAACCGGGGATTTTCTCAAACAGAACTTTATGCCAAACGGAAAGAGGGAGAGGAGAAAGGTTATCTGCCTGTGGCCTATACCTTTGCCGATAAAACCAGTTGGGAAGACGCTTTGGATACGGGTTTTCCTGTGATTTTCCATCCGATGCCCGAAGGAACCAATCTTTACCGGGCCCAAAAACGAGACTTTCGCTGGGCTCCTATGTTATCTATTTTGTATCTCCAGGACCTAAAGACGAACCCAGATCTCAGGAAAGAACAAATCCAAATCTGGACTCGCCTTCATTTTGTTTTTGGTTCTCGTTGGAAGGATTCTCTCTCTATCGAATCGGAAGGAGAAGAGGATGGGAGCCTTTCGGGAAGTTCCTTTTCAGAGTACAAGTCCACCTTCCAATCGGAAGCCGAAGCGAGAAAAAACCTTCTTTTTGCCAGTGGAGCCGGGCATTGGGGACTTTTTCCTGGGCAAGCGGCCATTGTGGAAGTGCGGCTTTGGGAATCCCTTTTGGCAAAACCGATGGAGAGAAAAGCCGATCCTCCTTCTGGTAGACCAGGGTTTTGGGCATCGCTTTTTGGTTCCTTTTCTCCCAGTTTACTTTCGACAAATGCAGACCCGGAAACCTTACCGCAAATCCGCAGAGAAATCATCCAAACTTTGACCCTAAGGACATGTTCCTTTATTGGTGCCGATCATGAAGGAAAGATCCGAATCGGAGGTCCCGCCCATTTTTCCGTTCATGACGAAAATCCTTTGAAACGTGCTTCCGGAATATTTCCAATTGAATCCATGGTATTAGGAGGAAAATTGGTCTATACCCCCAAACCCACCAAGGAAGGAACCGCAAAATGAAAGGCCCATCCTCAGAATTTGAACGTTTATTAGAAGAAAGTTTTAAAAAAAGACAATCCATCGAACCCGGCTCACGTCATGAAGCCAAAGTAACAGCTGTTAAGAATGATTATGTATTCATTCGCACTGTAGAAAATAAAATCACAGGAAACATCTCTATTGAAGAATGGAGAGAAGAAGTTTTGCCTAAGGTTGGCGATACTCTTATTGTTTATTTTTTAAAAGAAAACTCTGGAGATTTTTATTTTACGACCTGTCTTTCTGGAGACAACCTAACAGAAGAGCATATGGAAATGGCGGCACAACACGAAATTCCTGTCCTCGGTCAAATGTTAGCAGAAACAAACGGCGGTTGGGATGTCAAACTTGGCAGTCACGCAGCCTTTGTTCCCTTTAGCCAATTGGATGGTTCCTTAAAAGGAACAAACATAGCAGGCAAACGAATTAAATTTGTGATCTCGGAACTTGGCAAAAAACAAAACAAAATTGTTTTGTCTCAGAAAAAAATTGCTGATAAAGAACGAGAAACCAAAAAACAACTGTTACGTGAAGAATTGAAGGTAGGAATTTTTGTTTCCTGCACGGTCAAAAGCATTCATAAATTTGGTCTGATTGTGGACATGGATGGATTTGATGCTTTGGTTCCACAGTCGGAAGCAACTTACAAAAAAAATGCCGACCTGACAACAGAATTTCGTGTGGGAGAAACTCTCCGTGCTAAAATCCTCACTCTGGATTGGTCCACAAACAAAATTTCTCTTAGCGTAAAAGACTTTTTGTCCGACCCATGGTCAGGAAAACTTCCTTTTAAAGAATCTGATATTGTCACGGGAACTTTAGAGTCGATCAAACCTTTTGGTCTCTTTGTTCGGTTAGGTGATGATTTTTCTGGTCTTGTGCCGAACAAAGAAACAGGAGTTCCGGCGCGCACTCCATTAAATACTGTATTCAATCCAGGCCAAAAGTTGGAAGTTTTTGTTTTGGAGATCAATCCAGAAAAAAGGCAAATTGCTTTGTCAATTTCCAAAGCTAGTGAGGCGAAGGATCGAATGGAATACCAGGAGTATATGTCCAAGGAAGAAACTTCTGGATCCGTCTCTAGTTTTGGATTGGCCCTTCAAAAATCTTTGGAAAAAAAGAATAAGAAGTAATTCACGATTTGGAGATCGCACTTTTTAGACCAGAAATTCCACCTAACACGGGAAATATTGCAAGACTTTGTGTGAATGCCGGAGTTCCCCTTTCCATTGTGGGGGAGCCTTCTTTTGACCTTTCGGAAAAGGCAGTCCGGCGGGCCGGCCTGGATTATTGGAAGGATTTGGATCTTCGGAGGTTTGCCGATTACGAAGAATTTCGGTCCAAAAAAGAGCAAGAAGGGAGCCGGATTTTCCTGGTTTCCAAGTTTGGGACCAAAGTGTACTGGGATGTGGACTTTGAAAAGAATGATGTCTTCCTTTTTGGACGGGAAACTTCAGGCCTACCGGAAGAAATCCACAAGTCTTGCCCTCCAGAGCATATTATTTCCTTACCTATGGCAGAGCTGAGTCGTTCCATCAATCTTTCCAATGCTGTTGCCATTGTGCTTTATGAAGCACTGCGCCAAGAGAAAACACGGACTAATCCCTAAAGGATAAAACAATTTACAACTCTTCCGTTCCCCTTGAAATGGGAATATATGCCGTTCCCTCTCTCCAGAACTGAGTTAGAGAAAGAAGTGAAAACTTTGTTCTCCAATGGCCTCTCGGGGAATGTGAACGATTTTTACTCTTGGGTGTTTATGGAAACCCAAAGAAAATTCAAGGACAATCCCAATACAACTTTGGAAGGAATCACCTCTCTCCTTGAAGACTTAATCAAAGACGGAATCATCACTACAAACCCTCTGGATCCGCGTGAGTATTTACTACCCGATGCTTCTCCTATCATTCGTAAGATGGGAACAACTGAACAATTCGTAATTCTTGGGGCTCTTCCTTACAACCCGATGCAGTATGTTCGGGCCAGGCTTGATTATTTTCTGAAACGGAATGGGATTCAAGAAGAGTTACGAATGGACCTTTGTATTGCCACGGTAGAAGCAGTGGAGAATGCAGCCAAGTATGGTGACGGTGGCGGTGTGGAAGTAAATTTCCAAATCGATAAACACAAAACCTTTACCATAGAAATGATCAATACTGTAAAAGACTTTAATCTAGAAGATGATATTCAGAGAGGTAAGTTTTCTTCCACAGCAACACTCATGCGTGGTATGATGGTCATGCAAAAACTTTTCGATTCGGTAGATTTAGAGATTAGCGACAATCGAAAACAAGCTATACTGAAAGCAACTCGTAAACTAACATAGGTCCCTATGGCAAATTTCAAAATGGTTTCTCCTTTTAAGGCTGCCGGAGACCAGGTCGAAGCAATTGAAAAAATTGCAAAGTCCTTCGGCGAAGGTAAAAATAAAATCACATTAGTTGGAGTGACGGGTTCAGGAAAAACCTTTACCATGGCCGAGGTCATTACACGTGTCAAAAAACCAACGCTCATTTTATCACATAACAAAACACTTGCGGCACAGCTCTTTCGGGAGTTTAAAGATTTTTTCCCAGAGAATGCTGTAGAATACTTCGTTTCTTATTACGACTATTACCAACCAGAGGCATACGTCCCTTCTTCCGATACCTTCATTGAAAAGGATATGTCAATGAATGAGGAGATCGATAAACTTAGGTTACGTGCCACATCTAGTTTACTCGAACGAGACGACGTGATTATCGTAAGTTCTGTTTCCTGTATTTATGGTTTGGGTTCTCCCGAAGACTATATGAATTCGGTTGTGATGTTACATGTCGGGGATAAAATCGATCGGGACCAAATCATCCGAAAATTTTTACATATCCAATACGCTCGTAATGATATCGATTTTAGCCGGGGTAATTTTCGTGTCCGTGGAGATACGATTGAGATTATGCCTTCTTACCAAGAGGAAGGAATTCGGATTGAACTCTTTGGTGATGAAATTGATGGACTCTCTAAAATTGATCCACTAACTGGTAAGGTAAAAACAAAGTTAGATCGAGTAGTTGTTTACCCTGCAAAACACTTCATCACCTCAGGACCCAAAATCAAAGATGCCATCGAAAAAATTAAGAGTGAGATGGCCGAACAAAAGGAAAAATTCCTAAAACAAGGGAAACATTTAGAAGCAGAACGAATTGAATCCAGAACCAATTACGATATGGAAATGCTTGTGGAACTTGGGTATTGTAGTGGGATCGAAAACTATTCGCGCCATCTAACAGGAAGATCTGAGGGCGAAAGGCCTGCTTGTTTACTCGACTATTTTCCAAATATGGATTTTTTACTAATCATTGACGAATCCCATGTCACCCTTCCACAAATTGGGGGAATGTATGCAGGAGATAGGTCCAGAAAACTAACGTTAGTTGATTTTGGATTTAGACTTCCGAGTGCTCTTGACAACAGGCCATTGAATTTTCAAGAATTTGAAACTTTGACTCCGATGACTTTGTATGTTTCGGCAACCCCTGATCAAAATGAAATTAACAAAAGTGAGGCGGTGATCGAACAAATCATTCGTCCTACGGGGCTACTTGATCCAGTGGTGGAAGTTCGTCCCACCACAAACCAAATCGAAGATTTGTTAAATGAAATTCGGCTGCGCATAGAACAAAAAGAGCGAATTCTCATCACCACTCTGACAAAAAAGATGTCAGAAGACTTAACGGATTATTATAAAGAAGTGGGTTTGAAGATTGCCTACCTCCATTCCGAAATTGATACTATTGAAAGAACAGAAATCATTCGGGATTTACGTAAGGGAGTTTATGATTGTATTGTAGGGATCAATTTGCTCAGAGAAGGACTTGATATTCCAGAAGTTTCTCTTGTTGCCATTTTAGATGCGGATAAAGAGGGTTTTCTTCGCAATTATAAATCTCTCGTCCAAACCATTGGTCGTGCGGCAAGGAATGTAAACGGCAAGGCCATTCTTTATGCAGACCGGATGACTGATTCGATTAAAAAAGCAATCAGTGAAACCGAACGACGCCGTCTAATCCAGGAAGCCCACAACACGAAGATGGGAATCACCCCTCAAAGTATCATTAAGGAAATTCATGATATTTTACCGCGAGAGATGGCGGAGGAAGATAGTAAGGAAGAAGCTCTCAAGGAAATGGAAAGAGAATTTACCTTGAAGAAATACAAAACCAAAGACAAGTTACGTGATGCATTAAAACGAGAAATGTTACGTTACGCATCCGACTTGGATTTTGAAAAAGCTGCCATGTTTCGTGATAAGATGTTAGCACTCGGGCCCGATAAAATAGAATCATAAGGTAGGATACGGATTGGAAACAAATGAATTTTGGGAAAACCCAACAAAATTGGCGAGATTGGAAGATTCTCTCCCGAAACAAATTTTCCTTCTCCCGATTAAGGTACGGCCTGTATTCCCAGGAATCATCACTCCCTTAATTGTCCCCCCGGGTCGGTTCATCCAATCCATTGAAGAGTCATCCAAAGGTGCCGGGTTTTTAGGCCTTATCCTTTTAAAAGAAGATGAGTCCGAACTTCCATCCGAAGATAATATATTTCAGATCGGAGTGGTGGCTCGTATTTTGAAAAGAATCAATTTGCCCGATGGTGGAATGAATATTTTAGTAAACACCATCCAAAGATTCAAAATTCATTCCATCCACACAAAAGAGCCAGTTCTTGTTGCCAATGTAAGATACCCAGAAGAAGAACTTGGTACAAGTAAAAATAATATTAAGGCTCTTATGAGAACCTTACTTATTTTGACAAAGGAACTTGCCCAAAACAATCCTCTGTTCACAGAAGATATGAAACTTACAATGATGAATGTAAACGAACCAGCTAAAATGGCTGATTTTGTTTGTTCCATTCTGAACCTTGAAAAAGAGGAATACCAATCTGTCATTGAAGCCATCCAAATCAATGATCGTTTAGAAAAGGTATTATTGTTTCTTAAAAAAGAAATTGAGTTAGTAGTTCTCCAAAAAAAGATCCAAGAACAAATTAACGATAAAATTGATAACCAACAACGCCAGTTTTTCCTTCGCGAACAATTGAAGGCCATCCAGCAAGAGTTAGGTTCTGGTGAAGACAAAACAGAAGTTAAATACGAAAAACTTTTGGAACGATTGAAAGCGGTTCCTGTTACTGATGAAATCATTGCGGAAGTAGAAAGGGAAATTGATAAATTTAAAAACTCGGACCCAATTTCTAGCGATTATAATGTCATCAGAAATTATTTAGATTTAGTAGATGCCCTGCCCTGGGAAAAACCGGCAGAAAAAGATGTAAATCTAATTCATGCCAAAAAAATTCTGAATCGCGACCACCACAAACTAGAAGATGTGAAGGAACGGATTTTAGAGTTTTTAGCTGTTCATAAATTGAATCCGAAAAGTAAAGGGTCTATCCTTTGTTTGGTGGGTCCACCGGGTGTGGGTAAAACATCCATTGCCAAGTCTGTGGCAGAAGCTTTGGGTAGAAAGTTCTACAGGTTCTCTGTGGGTGGGGTGAGGGATGAAGCAGAAATCAAAGGCCATAGACGAACCTATATTGGAGCTATGCCCGGAAAACTCATCAGTGCCTTAAAGATCACCAAAGAACGAGACACGGTAATTCTTTTAGATGAAATAGATAAGATGTCGCAAGGTTACCAAGGGGACCCGCAAGCAGCCCTCCTCGAAGTTTTAGATCCAGAACAGAATTCTAATTTTAGAGATCACTATTTAGACCTACCTTTTGATTTGTCTGATGTTTTGTTTATTGCTACTGCTAACACTTTTGAACCTATCCCTCGAGTTTTACTCGATCGTATGGAAGTGATCCAACTTTCGGGATACATCACAGAGGAAAAAGTGCAGATCTTCCAAAAGTATCTTTGGAAAAAGATTTTTGAAAAAAATGGATTAAATCCAGATTCCTTTTCTATGAAAAAAGAAACGGTAACTCTTCTCATCAATTCTTATTCACGGGAATCGGGTTTACGTGGACTTGAAAAAACATTCGATAAATTAGTTCGTAAGATCGCCTTAAAACAAGTGTTAAAGGAGAAGTATTCCAAAGAAATCAGAGAGAAAGATCTGGTGGAATACTTAGGATCTCCTCCGTTTGTCGATGATCGAATGACCATTCCCAAAGTTCCAGGTACAGCACTCGGTCTTGCTTGGACTAATGCAGGAGGATCTACCCTTCTTATCGAAGCTGTCCTCATTCCAGGAAAAGGTGGGCTTACTCTTACGGGACAAATGGGAAAGATGATGGAAGAGTCCGCGAACATTGCCCTCTCCTTTGTAAAAAATTATATAAACAATGATGTTTTATTTGAAAAGAAAGCCATCCACTTACATGTTCCCGATGGTGCCACTCCCAAGGATGGTCCAAGTGCGGGAATAACGATGGCTACGGCTATTTTGTCTCTTGTAACCAATCAAGTGATTGCTCCAGGTTTTGGTATGACCGGTGAACTTACGTTAACTGGTGAAGTCCTTGCCATTGGGGGACTCAGGGAAAAAATTGTAGCCGCGAAACGAGTTGGGGTGAAAAAAATCATTTTCCCTAAAGACAATGAAAAGGCATTCCAAGAAATTCCCGACTACGTAAAACGTGGCGTTACCTTTTATCCGGTCACTCGATTTGAAGAAGTCGAAAAATTAGTATTTCCCAAATCCAAAGGTAAAAAGAAATGAATCCGCAGACCAATTCCTTTTTCCTCATCCTTGAAGTATTGTATGGCCACCTAACGGATCTTCTTCGTTTTTTCTGGATTCGTCGAGTTCAACTTTTTACACTGGGTGCCATCCTCGGAATCTTTTTGTCTTTTTTCTTTTTGGGTGGAGCTTATGTGGTTTGGTCGGGGGAGGAAGCTCGCGTCCATAAATCACTAGAAAAATACCGATCTGAAGTATCGAACTTTTATGATAGTTTTCAACCTAAGTCTGTAAAAATCTTAGATCGCAGTGGAAAAGTGATGGGTGAGTTCTATCGCAGAAACTTTAGACCCATACGCACAGATAATTTAGCAAAACACAATGTCATCGTTTGGGCGGTGTTATCTTCCGAAGATAGAGAGTTTTTTTCCCATTCAGGATTGAATTACACAGCCATCGGTCGAGCAGTAGTAACAAATTTAATACAATTTCGTTTATCTCAAGGTGGATCTACCATCTCACAGCAGTTAGCCAAACTCACTTTAAACTTAGGAAAACGTAATTTATTCAATAAACTAACGGAACTCTATTGTACTTTTTATATAGAAAGTCAATACTCGAAAGAAGAAATTTTGGCTATGTATCTAAACCAAATTTTTTTGGGTGAAGGTAATACGGGTGTAGAAGAAGCCGCAAGATATTATTTTCGTAAACCAGCATCAGAGCTCAGTCCAGAGGAAGCAGCCCTTCTTGTAGGAATCATTCCGGCTCCGAGTGTTTATAACCCTGTTCGCAATTTAGGAATTTCTCTTTCTAGACAAAAACGCGTGTTATATGACATGGCAAGAAACCCAGAACTCCATCCTTCCCAGAAAGAAATTCCACATAAATTTTCTGATTCGATCGAACTGAACTTAAAGAAATTTCGAACTATTTATAAGATAAAAGAAACAAAAGATGAAGAAGGAAACCCAAAATACTCTAGCGAAATTGGAAAATATGGTGCAGATAAGGATTTCCGAGTCAATTTAGCTCCTGATTTTAATTCGGAAATTCGAAGATTCATTTTGGAACGATTTTCTAATGAAGATTTAGAAGAAAGGGGTTTACTCGTCTACACTACTTTGGATTTGGAAAAACAAAGACTCGCCGAAGAGGCGTTACGTGTAGGAGTGGATTCTGTTAGAGCCGATCTAACGAAACAAGAAGCAGAATACCAAAAAAAAGGTAAGGCTGATTTAGCAGAAGTGACTCGGGCTATTTTGCCACAGCTTAGTGGGTCTATGATTTCTTTAGATCCCGAAACAGGGGATATCGAAGCGATGGTTGGTGGATACAAAATATCCAATGTATTTCGGTTCAATCGTGCAGAGGATGCCAGGCGCCAACCAGGATCGACAATCAAAGCTCTTGTTTATGCTCTTGCGTTTGAAAAGCGGATCGTAAACCCATCATCCAAAATCAAAGACGAAAAATTAGACATCTCTGGTTATTCACCAAAAAACTGGTATAAAGGATATAAGGGTGATATCACTGTAAGACAAGCTCTTGCCCAGTCAGTGAATACCGTCTCAGTAAAGTTATTACATGAGATTGGAATTTCGTATTTTATTCAAAAGTTAAGTGCTATCCTTTCGATTCCCGAAGAAGAAGCAGAGATTCGGTTCCAAAGAAATTTATCTTTGGCTCTTGGGTCAGGGGAATTAAGCCCTATGGAACTTTCTGTCATTTATGCCACCCTTATGAATGGGGGAAGGCGAGTGACTCCAAGAAAGATAATCAAAATTACTGATTTAGATGGAAATGAATTTTATAACACTGTTGCTAACGAGGCCGCCGAACAAATATTAGATCCTGTAGCTTGTGCGATGGCCATCAATACCTTGCAGTCTGTTCTTACGGAAGAGGGAACCATGACTCTAAAGAAGAAGGAAGGCGAAGCATTTCTGTATGCTGGAAAAACGGGCACCGTTCAATCTCCTAAATTAAAAGCGTCAAGATGGAAAGGTCTTAAGGGTGTTCGTGACGTCTGGTTTGCGGGACTCACTCCAAGAAATGTAACCGTTGTTTGGGTCGGTCATGACGAAGGAGCACCTTTTCCTGGTTCGGGATCTGGTGTATCTGGTGGGATTTGGTACAGATATACACAAAATGTAAAATCAAAATTAGGAATGGGAAATCAGTTGATTTCTAATTTTGTGGGAGATTATGTAAAGGTGGATGTTTGTGCCGATGATGGAACCATTATGGAAACTACACCTGATTACATCTGTAAGGTGCCACTGTATGCTCAGTATTACTATATTGGGGACTTACCACCAAAACGTGCCGGATTTGTTAAACAAGAACCTCCTACGCAAAACACAAATCTGCGGCCGGAACTGATCGACGATGATACCGAAATTTCTACTTACGATGCACAAGGCAGTCGGATCCAACCAACAGCTGTAGACTCTGTGGAATTGGAACCACCCCTTATAGAAAATCGGCGAGCGCGTTATAACGAAGAAACTCCTTAGAGACCAAATAGTTCTCCTGGATGGACCAAAGAAAAATCCAGGGTTTATCTTCTCTGACTCTTTCAATGGCTTGAAGGGCATCCTGATTGTTTTTATTTGGTTTGGTAAGAATTTTGCCCACCACCGGATTTCTATAGAAAGAACGATTCCCACCATTACCTACTTTTTCTGGATGAAAAAGTGGATCTAAAAAATTCCAAACAGAATCAAAATCAGAATACCAAGTGAGAAGTGTAAGATCTCCTTTTCCTTCTCCATTCTCTTTGTATAAAGGTGCCTTTTCCATTGGCCTAAGTTTAACGGTAAGCCCAATGTCCTCTAATGCTTGTTTAATGGCCCTGCCTTTGGTTTGGTTTTCATCATCACCTCGCATACGAAATTCCAAACTAGTGGTTAAGATTTTTGGGTAACAAGTAGACTGATTTAACTCATCGATTGCCAATTGTTTGTTGTATACTTCCCCATTTCTGTTTTTTCCGTTTGTCATTTTTTCCAGATAATTTAAAGGAATGGGTCCGTAGGTGAGGTCTGCATGGTTTTCCAATAATTTACGAATGATCAAATCGCGCGGGATGGATAAGTTGAGAGCTTTTCGAAAGTGTTTGTCGAAACAAGGATTGTTTTGGTTGATTGCCACATATTGAACCGACCTTCCTTTTTTTGTGAGGGTGAATTCTGAATTTGCTTCTGGCAAAGATAGAAGAAAGTCCGTGAGTTTGAATGCATCTAACTGGTGTTTGCGATATAAAAAAAGGGAAGTCGAAGATTGGGGTAAAATGAGGAAACGGATTTTTTTAGGAAAGTTCGGATCTACTTCGCCCTGGTAGTTCAAGTCTATATATTCATTTTTTTTCCAAGAGAGGAGATTATATTTTCCATAAGACTTTAATAGATCCTTTTTCCATTCTTCTTTCCCAATAATAGCTGCAAACGGTAAACTAAGTTTCTCTTTCCATTCCGTTTCGCTCGTACCTTCTTTAAATTCTAACTCTAATTGAGTTTCGGATAGGGAGCGAACAGCAAGTAAGAATTGGTAGTCTCCTTTTCTCGGAAAAGTTTCTAAGACCAAACGAGATAAACTATATTCTATATCCTGAACCGAAGGTGCTGAGGAATTCAGTTGGAACTGCCAGAGTTCTTTTTTTGGATGGGGGATTTTTTTGTAAGAGAGAATCCAGGGGGAATGGAACCCTCGCAAATTTTGGATAAAGAGACCTTGGTGAAGGAATTTTGCCAATTTTTGGCCGGACAAATCGGTTATATAGAGGGGGTCTAAATGGGCCGGGTCTGAGGAAAGTGCGATTTTTAGGTCGAAATCGGGAGTTTCCTGCCGGCAAAAAGTGAGGGACAAGAGAAAGAAAACAAGGGATAAGGTTCTCATACGTGAAGATTTACCGAAAACTTTGGCCATATTTGGCAAAATACAAATACAGACTTAGCCTCGGTGTTTTCCTGTCTATATTTGTTTCCATATTCAATGGGGCATCCCTCACGTCTCTCATTCCTATCTTTGATTCTTTGGGGACTGGAGAAAATTACAAGTTCCAAATTGCTCTAACAAAAAAAGACCAATCACTTCTTACCGAACACAAAAAACCGGACCACCTGCAAGGACTGACTTATTGGGAATGGCAATTTGCCAATCTCAAACAAAATACAAACAAGGAACTCGCAGATAAAAAACCAGACGACTTGGTGTATCTGTTTTGTCTCATCATCCTTCCTATTTACTTTTTAAAACTCATTTGTCTCGCAGGAACAGTCTACTTTGTCAACTCAGCCGGCCTTCTTGCCGTCAGTGACCTTAGGCAAGCTCTTTATAAAAAACTCCAAGTATTACCGCTGAATGCTTTCTACCGTGAAAAGACGGGGGTCCTGATGAGTCGGGTGATCAACGATGTTGATATTGTCGGGAAAGTAGTTTCGAATGATCTAAAAGATGCGATTAACGATTTTTTTTATATCGTTACACATTTGATCATCTTACTCGTGTTAAGTTGGAAGTTGTTTTTTTTGTTATTCATTGTGATCCCATTGATTGTGGGGCCAGTGAGTACATTTGCCGATCGAATTCGGAGAACCACCAAAAACCAACAAGAACAATTGTCGGAATTGAATGGGGACCTTCAGGAAGTCATCTCTGGAATTCGGGTCATCCGAGCTTTTTCAATGGAAGATAAAGAAGCAGACCGGTTTTTAAAGGTAAACCAAAACCTTTCGGATAAAACTTTTAAAACACATTTTTATCATCAAATTGGCCCCGCCTTAACTGAGTTATCTGGTTCGGTTGTAACCATGGTTTTTCTAGGAATTGGAGCTTATCTATTAGAAGATGCTAGTTTTTCCAAAGGGATGTTCATCGCTTTTTTTCTTACCTTGATTTTTCTTATGCGTCCATTGAAACAGATGAGTATTTTGGTGAACTTAATCCAAGCCTCTGTAATTGCAAGCGATCGTGTGTTTGAAATTTTAGGAAGGGATGTGGATATTAAGGAACCAAAATTCCCGAATCCACTCGGCCAACTATCAAAGGCCATTGAATACAAAAATGTATCCTACGTGTATCCCAATACAGAAATTTACGCACTAAAAAATATCAATCTAACATTACCTCTTGGGGGGACCATCGCTATCGTTGGGTCCTCTGGTGCCGGCAAATCTACGTTAGTCGATCTTTTGCCAAGGCTTATCGATCCAAGTGAAGGTGGGATTTTTTGGGATGATGTGAATGCAAAAGATTTGAGTTTAGATAACTTACGAAAACGGATCGGTGTTGTTTCTCAAAATATTTTTTTATTTAATGGTTCTGTTCGCGAAAACATTGCTTTTGGGAAACCTGATGCATCCGAAGAGGAAGTTCGTCGTGCTGCAGAGGATGCTTTTGCATCCGAATTCATTGAAGCTTTTGAAGAAGGTTATGATACCATCGTTGGTGAACGTGGTGTGATGTTGTCCGGCGGGCAAAGGCAAAGAATCTCTATTGCTCGAACTTTACTGGCAAATCCAGAAGTATTGATTTTGGATGAGGCAACATCCGCTTTGGATACAGAGTCGGAAAGGCTTATCCAACAAGCGTTTGTTCGGTTGTATGAAAACAAAACTGTAATCATTATTGCTCACCGTTTATCTACGGTAAAAATTGCTGATACCATTTATTATTTAGAAAATGGTGAAATTGTAGAAAGCGGAAGCCATACAGATTTATTAAAAAATCAAAACTCTAAATACAAACGTTTGTATGATATGCAGTTTTCTAGTTCTACTTAAAAAAAAATTAAGCCAGGCGACCTGTTCCACAATTGGGACAGAACTTTGCATTAGGAATAGCAACAAACGATCCACAGTTGGCGCAGGTCCAATTTTCGTTAATTTTTGGCGAGGAAAGGATGGCGACATTTGCCTTTTTTTCTTTTAGTTCTGCTTCCAGTGAATCTAAAGCTTCAATATAGGGAAGAGATTGGGTTTGAAATTCTTCTTCTGTTAGTTTTCCAGAATCAAAGTCAGATCGGATATCTTTGAGTGAATCGAGGAGGTTACTTTTTTTTTCTGTAATCGGTTTGAGATAAGCTCCTTCTTCTTTTCCAAAGGGGGATTCATCAGTTCGGAACCGGTAATAAAACAACAGAAAAGGTGCGATCAGAATGATTCCAAAGAGCAGACAATACAGATATAAGAGAAAATCCATACGTTCAGAATTTGGACTTTTTATTTTTAGGCAATCTCTTTATCTTTGGTCAAAGAAGAGAATTTACACTTATGGCCGTTACTAACTCATTAATTGAAGAAAAACTTAAAACAGCAGAAGAAGTGGCAGCCTTATTGCCTAGGAATGTGACTCTCGGATGTTCTGGATTTACGCCGGCGGGTTATCCAAAACTCATTCCTGTCGCATTTGCCAAACGAATTGAAGATGAAAAAAAGTTGGGAAAAGAATTCTCAATCAATCTGTATGCGGGTGCCTCCACAGGAGAAGAATTGGATGGTGCTTTGGCAAAAACAGGTGCTCTTAAATTAAGGATCCCTTACCAATCCAATTCCCACCTTCGTAATCTCATCAACCAAGGCGAAACCGATTTCATAGATATGCATTTATCGCATGTCGTAAAATATATCGAACATGGAATCTTACCAAAAATTGATGCCGCCGTTGTGGAAGCCATTGATGTTACAACTGATGGTAAGATTTATCTATCCACATCGTCTGGAATGAGTGCCACTTACATTCAAAATGCGGAATCCGTCTATATTGAGTTAACCGATACCCATCCTTTAGAATTAAAAGGATATCATGATATCTATCTTCCCAATCACCACGAAAGGGGACTTCCCATCAATATTCTCACACCAGGGGACAGGATAGGCCTTCCTTATATCCAAGTTCCTCCTGATAAAATCAAAGGTATCGTGCGTTCAAACAAACCAGATGCGGCAACAGTTTTCAAAACACCTGATGAAGATTGCCAAAACATCGCAGCCCATGTTTTATCGTTTATTCAACATGAAATCAAAATGGGGAGAATTCCCAAAGAATATCTACCTTATCAAAATGGAGTTGGAAACATTGCCAATGCCGTGCTTGCTAGTATGGCAAAAGATCCCAACTTTCATTCCATTCAAATGTATACTGAAGTGGTCCAAGATTCTGTATTCGATTTGATTGATGCTGGAAAACTAGAGATAGCATCCACATCTGCTTTAACTTTTTCAGAAAAGGGACTGAAACGTTTTCATGAAAACATTAACGAATGGAAATCGAAGTTTGTCATTCGTCCACAAGAGATTTCAAACCATCCAGAAGTCATTAGACGTATGGGCCTTATTGCTATGAACACTGCCATTGAAGTAGATATTTATGGAAACGTAAATTCTACTCACGTGATGGGAACTTCGATGATGAATGGGATTGGCGGTTCAGGTGATTTCACAAGAAACTCTCATTTGTGTATTTTTATGACACCTTCACTCGCAAAAGAAGGAAATATTTCTGCAGTGGTTCCAATGGTGTCACATACAGATCATAATGAACATTCAACAATGATATTTGTTACGGAACAAGGGTTAGCTGACCTTCGGGGATGTCCTCCTAAAAAACGGGCTGAACTCATCATTAACAACTGCGCTCATCCTATTTATAGAGACAAACTCCGTGAATACTATGAAAACGCTCTTCGTGTTTCCAAAGGAAAACATACTCCTCATGATTTAGAAAAAGCACTTTCTTGGCATGTCCAATTTTTAAAAACAGGAAGTATGAAGTGATCGCAATAGTCGGTTCTGGAATTACGGGACTTACTGCAGCCTGGGCTTTAAAAAAATTTAAAGATGTAACTTTATTTGAGAAACATCCTGAAATAGGGATGGCTGCTTTCGGCGCAAAACAAATAGTAGGTGGAAAAGAAGTAGAATTTGATATTCCATTTAGAACGATCAAACGCGACTATTACCCCACTCTTTTTCAGGTCTATGATAAGGCAGGAATCCAAACAAGGGCTGTTGATTATTCGTTTCGAGTTGAGTCGAATGAAGAAGCAATTTTTGGATTTCGTTCTCACCAATTGTTCGGAATTCCTTTTGGTGTTCCGACTATGGATTCATTTTTGTCGGGCAAAGGGCGTAAGATTTTTTCCGATTTATTAAAGTTCTATGCCAATGCAAAGGAAGATTGGAAACGTGAGAACCCCTCAATTTCTATTTTAGACTTTCTTGTAAAATATGGATACTCCCGTGAATTTATTTATGAATTTTTGCTTCCAACTTTTGCACTCGTAAACACTTGTAAGACGGAGACCGTGGGGGCTTACCCTGCAGAAACTATTATCGGATACCACTCCCGAGGTTATTCTTATACCCCACAAGAAACAGCAAGTTTTGGAACAAGAGATATCGTCAATCGTCTTACTGCTAATCTAAATAACTTACAACTGAATGCTGGAATTCAAAAGATCTATAAAAAAGCTGATAAAACTATTATTCAATTTGCAAACGAAGAAAAAGAGTTTGAACATGTAATTCTTTCTACACAGGCAAACCAAGCAAAAGATCTGCTAGGTGAAGGATTCGATTTAGAAAAAGAAATCCTAAATGAGTTTCGTTATGAATCAAGTGACGTGGTTTTACATACAGACGAATCCTATTTTTCTAATCCATCGGTTTCTTTAGTTTTTAAAATCAGAAATACTTATGACAAACCAGAAGTGACTTTGGACTTGGGTAGGATCATTCCAGAACTGAAGGGTAAAAAAATCTTTCAAACATGGAATCCTCACAAACTTCCAAAAGAAAGTGATACCTTAAAATTGGCAAAGTTTGAAAGGCCTGTGATGGATGAAAGGACAGCCAAGGCCATTGGAAGAATTGCAACGTTACACGCTAAACCAGAATGTAATCTTTGGTTATGCGGTTCGTATTCACTCTACGGAATCCCTCTTTTGGAAGCAGGAGCAAAGTCAGGACTACTTGTTGCCGCTAGGTTAGCCAATCAACGGATTGATGATTTAATCGATCGTTAATCCGATTTCGATTTTATTTTTCAAAAACATAATATTGGTATGTAAGTCCTAAATGATTCACAAACCAATCTAAAATCTTAGCAAATACCTTTAGGGAAGTTGGTAAGTTTTTGGAATCGACGGTAAATCCTTGGAGGACAGGTTTTGTCCAATCTAGGATTTTGATTTGTTTGAATCCGGTGGCTTTTAATTCCAAAATAGTCTCTGATGTTTGTTTTAGATTTCCCTTCGGGATAAGAAAGGGTAGGTAAAGCCACCAAAGTTTTTTAAATTTTTTATCTGCAACTTGAAAATGAGTAAATACAAACTTTCCGCCGGGTTTTAAAACTCGGTAACTCTCTCTATAAAATGCAGGAAGGTTTTGGAAGTGATAAGATGCATCTAAAGAGAATACATAATCATAACTTGCATTCGGTAACGATTCCATTACTTCCCAACTTCCTTTTAAAAATGGAACGACCGCGACTTGGTTGGAAGCAAACAATTGTTCTGCGAAATCTGATTGTTCCCCTGGAAGATTGATCGCTGAAAGAAGTTTTGGATGAAACTTCTTTTTCCAATAAACCAAACTGCCACCGAGCCCTGATCCTACCTCTAAAATTTTTGCTTTAGGCGCCAGTTGGCAACCTTTGGCAAATTCAGATACAAACCTAAGTCCAGCAGTTTGATAAGAGGTTTCCCCGTCCCAATATCCAAAATTGGAAACGTAGTAGGGTGGTGATTGGGGAAGGAGAGACACGGGAGATTTAGAAAAGGGGAAGGGTGTCATTTTTTACTTGATGAATTCTCTATACCCTGCCGGGTATGTAGAATGAGCCTTTCGGAAAACCAAACTAAACTGATCCACCGTATCAATCGAATCCAGGGACAGCTGGAAGCAATCAAGAATACAATCACAACGGAAGAAAAAGACTGCGAAAAAGCAATCCTACTCTTAAAAGCAGCCCACCAGGCCATGAAAAAATTTGGGGAGGCCTACATCCACGAGTATATGGATACCTGTTTTAAAGAAAAAAAGTCCAACCAAAGTATCGAAACTGACGTAAAAAAAGCAATTACTGCCGCATTCTCACTTTAATCTCAACCTACCTTCTAAAAAAAATCCATAATTCGCTTGCCACATATACCCCGCGGGGTATATGTGGATTTAGATTCTGTATACTATAGGGGGTATGGTAATGTTTCTAGCTTCAACAAAAACTTGGTATTTGGAACGAGTGGTTTATTTCATCGCTGGGCTTTTTAGTCTGGTAGGAGTTTCACTCGGAACCTTTGTTTCACCTTGGGGGTATCTTTTGAACCTACTTGTGGGTGTTAACTTGGTTGTTTTTTCAACCATTGGTTTTTGTCCGATGGCAATTCTTCTGAACAAACTTGGTTTTCAACCAAAGGTGAGGGATTAAGAATATGAAATTTATCATTAGCATTTTGCTTTTGGTCGGTCCGATGGCTCTCTTTGCGGAGGGCGTCGGATTTGAAAACCTATGGAAACGAATCGAAGAGAATTCTTCAGCAAGAAAATCTAAATATTTGGAATGGAAAGCGGGAGAAATTGCAAGGGATCGGTCCGACAAACACTGGTTACCTAGAGTTTATACAGACTTACGCACTTTTCAAACCAATGATCCCACACTCAATTTTATGGGAAAACTTAGCCAAAGGAGTGCTACCGACTCTGATTTTTCCACAGCATCTACGAGATACAGGCCAGGAAACTTTTTAGATTCGAATAACCAACCTTATTCCACTCTGAATTCTGATACAATGAATCTGTTCGCCAAAGATACACTCAATCATCCAGGAAGTCATACTTATTCTCGGGGAACACTCGGTATGGATTTACCTCTGTATGAAGGTGGTTCCGGAAAGACACTAGCGGCAATGAATGAAAAAAGATCTGTGGGTCTTAAGTTTGAATGGCTTGCTGTCCGAGATAGAGAATTTGCTCAAACTGGATTTTACTACAGGGCCATACAAACGTTAAATGAATACAAACGTAGGTTGGAACAAATTAAAAAAATTGAATCCAGATTCCAATCTAACTACTCTCTTGGGAATAAGGGAAATCCAGTTGGGTATGCAGGTTACTTAGCTTTAAAATCCATAAAAAACCAAATCGCCGTTCTTGAAAAACAATCAGATCTACAAATTAACGACTACAAAGAAACATTATTTGTTCTCTCAGACCTCCCTCCTTCTGAGTTAGAAATTATTGAATCAGATTTGAATGTATTTTTGGACACTCATTTCAAACGCCCCACAGGATACGAAAGATCCAATCAAATGAATGCACAAATCAAATATGCTGAAGGGGAAAAACTCAAGAGCGAAATGGAAATGGCAAAGTTTTTACCAAAGATTGGTGCTTATTCAGAAGCTTACGGGTATCAAGGAAGTCGTAATACAGCTAACGCCTACCAAGCGGGGGTGTATCTGCAAATGAATCTTTATAATCCCAAGGATATGGGAGTTGTGGAAGAATCCAAACTCAATGCAGAAGCAGCCCTTAAAAAAATAGAAGAAAAAACTAAGGAAGAAGAAGCTCACGTAAAATCTCTTTTCCAAAAGGAAATTTCGCTGAAGGAAAGTCTTGAACTTGTAAAAGAAACCGTAAAATACCAAGACGAACAGATTGTGAATATGCAGAGATTGTTTCAAAGTGGTGCGATCAATGCTATCCAATTTGCTGAAACACTCAATAAATCTTTAGAGCTCTCTCGTGTTTTAATGGAAACGGAGATTGCCGTTCTACAAGTCAGAACAGAAACATCATTATTTTCAAATAAGGAAGAATCAAATGAATCCATTGGAAGAAATTAGAAAAGGATTTGCAGGAAGGCTTGCCGAGACTTTCCTGCATTCGCGTCTCACTCCCGTCATTGCGGTTGCAAGTTTGGTGCTTGGTTTGTTTGCCGTATACCTAACACCAAAAGAAGAAGAACCACAAATTTCGGTTCCTATGATTGATATCCAGATTCCTGCTCCTGGATTTTCTCCTGAAGAAACGGAACGCAAAGTCACAGAAGCTGTAGAACGTGCCGTTTGGGGATTGGAAGGAGTCGAATATGTTTATTCCACAAGTAAATGGCATGGAAGTTATATCACGGTTCGATTTAAAGTGGGAGAGCCTATCGAGCCTTCACTCGTAAAGATCCACCATAAATTGATGGAAGTAAAGAACTCTCTTCCACAGACCACACTAAGTCCCATCGTTAAGTCTTATTCTATTGACGATGTTCCCTTTCTTGCCTTGAGTTTCAGTGCAGAAACAATGAATGATTATGAGTTGCGCCAAATTGTTGCACCTCTGGCTCGTGAATTATCTTCCACTCCTGATTTAGCAAGTGTGCAAATGTTAGGTGGACTTAAAAAAGTGGTACGCGTTAAGGTGGACCCAAATCTTCTTAGCCGCTACGGAGTAACAGCCATGGAAGTAGCGATGAGTTTAAAACAGAACGATGCGCTCATCCCTGCTGGGAAAAATTGGTCATCCGATTCTGTGATGGATATCGAAGTAGGTGGTGTACTTAAAAAAATATCAGATGTCAAACGCCTTCCTGTTGCACAACGCGGGGGACGAGTGGTTCGTATCCAAGACTTAGCCGTCGTAGAAGAGGGGCCAGAAGAAAGAACCAGATCTTCTGCACTCTATGACAAATCTCTTGGAGAAGGAAAACGGAATGCGGTCACCATCGTATTTGCCAAACGAAAAGGTACAAATGTTGTCAATTTATCTAAGGATCTATTGGAAAGAGCCAATCTTTTTCAAAAAGATTTGCCAAAAGAAATTCGTTTGAGTGTGATTCGTGACTATGGAAGTACAGCCGAAGACAAATCTCATGAGTTAATCGAACACCTTCTTATTGCGACCATTTCAGTGACAGTTCTTATTGCATTATGGATGGGTTGGCGTTCCGCCCTCGTTGTTGCCATCGCCATCCCCGTCACATTGGCACTGACTTTAGCAATTTACTATTTTCTTGGGTATACACTGAACCGCGTGACTCTATTTGCTTTGATCTTTTCAATTGGGATCTTAGTGGATGATGCGATTGTAGTTGTAGAAAACATTGAACGGCATTTGGAAGAGAATCCAAAGTTAGGAATCATTCGTGCCACTCTCGTTGCTGTTTCAGAAGTGGGAAATCCGACTATCCTTGCTACCTTTACTGTGATTGCTGCTATTTTGCCGATGGCTTTTGTTCGAGGGCTTATGGGTCCTTATATGAAACCAATTCCTGTAGGGGCAAGCCTTGCGATGATCCTTTCCCTCATTGTTGCTTTTGTCATCACACCTTGGGCCTCTGTTCGACTTTTGAAAGAGAACCATACTCATGCGGAGAACGGAACAGGTGAACATAAAATCTCCAAACTAGACCAAATTTATATTCAATTTATGAATTGGTTACTTGGTTTCAAAAAGAATGCGACTGTATTCGGTGCGGTAACCATAGGATTGTTACTGGTTTCCATGGCTTTTGTTGGGTTTAAGTGGGTGAAGGTAAAAATGTTACCCTTTGACAACAAAGAAGAATTTCAGGTGCTACTTGATTACGAACCAAAAACAACACTTAATCAAAGTATGGCGCGTTCAGAAGAACTCACAAAAATTCTTCTGAAGAATCCCAATGTAGAGAAAATTCAAATCTTTGCTGGGGAAGCTGCTCCTTTTTCCTTTTCAGGTATGGTAAAACATTCCTTTCTTCGAAACTTAGATTCTATGAATGATTTACAAATCATTTTAAAGAATAAAAACGATCGCAAAGAATCCAGTCATGAGATTATAGAATCTTTACGATCCGACATACGAAAGTTTGGTGATCGTTATGGAGTAGTGACCAAAGTGTTAGAAATCCCACCTGGACCACCGGTGATGGCAACGATGGTAGCAGAAGTATATGGCCCAACAGCTTCTGTGAGAAAACAAGTGACCGAAGAAATATACAATGTATTTCGGGAAGAACCAAGTGTTGTGGATTTGGATACATCTCTTCGTAATGGTCGTCCAAAGATGGTGTATCCCATTGATTTTGAAAAATCTGGACTTTATGGAATCAAAACTTCTGCTTTGGCTTATACAGGTTCTATTCTTTTCTCGGAGTCCCCGCTGGTCAGTTTAGCAACCGCGGAGGAACCGGAAGAAGTATCAGTGAATCTTTCTATGATCCAGAGTGCCCGTGGTTCCAAAAATCCTTTCCAAAACCAAAACATCATGTCCATGGAGTCAGGTGTTGTTTCCTCGGAGCGCGTCTTAGGAAATCCATACAAAGAAGAAGACAGAGCTCTTTTTCGAAAGAATTTAAAACCAGTCAACTATGTGATGAGCGAACTTTCTGGTGCAGAAGAAGCTCCTGTTTATGGAATGCTCAAGCTCGCACCAAAAATCAAATACCAAACACAAACAGCCGACGTTCCTTGGAATACAAGAGAACCGGTGATTAAATGGGACGGGGAATGGTTTATCACCTATGAAGTATTCCGCGATCTTGGTGGTGCCTTTGCGGTTGTGATCCTTCTCATTTATGTTTTGGTCTTAGGTTGGTTTAAAAGTTATACAGTCCCCCTTGTGATTATGGCCCCGATTCCTATTTCCCTCATTGGAATTTTGCCGGGCCACTGGGTGATGGGAGCTTATTTTACCGCCACATCGATGATTGGGTTTATCGCGGGAGCTGGGATCATTGTTCGAAACTCGATCATCCTAGTTGATTTTATCGAAGGAGAAATCAAAAAAGGTGTCCCTCTCAAAGAAGCCGTAGTTCATGCGGGAGTGGTTCGGTTTCGACCCATGTTACTCACTGCTTCTGCCGTTGTGGTGGGATCCTTTGTGATGTTATTCGATCCTATTTTTCAGGGTCTTGCCATCTCACTGATGTTTGGTGAAATAGCAGCAACTGTTCTTAGTCGGTTTGCTGTTCCTGTTTTATACTACTGGTTTATTGGGAAATCTAGGCAGGGTGTCATCAAACACGGATAAAAGAATATATTTCTTGGATTGGAATTTAAAATAAAAAAGGCTGAAATGTTTTCAGCCTTTAAAGTAAATACCCTTTGGTGTAAAATACCAAGGGGTATTTTGTATCAGACAACTAATTAACGAGTTCCCTCGTTTTTGATTTCACTATGGTTCTTATACAACCCAGTTGCTGTAAGAGAAGGTGCTCTCACATGTCCTGTGTATTGTGTATAAGTAGTGCTACCACTTACGATGGAAGATTGGCATTTGTTTAGCCCACCAGAACGGTTGTATCCACAAGAAGAGTGGTATGCCACAGCATAGTCATCTTCCCCTGGAAGGATTGCAGATGGTCCAAATGCACCTTTGTAACCAGGTACATGGTGGATCTGAATTCCGCCCGTATTGTTGTGATTGAATGCCCCACGTGCAGTCGATACGATGAGTGATTTGTCCATCGCATTGCCACCAAATCCAAACGTTGCGCCGTTGAGAGCAGAAGCAAGTTCTGATCCACCAGAAGCTGCAGCAAGAGCTGTCACTTTTGTTAGATTAAAACCTTTTGCAGAGGCAGTCGAACCGAGGTTAGACAACCAAAATTCGATCGCATAACATCCTGCTGAGTGACAAACCACTTTGCAAGAGTTTGACCCTTTGCAATAGTTTGTGAGTCCTGTCGCAATGTTTGTTTGTGCACGAGCGGTTCCGTAAGTCCGAGGATCAGAAGTTCCATCATAACCGATGAAAATTTTAGATCCAGAGACCGTATTCGCAGAAGTTCCCCAATACGAATTTACGTCTGTCGTTCCCACACCGTTGTGGTTTTTGTCTGATTTTCCGTGAATGAACACGGTGTATGTTTGTGCACTGAGCGATCCCGCAAATAGCATCGCAAGTACAGTGGTGATGGTCTTTCGCATTTTTTTTCCCTTTCCTGATTTTCTATATTACGACACAAATTACATAAATAAGTCAAATGTGTCAAATTATATATCATGAAGGCAAAAAAAAGGCCAGCCGGTTGGCTGACCTTTCTCCTGTTTCCTCGTTTAGAGAAGAATGGGAGTGTTCCGAATCCTATCGGTATCCTTCTTTTTTGATTTCACTGTGGTCGAGGTAAAGACCAGTAGAAGTCACGGAAGGAGCACGGTAGTGTCCGCTGTATTGTGTGTAAGTTACGTTGGAATTGAAAGGCCAGATTCCTTCACTTTGAGTGAGAGAAGATTGGCATTTATTCAAACCACCTGCTTTGTTATATCCGCAAGAAGAGTGATAGGCAACAGCATAATCATCTTCTCCAGGAAGGATGGCAGAAGCTCCGAACATTCCTTTGTATCCTGGTACATGGTTTACAGCAACTCCCGCAGTGTTGTTGTGATTGAAGGCACCACGAGCAGTCCCTACGATGAGAGATTTGTCCATCGCATTTCCAGCAAATCCGAAGCTAATTCCGTTCAGAGCAGAAGCAAGTTCTGATCCACCAGAAGCCGCAGCAAGAGCAGTCACTTTTGTTAGATTAAAACCTTTTGCGGAAGCTGTAGAACCGAGATTTGACAACCAATACTCGATCGCATAACATCCTGCAGAGTGACAAACTACTTTGCAAGTATTTGCCCCTTTACAATAGTTTGTAAGTCCTGTTGCAATATTTGTTTGTGCACGGGAAGATCCGTAAGTTCTAGGGTCAGAAGTTCCATCGTATCCGATGAAAATTTTCGATCCAGAAACGGTGCTAGTGGAAGATCCCCAGTATCCGTTTACATCTGTTGTTCCCACACCATTGTGGTTTTTGTCTGACTTACCGTGAATGAACACAGTGTAAGTTTGAGCACTGAGCGATCCTGCAAACAGCATCGCGAGTATTGTTGTGATTGAGCTACGCATCTCTTTTTTCCTTTTCCTTTCTTTAAATGATTCCGTTTAACCTATCTCCAACCTTCGGTTTTGATTTGACCGTGGTCTAGATAGAGTCCTGTAGAAGAAACAGATGGAGCACGGTAGTGACCACTGTATTGGTTGTATGTTCTATTGGATCCAAATGGCCAAAGACCTTCATACTGAGTGAGTGAAGATTGGCATTTATTTAATCCACCTGCACGGTTGTATCCACAAGAAGAGTGGTATGCGACAGCATAATCATCTTCCCCAGGAAGAATGGCAGAAGCTCCGAACATACCTTTGTAACCAGGTACATGGTTCACAGCAACTCCCGCAGTGTTGTTGTGGTTGAAAGCTCCACGTGCTGTAGTTACGATGAGTGACTTGTCCATTGCGCTTCCACCGAAGCCAAAAGTGATCCCGTTGAGTGCGTTTGCCAATTCCGATCCACCAGAAGCTGCAGCAAGAGCAGTCACTTTTGTTAGATTAAAACCTTTTGCAGAAGCTGTGGAACCGAGGTTAGATAACCAATATTCTATGGCATAACATCCTGCAGAATGGCAGACAATTTTACAAGAGTTAGATCCTTTACAGTAGTTTGTAAGGCCTGTGGCAATGTTTGATTGTGCTCGAGAAGATCCATAAGTTCTAGGATCTGTTTTTCCATCGTAACCGATAAAAATTCTAGTTCCACCAACTGAGTTTACTGAGGATCCCCAGTAGCTGTTTACGTCGGTTGTTCCCACACCATTGTGGTTTTTGTCTGATTTTCCATGAATGAAAACTGTGTATGTTTGGGCGCTTAGAGATCCCGCTAATAGAAAGGCTGTGATTGTTGTTAATACGGTTCGCATCTGGTTTTCCTGTTTCTGAAGGTATGTTCTCTTTGTTTTATAAGTTTGGCAAAAGATTGACAAGAATTTTTTGCCTAGTTTAGACAAATTTTTAACATAAATTTGACATTGTCGTGGTTTCCCTGACAATGTTTGGGTCGGGACCCTAGGATTTTGCTAGGGGAAAGCGGATGGAAAAGAGGGTTTTGCCAGGTTGGCTCTCCACTTGGATGCTTCCATTGTGGTTTTGGATGATCTTTTGGACGATGGATAACCCGAGTCCGGTACCCATCCCCAATTCTTTGGTAGTAAAAAATGGCTCAAAAATGCGAGGGAGGATGTCTTCGGGGATCCCTTTCCCATTGTCTTCGATGGTGATGACCGCATCAGTTTCTTCCTCTTTTAAGAAAATACGGATTTTCCCTCCTTCTTTCGGACAAGCTTGGATCGAGTTGTAGATGAGGTTCGTCCACACTTGAACCAACTCATCCGCATGACCAAGCACCCTCGGATCGCCACTGACCTTCCATTCAATTTCTATGTTTTGTTTCCAACTAGTGGAATACATAGAGAGGACTGAATCAATTCCTTCCTTGAGTACAAGGAGTTTTTGGGATTCTCTAGGACCTGAGTAAGAGTGGTGTTTCAGGGCAAAAACAATTTTGGAAGCGCGCTCCACTGCTGTTTCAATAATTCCCAAATGAAATCCAATCACAAAGTCGTTTAGTAGAGATTGGAAAATATTCCTACCTTCTTCTGTTTCGAATAGTTTTTGGTATTCTTCGGGAACCGTTTCGATTTTAAAATCGAAACAGGTATCGGCTAGGGAAATGGGATCGGGAATCGATTTTGATTTGAAGAAGGCAATGAGTTCTTTTTTTCTTTTAAAGCGAGATGTAACTTCAGAGCGTTTTTGGTTTTTAAATTCCGCGATAAATTTTTCGGCTAAAAGGAAGTTTTCTGTTTTTTCGGGATTTAGGACATTCGTTTGTCCATCTTTAATAAATTGAATACTCCCTTTAATGGCTGCTAGTGGGTTATTGATTTCATGTGCAACACTTGCGGCAATTTTTCCAAGAGTGGACATTCTCTCCGCTTGCAGAAGTTGTTCTTGAGTTTCTCTAAGTTCTAAGATGGTTTGGTTTAAAGATTCTGTCCTTTCTTTAATTTTTTGTTCTAATTGAAGTCTTGCATCTCGAACAATCGATATCATTTCATTGAAACTATTCGATAATTCTCCGATTTCATCTCTACTCGATACTTTGACGGTAACAAATAAATCGCCGGAATGCATCTTTCGGATCCCAGCAAGTAGTCTAGTTAATGGATAGACTATGCTTGTTTTATGTAATACCGGGTACAACATAAAGATTGTAAACAGAGAGAAAAGTAATGTGACAATGAGCCAAACTACAGTTTGGTGAACTATATTCCTGTATTCTATATAGGGAATTGCAATTAGGAAATGATGGTTTTTTGCATAAAAGTCGGATGTCCAATAAATTCCATTTGGTTCGTTAGAAAAAGATTCTACCGTGAAAGATTCAAAAGAAGCAGGACGGTCAAAAATTTGTTTTATATTTTCTTTTGTGAAATTGATTTTGTTAATTCTGAAGTTTTGATTTTGCAAATCGACGACTAAATCAGAAAGATAAACAAAGGGAAAGGTTGTCCCTGATTCCAATTGTGTTTTGATACTATGTTTCTCTCTACTCATTTCATTTTGAAAGTCTACTCGAAACCGATTGAATAAAAAATTAGCAACAATAGAGAGTATCAAATATAAAACGGTTAAGTTGAAAGTCATGATTTTGAATCCAACTGTAGATGGGATGGTTTCTTGGTTGAGTGACACCAACACAAGAATAGTCATGATAATGATTGTTAGGTTAGTGAGTAAAAATAAGAATGTTGGTTTGCTAAAATAATTTAGGTCTACCAAAATATCAGCAAATGCTAATGAAAGAATTCCAAGGATGGCTAAAAGGAACCCTCCTGTATTTCTTTTTTTGGCTCCTTGAAAGCGAAGAAATTTTGCAGTCAAAGCTGCGATCGTATTCCCGAGAATCAAACAAAGTACACCGGCTATGGAAATGATCGAAAGTTGGACAATTGTTGAGGGTGAGTTTTGGTCTGGAACATAAAATTCCATTTTGGGATCAAAATGGATTTCCCTGTAAAAAAATCCGATCCCATTCGCTAGGATAGCCAAACCTGCAAGTAGGATGTGGATCCTAAGGCTCCAGATTTTCCAACGTGGAAAACTATTTTCCTGAAACTCGAAGGCAAGATTTGAGGAGGCTACCCCCAAAACTAATATGACTGGGTTTTTTAAGAAAACAAAAACATAGGCCGTCCAAGGCGAAACGAAAGAATTACAAATCGACCAAGCCACAGACCAGAAAAAAAGACAGAACAGCGGAACAAGCAGGCCACGAAATGTAGGAGTGAGATCCTCCTTTCGAGACATAAAATAAACAAAGGCAATCCCGCTCACCAAACAGAGCCCAAAATAGAAAAAACTATAAAGATTCAGTAAGGGAGCCAAGCAATCCAGATATCCCTGATGTTTGACTTTAGGCAAGCATTTCGTTTTTCCTGGCAGATTTAATTTGTGCGCCGCACAAATTTTGGATTGCCGCCGGGGAGTCGCTGGAAATCATGGACTTGTTGTGCAATGCACAATTGAATTCTCCCGTTAGAGGACCCAATGCGAAAACAAAACTCACTCATCCAAATCCTAGGAACCTGCTTTCTTGCTCTAATGTTCCTAACCGAATCGTATGGTAAGATTAGTTCGGCAGGCCTAAGTGTTCGAAACGAATCTTCCAAAAGAAAATTGGAAGTCTACATTGCCAAATACCGTCCGAGCCTATCTGCCAGAGAAAGATCGGAACTTGTTTCTGCTTTGGAACGCGCCTCTTTGAATCTACGTCTGCCGGCAGGTAAGAAACACGAACGTTATGACAAATTGGGATTTTTGGTAGGCCTAGTGCACACAGAATCTCAATTTCATAAACGGGCCAAGTCCCATAAGGGTGCTCTCGGCCTGATGCAAGTGATGCCGGCAACAGCGAAGTGGTTGGCAACAAAAGAAGGAATCTCGTTTTCTTCTGAAAAAGACCTATATGATCCAGAAACTAATTTGTATCTTGGTGTCTTGTATTTGAATTATCTTTTCGAACGAACTGATTCTGTGGAAGCAGCCTTACTATCCTATAATGCAGGACTTGGAGGTTATAAACGGTTTGGAGGCATTCCAGAGTATTCAAAATCAGTGTATCGTTACTATGAAGATTGGAAATCCATGCCAGTGCCAACACGAAGTATGATTTCGGAGACGGTTGCGAGTCTTCTTTCTATTTAAATTTTACTTTACATGGTTCCAAAACCGACAAGGCTCTTATCCGTTTTACAAAACAAAAGGATGGGAGCGTATGGATTTAATTCGTAGATACGGTGTGTATCTAGCAGTTGTTATATTGGTCATTATTGGCCTTATCTTCTTTTTATTTAAGGATAATGCGGGTTCTGATCAAGATGCTAGAGAGAAAGCCAGACAAGAACGGATGGCAAGTAGCTCTGATCCAACGCAAGGTGATGATGCTTCTAGTAGTGGTTCTGACTCTGCTGGTGGGATTCCAGATGATGGAGCCACACCGGAATATATTTTAGAAAAGTATTTAGAATGGTCGGAATACCCTCCGTTTTCAAGACCTATGTCTATTTTAAATCATGATTTAGCATTTCCTTTCATCATCGAAACCTCTCCCGACTATTCCATTGATCCAAAAACGAACGAACCAACAGGTTATGTTTGTCTATTCCAACCCAAAACTTGGGCCGTCATTGGAAACAAAGACATGATGTATGTAACTTTAGAGTGTCGCGACAAAGCGAGAAACCGTGTGAAGGTATCTATCGATTCGCACCAAGTATTTAAAGAATGGGAAGGCCAAAGGTTTGGAGTTGTTAGTGCATCCGTCAATGATAACGGAACAGATGGAGACCAAACAAGAGGAGATAACATTTTTACTTTTTCTTGGAAACCACAAAAACCAGATTGGGGTCAAATGTCTCTCGTTGCAGAAATTACTTATGGGCCAGAGAATCTTAAAACAACTTTAACCTCTAGTTTTTTTTCCAGTCCATCCATCCCTGCAGAATTTAATGGAGTGTTTTCTGATTCCTTACAAGATGGTTCTCTCATCGTAAGAGCGGTTGTGAATGTCTATAAAAAAGGGAAATACCATTTGGAAGCGAATTTAAAGGACGAAAAGAATGGAGAGTATGTCGCCTATTCAGTATTTGATGGAGATTTGGTTTCCGGTTCTAACGAAGTAGAATTTACTTTTTATGGAAAGATCCTTCGTGATAAAGATTTAGACGGGCCATATTTAGCCACATCCTTTCGTGGACACCGTGTGAATTTACCAATTGATCCGGAGTGGTTCAATCAAGGTGCCGAAGGACTTCGCAAAATCCAAGCGGCAAAAACAACAGAACCAGACCGTGAACTTGTCATCCCCTATAAGGATGAATACAAAACAAAGTATTATAAAGTGGAATCCTTCTCGAATGCAGCTTGGGATTCGGCAGACAAACAAAATCGCATTCGTCAAATTAAATCATTGCAGTAACTTATGTTAGATAAAGTAAAAACCTTTACAAGAAAGAGACCTTTTTTAAGTCTCTTTCTGCTTTTTATCCTCACCCTTCCTGTTTCCTTACATTTTTTGTTTTGGGGACTTGTATCATTAAAAGCTCCCAACTACCAAGGAGAGATTGTTTCTGACAAAATCATATCCAAGGTGACTGTGATTCGAGACAGTGCCGGAATTCCTCACATTGTTGCTGGCGATGCCAAGTCCGCCTACTTTGCCTTAGGTTATACGATGGCCCAGGATCGAATTTTCCAAATGGAATTACAAAGGCGGATTGGCAAAGGGGAACTCACAGAAATTTTTGGCGAAAAACTGATTCCGACTGATCAGTTTTTAAAGTCTCTCCTTTTGAAAAAAACAGCAGAAGAATATGCCAACCAAAAGGAACATATTTATCCAGAAGCATGGAACCAGTTGGATTGGTTTTTGGAAGGGGTGAATCATTTTCTCTCCGAAGACAATTTGCCAATCGAATACACAATTCTTGGGATCAAACCAAAACCATTTGATCGGGTCGACGCCATTTCCTTCCTGTTTTATATGGGTTTTTCTTTTGCAGAAGGAATCAAATCGGACAGTTTGTACACAATCATGGAATCAGAGTTAAAGGGTCGTTCCGCGAGCGAACTTTTCCCGAGGTATGACTTTGAGAAAAATGCTACCATTTTGGAAACACAACCCGATGTTCAAAAGTTGGCGCAGAATCTAGATTTAAAAAATTTAAATCCAATCCATACCCAAAGTCAAAACCATTCCCTAAAACCAAACCAACAGAACCTTACAAGCGGATCCGATGTGCTCAATCTAAAACAACTTGTATCCTTTGTGAATCAACTCCAGTTGCCAATTGAGCCTTTGGAAGGAAGTAATTCATGGCTTGTGGGACCGAGTCGATCAGAAAGTGGTGGGGCCGTTCTTGCCAATGACCCACACATTGCATTATCCAATCCTGGTGCTTGGTATGAAGCTTATATTGAATACCCTGGATATGAAAACTACGGATACTTTTTATCCATCATTCCTTTTCCCCTCATTGCACATAACAGAGACAAGGCATGGGGGCTAACCATGTTGGAACAAGATGATGTGAATTTGTATTTGGAAACCATTGATGGAAACAAATTCAAAACTGGAGCTGGTTGGAAGGATTTGACTTACTACCGCGATCCCATTCGTAAAAAAGATGGTACAGAAATTCCATTTGAAGTGGGAATCACAAACCATGGCCCACTCATTACAGAACATATCAAAGGATTCAAAGGTCGACCAGTCAGTTTGTACTGGGCTCACCACCATTTACAAAACCCACTCCTGGATGTTCTCTTTCAAATGGGAAAATCAAAATCATTCACAGAACTAGATTCGGCATCTTCTATGATTGGTGCCCCTGGGCTTAATTTTAGTTATGCGGATAAAAATGGAAACATTGCTTACTACGCTGTAGGAAGGTTCCCGATTTTAAAGTCTGGAAATTCACGCAAAATTTTAGAGGGTTCTACGGGAGAAAACGATGTGATTGGTTATGTTCCGGCAAAGAACAATCCAAAGATCATCAACCCTAAAAATGGAATCATTGTCACTGCTAATAACCAAGTGACAAACAAATCCCTTCCAGGACTTGGAAAACCAGAAGGCAACTGGCAACCGCCGGATCGTTTTCAAAGGTTAGTTGGAATTTTGGAAACAAAAGAAAAATGGAGTTTGGAAGAACTTGCAGCCATCCAAAACGATACGGTCTCTTCCTTTGCACCCGAGTATTTAGATCTAGTTTTATCCACTGTTAAGGATGCCAAAACACCGAATGGGAAAAAGGTATTAGGGATCTTAAAAACTTGGAACTTTGAACATTTCCCAGAATCACAAGGTGCAGCTGTTTATGATGTTTTCTTCTATATCACTCTTCGTGAGTTGTTAATCGATGAAATGGGACCCGCCAATTTTGAGTTATATGGAGATATGGCTGAATATTGGAATGCATACCGGCGTTTTGTCCGTAACCCTGATTCGACTTTTTGGGACGACCTAAGAACAGAAGGAATCACTGAATCAAGAGAAGATATTTTGAAAAGGTCAATTGAGGAAACGGGAAGGTATTTGGAAAAACATCTATCTGCCTCGCCAAGTCTTTGGACTTGGAAAAATCTATATAAAATCAAACATCCACATCCTCTTGGCGTATTGCCAGTGATAGGTGGGATTTTTGATATTGGACCCCTTCCCGCAGCAGGTGGGGCCGAGGTTGTGAACAATTTGAAATACAAACTCATGAAGGAAGATTGGACTGCCACTGCTGGACCTTCCAAAAGGCGAGTGATTGACTATGGTCGTTTTGAAGAGTCGGTCACCCAACTTCCTATTGGAAACAGTGGAAACCTAGCCAGTCCTTTTTATGGAAACTTGGTGGATGACTATATCAATGGGGTCCATAGAAAAATTCTTTATTCGAAGGAACAAGTGGGAGAAGGTAGGTTCCGATTAGAATTTCGGCCACGTTAATTTTCTAAATTTTCCCCACCTTATGGTGGGGAATTTCCTTTTTTCTTCTACGAGACAATCTTTTTTGGTCGATCCTTAAATCAGATGTTCCGTTCCTTTCTACTTAGCACCTTTCTTGTGACGGTTACCTTTGCACAATCCTCTTCGGACAGATTGGCATTTGCCTTCCGTAGCCAAGCCTCTCTTGACCCACTCCGAATGATTGTTGTGGGTGAGGTCGTAGGAATCGAAAAAGCCAGCTATTATGAAGTAGATACACTCTCCCAAGAATTGGAAGTGGATACAAGACCTGATACAGTTACGATCAAAGTAGCAGATCCTAAGGGAATTCGCGTCGGACAAATTTTATACCTACTAGAAAAGAACCAAGACCACAAAACTTTCCGAGATGGGAACATTGTGGGAATGATTACTGTAAAATCCGTATACCAAACCACTTTTTTTGGATGGCAAGTCCGAGGGGAAGGATATCTTCGTTTGATTGAAGATCGTCCAGTAACGGCCGCTCGGTTACTTGATACAACCAAATACGATGAAGCGTTTATGGCCAAAAAACAAGGTGATCATTATTTTGCGAAAGGCCAAATGGAAGAAGCTCTTCGAATGTACAAACATTCGGTATCTCTTGATCAAGGTTCCCCTGATTCTCATTATGCGCTTGGGAAAGCACATTGGAAGGATGGGGAAGGGTATGTGTCTACCGCCTTTGAATATTCAATGGCTTGGAAAAATAGGGAACGATTTTCTAATGCCCAAGAACGATTGTTATTTCTTTTGGATTATATGCGATTTTTGACTTTCTATTTCAAAGTAGAGGGAAAAGAAAATAAAAAACAATTAGAACTTATGCCTCAAGTGGCAAAAGAAGCGCGAAACCTTTATCCCAAAAATTATGAAGTTTGGTTGTATAGTTTTGAAACATCTTTTTTAAATCTTCTCCACTCGAATATGTCAGATACTGGTGTGGATGGCAGGAAAAAAAGAGAGGAATGGGCAGAACGTTCTGAAGAATATTTAAAGAAAGCCTACTCTTTAAGAAAGTCTGATTATTACCTTCATAAACTGGCTTGTGAGTTCTATCACCTAAAATGGAAAGAAACTCGTGGTTCTATCAAAGAAACTGAATACAGAGACAAACTTGTAGAACATGGGAAATTGTTACGCCTCTACTATACTGGGGAAACTACATTGTCAGAAGATTTATTAAATGCGATCCGGTTGGCAGAAAAACAATCGGGATCGGGATCACTCTGAGAGAATTTTCATACTCTTTTCAAAAAGATAAGATTCTAAATGCAACATATCGTCTGGGGCAGAGCTGAAATAGTTTACCCCTAGGTGGTAATGATCTCCACGATCTAAAAATCGAATGATTTCCCCTCGGATGATCATGGTACGTTCTTTGTTTAATGGAATAAACATTTTGATGATATTGTGTCGTTTCAAATATTGAAACAGACGTTTGTCATAAATTTCAAATAGAAGGCCATCGAGAGAAATATCCACAACCTTTGTGGTCGATTGCATGGTTTCATAACTTCCATGTTGGATGGCAATTTTTGTGAATACATAGCTGATGATTTCTGCTAACTCAAAGATATACACTGCTTGGTTTTGGGAGATGGTAAACCGTTCCATGGCAGTGGAATAGACTTTAATAAACCCAACCACATCCTCATACAACCGAATGGGTGTGATTACATAAGAAACATAAAAGTCGCGAGATTCGTGTTTACGCATGGATTCAAAAAAATCCAAAGCAAACTCTTCCCCAAATTCCTTTGCCATTTCTTTGTGTTCGTTATGGTAATTAAAGAGGACATCGTCTTGTGTGTCATTGATATAAGAAGTAATGCGATTACAATCAGAGATATAAAGGGATTTACCAGTTCGAAGAATTGTTTTTTTTACAAAGTCTTCATATTCATTGAGTTTTTCTTCTGGTTGAAAAAAATGAATTTCATAGTCTTTGGAAATTCGTTCGATAGCCTCGGTTAACATTACGTTGATGAGTTTGCTGTCTGGTCTATCTTTTCGTACTTCTTTCATTAGGTGGGGGAATCGACTTTCGGCATAGAGGTTTTTTCCCACTTCACGAGATCCACCGGTCAAACTTCGAAATAAAATAATAAAATTCATAAACAAATCATCAACGGGAATCCGTTTGTTTGTTCTTAATTGGTAGGACTGTAACTCGGTGGGAGTTTTGATGACTGTTTTTTCTTTTTGGATGTCGAGAATCACTACCTCAAATTGGTAGTTGATATTCATCACTTCAAAACGGACTCGGGCCCGCCTTGACCCTTTTTCTACTAAATCGGGAATCATCAGAGTAACAGTATGAGATTCGATTTCCTCTACGGCAGCAACGATAGTTTCGTCTTCGTAGATAAATTCAAATTCTCTGTTATCGGCTTTCAGGTAGTAAAAGAGGTGTTTTACGATATTGACATCCGATCCAATGATGGTTTCTTCAAATAACGATTCTAAGATCGTTATGAGTTCCTGCATCGAATCTGTTCTGCCGATTGCCATACTAAAATTATCGATTTCCTAGAGGCAAAAATCGATTTTCAAGTGAGGAAAATGTGCAAGGAAACGACAGAATTCGCCGAAATGGGAAGTATATGGAACTAACTCTCCCAAAACATGTAAATCCTGAACTTATACCGATGATCCGACAAGGGCTTCTTAGTCCGGAGAAATTAGCCATCCTAACCGAATTGCATACGATTGTGGAACGATTTGCTGGTTCCTTATATACAGATGAGGAAACCCAAAAGAAGATTTTGGAACGCACTGGATCTGTTCCAGACCTCATCACTTGGGGAGATTATTTCCAAACCGAAGTGGCTTCACGTTATTTTTTAGAATCGGAAGAGTCACTCCAGAGAATCGTAGATACCATCCGTTTTGACCTAATCTCTGCTCATTTGATCTTTAGTGGAAAACCGGACCATTACAAAGACAAAATTAGAGCAGAAGTTTTGGTGAGTAAAGGAATCGATGCCGCTCTTCCGAATCAAAATTTGGAAACCCAACACCTAGAAATCCTACTCAACTACTTTGAAAATATGGAGATCGGGAACAAACCTTTATCTTTACAAGATAAAGCCTGGTACGAATCCTTTCAGATAGATGAAATCGCGATTTGAATCCAAAGAGTATGAATTCCTAAAAATTGAATCCCGTGAAACCGAAGATGGAAGAATTGTTTCCATCTTCTTAAACAATCCCACTTCCCGCAATTCCATGACCTGGAAAATGGGGGAAGAGTTTGCCGACGTAATCCATTCCATTAAAAAAGAAAAAGTCCTACCGCGTGTTGTGATCATCTCTGGTCGCAACGATGTGTTTTGTGCCGGTGGTGACTTAAATTTGTTACGCTCTTTTTCTGAAAAATCGTTCTCGCAAAACAGACGTGATATGAGAAAGTTCTATGGTTTCTTTTTATCAGTGCGTAAATTACCTGTTCCTGTCATTGCTGCCGTCAATGGACATGCGATTGGAGCAGGTCTTTCCTTAACCTTTGGTTGTGATCTAAGAATTTTTGCAGAAGAAGGAAAGTATTCCTTTAACTTTGTAAGACTCGGAATTCATCCGGGTATGGGTTCTAGTTTTCTTTCTCCAGAACTGCTTGGAAAGAGTTTGGGTGGGAGATTGTTACTCACTGGAGAAACTTTTGATGGTAAGTTTGCAAAAACTTGTGGGCTTGCGCTTGATTGCGTGCCTAAAACAGAAGTGTATGCACGCGCTATGGACCTTGCTTTATCTTTGTCAAAAGCCGCACCACTCGCCTTACAAGAATTAAAGAAGAATTTATACTCCTGGAAACAGCTAGATAGCGCTCTAAAAAAAGAAGCAGAATCCCAAGCCCGAAACTTTATTTCGGACGACTTTAAAGAGACGATAAAAAGTATCCTAGAAAAGAGGGAACCAAAGTTTACTGGCAAATGAAAAATTTAGAAGGTTTCTAAATTTATGACTCGACAAGGGTTTCTTAAGAGGTTACACCGAAGCTGAATGGCGGATCTTCCACTCAATCCTGATTGTTTTGCTTGTGATTATAAAAATCACAATGTTCTGCACTGTGCTGCACATGAAACCATTGAAAGGATCAATGAAGGAAAGGACTTTACCATCTTTCCTAGGGGAAAACACTTAGTGACCTCTGGGGTCAAAGCAGATGGCTTTTTCTTCATCAAGTCGGGACTTGTCCGCAGTTATGTCCAACTCGCCAGTGGAAAAGAACAAACCTTACGTTTGAGTGGACCGGGAGATTGGGTCGGATTTCGGGATTGTATTTCTGAATCAGTTTCACACCACAATGTAGTCGCAGTGGAAGACACCCACGCCTGTTACATCACAGGTGAGCTCATCGAAGCCTTAGTGGCGGATGATATCAACTTCCAGAAAGAAGTCTTCCGGCAAATGGCGAAGGAATGGCAGGAGATGGAGGAACATGTCGTTTCTCTAGGCACTAAGCAGGTTCACGAAAAATTAGCAGAAATTCTCATCGTTTTGGACAATGCCCAGGGTCGAAAAAACCAAGTGGAGCTAAAAGTGACTCGTGATGTCCTTGCTACCTTTATCGGAACTAAAACCGAAACATTGGTTCGTGCTCTCTCCGACCTCAAAGCTCGTGAATTCATTTCCGTCGACAAAAACCGCATTGATATTCTGAACAGGGAAGCTTTGTATTCCCTTTCAAAAATCGCCTAATTTTTTTCACAGGTCTATTAAGCCCCAACGTCGGAATTCCGATGGTAGAAATGATTGATAATCAAGGTAGGGTCTGTTGCCTGATTTTACCTTAAGTCACTCCCGGGGGGGCTTTCCGAAAGGATTCCCCCTTTTTTTATTTCCCTTGTTTCTTTCCAAGCCATCTAAATTCTGGAGGTTACATGTCTAGAAATCGAGGCCAGAGTCCTAGTTTATTTGGGAATCCCATCCTTCATCCCCTGAATGTAATTCTCATCATCAATTGTTTAATTTTTTTCCTTCAATACTTTGCTAACCAACAGTTAATTTATCGATTTGGATTAACACCTGATTTCGTGTTAGGTGGTGCCATCTGGCAAGTCTTCACTTATGGTTTTTTACATGCGGTAGAACTCATTCCATTTCATTTACTTGTGAATATGTATGGGATGTACATGTTAGGAACCAATATCATCCCAATCATTGGGAAGGCAAAATTTACTATTTTGTATTTTGCCTCTCAAATTGGGGCAGGTATCTTTGTGGTTCTGTCAGCATATCTGAACGAGGTGCTCGGTGGGAATATTCCTTTTTTAGAATCGATGACGACTCAAACCATCGGTGCTTCTGGGGCTCTTTTTGGTCTTCTTGCTCTCTTTGGTATATTTTATCCCAATGCAGAACTACTTTTATTTATTTTTCCAGTGAAAGCTAAAAATGCGGTTTGGGTCTCTCTTGTCATTGGTTACCTGATTTCTCAAATTGGGAATGGAGCCATCTCGAACACCTGCCATTTGGGTGGGGCGCTCACGGCTTTACTCCTTTACAAAATTTTCCAAAAACAAATCAAACCAGGAAGCCTTCCTTACATTCCGGGTTTGGAATGGGAATCACCTAGAGAAACCAAAATCCAGTCCAAAGCCAAACCACAAGTCATTGAGGATCTTTTTCTGGATCAAAAAAAAATCAATGAAAATGTTCTCGGTCAGATTCATTCTAAAAAAGACAACTCATCAGTAATAAATTATTTACAAGGAATGCAAGTTGCAGACGCAAATATTTGTCCTCCGTCTACGTATAACACCGAGGATCCGATTTGTTTGCGCTGTGAATGGTTGGTAAATTGTGCATTCCGAAAGGCAAAAGAATAATTTTTCGTCTAATTCCTTGACAGTCTTTTAAGATGGGGATAATGAAAACCATGCCTGTAGATAAGAAATCCTCAGTAGAAGAGGTTCTAAAACGCGAAAAATTAGCAAAAGAATTCGAAAAAGAAAAACGTAGTTCGGAACAAAAAGCAATTGAACAAGCCGCTGCAAAATTGTCAGCACAGAGTCCAGAAACAACTCCAGACTCTGCTAAATCTTCAAAATTCATTACTAATATCGACATAGCTTTTTCGCAAGCAAAGACTGACCTTCGTTTCTATTTCCTAAATGATGGAACCTATGCGGATGATTTTAAGAGGATGTTCCTAGAGAACGAATCTATATTCAAACGGTATGGTATTACGAGTCAGAAGTATTTGGAATATGTTCGTGAGTCTTTTGACCGTTATAAAAAAATTCATGATATGATGCCTTTGGATCCTATGAAACCCAAACACTTTAAGTACGTAGAAGATTCCATTTCGGAGCTTGTACGAATGTTTAACCAACGTTTTGGAAAATAAAAGGTTCTCCCGATTTTCCTCTAAAATCCACAGGATTTCCCTAAAAAACTGAGAAGATTTCTTACGTTAGTTGTTGGTTTCCATAGAGGGACTTGTTTGAAGGAACATTGGAAACGCATTCTTATTTTCTCAGTTATCGCTATGGTTTATTTTTTCTGGGTTTTTGTTGGGTATGATTTGGCAGGGGTTTTGGGTCTCGCTTCCTAAACCTCCCCACATTCTCTCTTGACACCTGGGTTTTCTACCAAACATGCTAGGAATATGGTGGAATCAAGAAAGACATCCGAAACAGACATCCGGCTCGACCTAAACGTCCGAGGAACCGGGGTCTACCAGTTTGATACAGAAATCCCGTTTTTTGAGCATATGCTCTCTCATATCTCCAAACATGGACTGATTGATATGGATCTCAAACTCAGAGGAGATATTGGGATCGATTGCCACCATTCGGTGGAAGACACCGCCATCCTTATGGGACAAATGATCCACACTCAGTTAGGTGATAAAAAAGGAATCTTTCGTTACGGTCATTTTACCTTGCCTATGGATGAAGTCCTCACCACAGTTGCTGTGGATTTGGGCGGAAGGTTTTATTTTAAATACACGGGCCCGCTAATCGATGGGAAATTTGGAATTTACGACGCAGAACTAACACTCGAGTTTCTTCAGAAATTTGCGCTCAATGCCAAGATGAATTTACACGTAGTGGTTCATTACGGAGAAAATCGCCACCACATCCATGAATCTATTTTTAAGGCACTGGGTAAGGCTTTGCGTCAAGCAATCGCTATTGATACTGCCGCAAGTGATCAAATCCCTTCTACAAAAGGTATGTTGGAGTGATTGTAGTTTTAGATTTTGGAATGGGAAATATCCATTCCTTACTCAAAGCAGTTTCCTTATACACAAACGATTTTGAGTTCACAAGTGATATCGAAAAAGTCAAAAAAGCTGATAAAATCATTTTGCCTGGAGATGGGCATTTTGATAAAGCGATGCAGAACTTAAACGAAGCGGGATTTTCTTCTGTTTTAAAAGAACATGTGGATGCGAAAAAATCACTGCTAGGAATTTGTATCGGTTATCAAGTGTTATTCGAGGATTCGGATGAAACTTCGAAAACGGGAACAACCATTCCTGGCCTTGGTCTCATCCGTGGAAAAATCCGAAAATTTGAAGGGAAAGCTAACCTCAAAGTTCCGCATATGGGTTGGAACAAACTCTTTGATATCAAGGCCAAAAATACAAAATTACTGAAAGGGATTCCAAACGAATCCTTTATGTATTTTATCCATTCCTACCGGCCTGTGGGTGTAGACCGGTTGGATATCACAGCTAACTGCCATTATTACGGGGAATCCTTTCCTGCGGTTGTGGAAAAAGAAACTGTATTTGGAACCCAGTTCCATCCTGAAAAATCAGATACAACGGGACTAGGAATCCTTAAAAATTTTATAGAACTTTAATATGTTAGTATTACCTGCTATAGATCTTTTAGACAACGAAGCTGTCCGTTTACTCCAAGGCGATTATTCCAAAAAAACTGTGTATTCTTCCGAACCGGAAAAAATGATCCAAGTTTTTGAAGAACAAGGTGCCACTCTCATTCACATTGTGGACTTAAACGCAGCCAAAACTGGAAAGTCGGAAAACGAGAAAGCCATCCGTAAAATCAAAGACAAATGTTCCGTAGAGCTAGAGTTAGGTGGCGGAATTCGGTCTTTAGAAAATATGAAATTTTATGACGGACTTGGGGTCTCTCGATTTATTTTGGGAACCGTCGCTGTAGAAGATCCAAAGGTTGTGGAAGAGGGCTTAAGAAGTTATGGCCCGGATCGAATTGTGATCGGTGTGGATGCCAAAGACGGATTCGTTCGAACCAAAGGTTGGGAAACCAACTCTGGAATCAAATACACTGAATTTTTAAAGTCGATGTATGGAATGGGCATCCGCCATGTGATCTTTACTGACATATCGAAAGATGGGATGATGGCAGGACCAAACACTGCGGTTTATTTGGAGTTGTTGTCCCTATTCCCCGATTTGCAGTTAGTTGCTTCGGGAGGGGTCTCCTCAACTCAGGATTTAGTGGATTTGTATGAAGCCTCTAAGGGGAAGCTCTTTGGAGCCATCACTGGAAAGGCCATTTATGAAGGAAAATTAGACCTAAAAGAAAGTATCAGGATTCTAAGTAAGAAGAGGAATGAAAATTGATGAATCGTAAGAATTTAGCATTAGCAGGGGTGATCGGTGGAGTCATTGGACTCATTGTCTCTTTCCTATTGGCAATTGAATACTTTGGCCTTGGCACAGAAAATGTAGCCAATTCCGCATGTTCCGCATTAGGTGGAGGAGACTCCTGTTTGAAAGTGGCAGAGAGTTCTTATTCGGCAATTCCGGGGGTTCCTTTTTTGGGGAATGTTCCAATCGCCTTACTTGGATTTGGGTTTTATGGATTACTTACGTATACTTTCTTTTTGGTAACGAGAGCCCAATCAAACGAAGAAGTTTCTAAATTTATTTCTCTGCTTTTCCCCGTTTTGGTTTTGGGTCTGATTTTTGATTTGGTTTTATTTGGAATTTCAGTGGGGATTATCGGAACCATCTGCCAACTTTGTTTTGTCACTTATCTTGTCACCATTGCCCTTCTTGGCATTTTATTTCTACTTTGGAAAACAGAAGGAAAACCGAGCCTCAACTTTCCTTTGGCAATCAAAGAAGGAATTACAACTTTAGGACTCGTTTACTTTTTTAGTTTTTCTTTAGGATATGCCTCAAGTAAAATGTGGGTGAGTGGATCCAATTCCAATACTTTAGCTACCTCACGAGGAATGGACTCAAAAGAAATCCAATCCAAAATTGCAGCTTATTTCCAAGAACCAACTCTTGGAATCCAAGTAGCAGGTTCTCCTTTTATTGGCAAAAAAGATGCCCCCATAACGATTGTTAAATACGCAGACTATAACTGCGGACATTGTTTGCATACAAGCCATATTTTACATACTGTTCTTTCTGAATACGATGGAATGGTTCGAGTTGTTTATAAAAACTTTCCCTTAGATGGAACATGTAACCGTCTCATGCAACAACCAAGGCCTGGTGCTACTTCTTGTGTAGCTGCCATTGCAGCAATATGCGCCGACAAACAAGGGAAGTTCGAACCAATGTATCGTGGGCTTTATGATAATTTAGAAAAAGGAGTGGCTCACACTGGATCTAGTGTTGTGAATTTAGCAAATGCGATTGGACTTAATGTTAATTCTTTGAAGGCATGTATGGCATCTAAGGAAGCACAAAACCAATTGAATGCAGAAATTGATGAAGCAGAAAAGTTGAATATTCAATCCACTCCTTCCCTCTACATCAACGATAGAAAAATTGAGAGTGGAACACCAAATCCAATCTTTTTAAAGACTCTTCTGGAACAAATCATCCAAAAGATGTAATTTGATTTGATCACCTACTTGGAAGTAGGTGATAATCGGACCGGTCCTTCTGGGAGTCCAGAAGGATCTCCCACTCTTTGAATCTCCCAAGAATCCAAAACATTTTTATCTTTTGTGTGCAGTGCTGGTCTTAGACTTAAGATAGAATTTCCTTTTTTATACAAAGAACGTCTTCCATAGAACCAACCACTGGTCTCTTCTGAATGAGTATTTTTTCCATACTTCCCACCCATTTCAAAACTTAGTTTTAAGTCATTAGCCAGTTTCGAAAACATACTAGGATCCATAGAAATTCCATGATCCGGTCCTTCTAAATTCCGATCCAATGTGAAATGTTTTTCGAAAACGACTGCACCTAATGCGCAAGCTACAGAAGATGCTAAGCTTCCATCGGAATGGTCGCTAAATCCTACTACATAGTCCGTTGTATCTAAGTAGAAAGGAATAGACTGAAGATTTACTTTATTTAAAGGTGTAGGATACATCGATACACAATGAAGTAAACAAACTTCCGTTTGGTTGTTTTGGAAAAACGAAATGGCTCTTGTTACTTCTTCTGGTAAAGCCGCCCCCGTGGATACAATCAATGGTTTTCCCGATTGGACCGTTTTTCTAAGTAAGGGGAGGTTGACAATGTCACCTGAGGCAATTTTTAAAACTGGAACATCCAGCCCACATAACAAATCTACTGCGGATTCACAGAGTGGAGTCGAAAAAAAATCAAGGCCTAAATCTAGAGCTGTTTTCTGAAATTCTTTGTGTTGGGTTTCACTTAATTCATATTGTTTAAAGATATCAAAAAGAAATTTGACTTCCGTGTTGGAGGAATCGATAAACTCTTCCGTTCTGTAGGTTTGGAATTTGACTGCATGAGCTCCGGACTCTTTTGCTTTGGCAATGGTTCGTTTGCCAATTTCTAAATCAGCATTGTGGTTTAGGCCAATTTCAGCCACCAAATATGGTTCTGACTTTCTAGTTAGAGTTTTTGATCCAATATTAAAATCCAAGTTGCCCTCGTTTCCTTCATTGTCGGCAAATTAAGAAAATCCTAAAATTTTTCCCAATTGGAAAATGAGAAAGGATGCGCTAATCGCAAGGATTGTCATATATAAAAACTGCACGATTGGCCAAAAGATAGTTCCTGTTTCTTTTTTGGTGACGGCAAGGGTTGACATACATTGGCTTGCAAATGCAAAAAATACTAAAAGCGATAATCCAGAAAGTGGTGTCCAAACGAGACTCCCATCGGCTCTTGTTTCTGTGCGGAGTGTGGAACGTAAAGATTCACCTTCTTCATTGTCTTCAGATCCGTATAATACGGCTAAGGTGGACACCATCACTTCCCGGGCTGCAAAAGAGGTAAGGATAGAAATCCCAATTTTCCAATCAAAACCGAGTGGTTCAATGGCAGGTTCCATCACTATCCCAATAGTTCCAATATAAGAACTTTCAATCGGACTTGTTTTCCATTCGTTATTTTTTCTCTCTGCGGGGAAATGGCTGAGAAACCAGAGAAGGACAGAAATATACAAAATGATCTGACCTGCAGTGGATAAAAAAGATTTTACCTTTCCGTATACTGTGTGAAATAAACTTTTTATAGAAGGAACGTTGTATCTTGGAAGTTCCATAACAAAATAGGATGCGTCTTCTTTGAATACAGTTTTACGAAAGAGTAAAGCAAATCCAAAACTAGTCACCATTCCCAAAAAGAACATGGAGAACAAAACAAATCCCTGGATATTAAAGATACCAAAAACAGGAGGAAAACTAAAAACTGTTCCAACAATTAAAATGTAAACAGGATACCTAGCTGAACACATTACGAGTGGTGAAACCATTATCGTTGTAAAACGATCAGATTTGTTTTCGATAGTTCTTGTACCTAGGATGGCAGGAACGGCACAAGCAGCCGAGGATAGTAGAGGGATAAAAGATTTTCCAGAGAGCCCGAATTTTCCCATAATACGATCCATTAAAAAACTAGCGCGTGCTAAATATCCCGATTCTTCTAGAATCCCAATGAATAAAAAAAGAAGAGCAATCTGAGGAATAAAAACAATCACACTTCCCACACCGCCAATAATTCCTTCAGTGACCAATGATCTAAGAAGGCCTTCTGCAAGAAATGATTCCACAAATGATTGTAAGTTTGTGATCCCTGATTCAATTAAATCCATCGGGAGTTCGGCAAAACTAAATAAACTCTGAAAAAGAGCTCCCATCAAAAGAAAAAAACAAACAAACCCTAAAACTGGATGTAATAGAATTCGGTCCAAGGTCTCTTCCCAACTACCAGAAACGGATTTTGGGTAAGTGATCACATCAGCCAAAACTTTTTTAATCAGGAAGGAACGATAGATCATTTCTTCTTGGTAATAAAAGTTATACCCTTTCCCCTCCACAGCAGATCGTAACCAGTTTTTTGTTTCTTCTGGAAACTTGGTGAAGTAACGTTCTTCACTCAGATGAGGGTCTTTGTTTAAATACTTCAAAGATTGAGATAAGAAGAATTCTGCTTCGTTAGTTGTAATACCTAGCTTTTGTTTTGCGGAGATTAAAAAAGACTCTTCTTTTGTTCCCCAAGTCCATAAACGGGGACGTTTTTGAAAAGCATTTGGGTTTTTAAGAACTTCTTTTAGGGTATCGATTCCTTCTCCTGATTTTGCATTTACTAAAATAAACTGGAGTCCGATGGATTTTTTGAGTTTTTCTAAATCGAGTTGGATCCTTTTTTTTTCCAAAACATCTTTCATCGTAAGGACCACAAGTGTGGGAACACCCATATCAATGATTTGAAGTAAAAACTGAAGGCCCCGCTCTAAGTTTAAGGCATCCAAAACGTAAATGACTTGTTCATCTGGTTTTCTGGACAGTAACACTTCGTAGGCGATTTTTTTGTCTTCTGCAATCCCACCAAGACCGTAGGTACCCGGTAAGTCGGTAATGATCCATTCGGATTCTTCTAAACTAAAGATTCCTTCCCGTTTTTCTACAGTGACTCCGCTGAAGTTTCCAGTTTTTTGTTTTAGGCCGGTGAGTTGGTTAAAGAGTGTTGATTTCCCACAATTGGGATTACCAACTAAGTAAATTCGGTTTTCTTTCATGTTTGTTTTAATTTAATTTCTATCGCATTCCCGTCGTTAATCCGTAGAGCAATTGTGGTCCCACTTAAACTACAGATCATTTTCCCGAGTATTTGAGATTTATCTTTTAATGTTATTTCTGCACCTGGGAAAAAACCGAGTTCTAATAATTCGGTTAACATAGGTTTTGGAAGTTTTTCGGAATCTAAGGAAACGATTTCTGCAATTTCGCCAATTTTTAAATCTTGAATTGTCATTTGTTTTGTTTATGAGATTGCAAATTTCTGTGAGTCTCGGAAAAGGTTGATTTCAGGAGCCATAGATTTTACATAGCGATCAAAGTATAACATTTGTTTCATGAGGAGTGCAAATTCTCTAGGAATTTTTAATCCATTTTTTTCGGCAATTTCCTTCATGTCATACATGATTCGGTTGACCCTAGATTCGTCAAACATCTCATTATCAGTTAAATGTACATAGACTGATTCTAATTCATTAAAAACTGCATCTAATTCTTTTGCAAGGAGGGTCGGATTCACTCCGCTATCAGTCGAATCCATTTCAACCAAACCTTGAGCAACTAACGTAGGTTCACCAATTCCAATTCCTTGAGTAAATAACATAAGCCCCTTCCAAATTTTGGGAGAGATCCTGCCCACAATGCCGAAATCAATGAAACCTATGGTTCCATCTTTTAGGATCATCAAGTTCCCTGCATGGACATCAGCATGAAAAAATCCTTGGTTAGATAAAGAAGAGAACCAAATCTCCAAAGCATCACTTAAAACCTTTCTTGGATTGTTTGTGAACTTGCGAAGGCCAACTTCATCGGTAATGGGAACACCATAGAATCGTTCCATGGTCAAAACTTTTTTAGAAGAAAGTGTATGGTAAACTCTCGGAACTCTTGCTCTTGATTCTTTTACTCGTAATAAGTATTCTTCAAACTCTTCTATATTCTTTGCTTCTTGAATAAAGTCGATTTCTTGTAATATAGAAATTTGGAATTCATCGAACATAGCAGTGAGTCCAGATTTTTTAAATTCAGGAGCAATGAACTCTAAAATTTTTGTAAGGATACCTAAAATCTGCATGTCGGTTTTTAAAGTTAGGTGGACATCTGGCCTTTGGACTTTGACCACCACATCAAGCCCTTCTTTGGTTACGGCGGCATGGACCTGAGCAATGGAAGCTGAGGCCAGAGGAGATTCTTCAAAACTATGGAATAACGATTCCAGTTTCCCACCCAATTCTCGTTCTACGGAGGAACGGATATCCCTGAATGCGACGGGGCGGACGGAGTCCAAACAGGCCTGCATTTCCTCCACATATTCCTTGGGAAAGAGGGAAGGGGCACTGGCAATGAACTGACCTAATTTGATATAGGTGGCTCCGAGATTAGAAAAAGCTTCTCTTAGGGTGATGGCGATTTCTCTGTGGTTGGGTTCTCCCTTTGCCAGCTGGGTGAGAATCCCAATTGCCTTGGAGGTGAACACGAAACTGGAATGGGCGACTCGAAGGCTTGATTGCCAACCAAAAGAAACTAGTTCAGAAAGGGAATCCATACGCCCTAATTTGAGACCTAAATCGGGATTGGAAACGAGAAAATACCCTTCGCTTCTACAATTGAAATAGAGTTGCAGGAATAGGTCTCAAACAAAAACTTATCAAATCGCACCCATGAGCCAAGAAACCGTCCTGTACCAAGAGTTAGAGAAACTCGATCTCAACGAGATCAAAAAAATCGCAAGCCTTTGGAACATCCAAAAGATCCCGGGAAAGGACAAAAAATCGACAATTTTGGGCCTCATGGAGACTTTCCAGAACGAGTTTTACCTAAAAGGGATCCTGGAAAAGTTCACTCCCTTACAAGTCAATATTCTAACATCCATTTTAAAGAACAAAGGGGTAATGACTCTCGGAGAGATTTCGAGAAAGGTCAACATTCCACCTATCAACGTGGAGATGGAACTCAACGTTCTTCGCAAATACTACCTTCTTTACCAAAGAAAGAATCGCGAACGCCTAACAAACAATTTAGACAAATACCATACTTATGATGAGTACTTAAAACTCATAAAGGTAGAGACAAATCCTAAAGGTGAGAAGTTCAAATTCTCGATTGAGAAGTCTTTACACAAAGCAACTCTTGCAGAACTTCCAGAAGAATGGAAAACAGCAGTTGGCGTCAAAAAAGGCGAACACATTGAAACATTCTTACAGGATGCACTCGCGACAGAATTCCTTCAAAAGTTAATTGATGAACTTTCTGATTTTGACAAAGATGTTCTCCATCAAATTTACATTCATGGTGGTGTGATTGAAGCGGATACGATCCGTAACTACATCACTGTGAACCGAGGCAGGTTTGAACAAACCATTCCTCATCTAACATCTCTTTATCTTGTACGTGATTTATATTATGTAGAAGATAAATTCATTCGGGTCATTGTCATCCCGAAAGAGATTTTAGATCATTTGCAGTTTTCTCCTATTTTACCTCCGGTAAAAAAAGGCACGCGAGTTCGTCAGGAAAAAATTTCTGCCAATGGTCTTGATTTTTTCTTAAACGTAAAAAAACTCATTTCTTATATTTCGCGTAAAGGTTTGAATCTTGCGAAATCAGGAAAAATCAAACAAGCGGATCATAAAAGAACGGAAACAGAACTTTTATCTCCTGATATTGAAATTTTCCCTGAAAAGAGCCAGGTTTACCAAATTGAACTCATACTGCCTATCTTAAAACTTTTGGGTTATGTAGATATCAAAGGTGAGAATGTGATTCTTGTTCAAGATACAGATGAATTTCTAAAGAAAGATATCTTTGAAATCATGAAACTTGTCATTCATGAAGTCAATGAAGCAAGAACTCGTCGCCTCAATCCTGCAGAAGTATTTACAGCAACCGAAGTTCCGTTTTATGAAAAAGGAATTTTGGATAAAACTGTAAAACTCATCATGGCCCATGGAAAGATCAACACTTCAGTTATTTTTTCTCATATCATTCGTGACCATTTGGTTTTTTCTCCTACCTTCCAAATCAAAACCTATGAAGAGGATTTGGCTGATCTACGAAAAGAAATCATCTCCGCAATTTTTTACTTACAACTGTTTGGCCTCATTGAAGTGGAATACCCACAACGAAATCTTAGCCTCTCGGAACTTGGTGCTCATTACTTCAACCACGAAGCCCTTGTTACAGTAACAGAAAAAGGTGGAATCACCATTAACCCTGACTTCTCGATCATTGCTTTCCCTGATCGAGTGTCTTTACATGGAATTCATTTACTAAAAGCATTCTGTGAATTAAAAGATTATGACAGAGTGTATACTTTTTTACTTACCAAAGATAGTTTCCAATTAGGTATCCTACTTGGGTACGACAAAGAAACTTTCATTCATTTCTTACGAGAATCATCTAAAGCGGAATTGGCACAAAACTTACTCTTCTTACTGGATGATTGGGGCAATAACTTACCAATCGTAACCATTACAGAAGACTCGGTTCTTCTTCGAACTAAAGACTCGCAAGTGATGGAACTTCTTCTCGGTCAAATCAAAGGGAAGAAGTTTGTATTGGAAGAAGTGAGTCCAACAGGCATTATCATTGAGAAATCAAAGGTGATGGAAGTGATAGCCATCGCAGAAAAATTAAACATGATCATCCGATTGAATCGGTAGGTTTTAAAAACATCCTTTAAATGAAAAAAGACCAACAGATGTTGGTCTTTTTTTTTGGATACGTATCGGTCCGAAAGAACGTGGCTTATTTTTTTTCGCCAACCGTAAGTTCTGGATCTGTGACTTTGATTTTGTTTTTAAAATCCCATTTGCGAAAGGGAGAAACTGCATCCAAACGTTCTTGGGTAACAAAGAATAACCTTTCACCGTATTTAATAAGCCCACCTTTATAATAAGCATACTTTGTTTTGTGGTCTACCATTCCCACTTCCACGACCTTATTCCAATCTTCGCAGGTTTTCAAAGAAGGTACCTTTCGGAGATACAATTCCTTAATAGAGTTTTCTTTCACTGCATCGCGAAGTATTTTTTCCCATTCCATATTCGAATAGCCTTTCTTTCCTTACCTAAATTTCAATTTCATTTTTCTTTTTATTCGGAAGTATCCGAGGTGGACTACGGAAAAATACAAAAAATAGAAGAAAAATGACCACGATTCGCCAAGGACTCGGTCCGAATTTCAGGAAGGGAGTGCTTCTTTCCTTTAAGACTACCGGTAAATCCAAATACCCAATGGCTTTTTGGAATGTTTGTAATTCACCCATCATCTCTCTTCCCCATGGATCATAGGCCGTGGTGAGACCGGTGACTGCTACGCGGACAACGGGCCTTCCTGATTCGATCGAACGAAGCCTTCCTGCTCCCGCATGTTGTTTGGTTTCTGTTTGGCTTTCAAACCAAGAGTCATTAGTGAGATTGAGAATGAATTCCGATGGAGAGTGTACTATCATCTGACGAACCAAATCAGGATAAAGGACTTCATAACAAATGAGAGGACTGAATGTAACAGTCTCGCCTGTTTTGGTTTGGAAGCCCAAAGCATCTGTTAGTTTTCCTGGAACATGGTGACTTGTCTCGGGGAATAGGGAACGGAGCCAAGGAATTTGTTTTTCTCCAGGCAAATACTCTCCAAATGGGAGGAGGGTTTGTTTGTATCTTCGTTCTGACACCATAGAGATGGGATGAAGTAGGGTGAGCGAATTTCTGGATCCTTCGTCTGAGACCAGTTCATTAAAAACAAGAGGCGTATTACTGAGACGAACTAAACTTTCGGTGACATCCGTAAAACTTTTGCTATATGTTGATCCGGAATCCTTGGAATCTAGGGTTCCAAGAAATGGAATGGCAGATTCAGGCATCACGAGTAAATCTATTGGTTTGGGAGAATTGCTGATGGCTTCTAGGCCAATATCATAAACGGATTGGATGGTTTTTGTCATCCACAACTGGTTCTCCTGAACTTCCCTTTTCGCATATTCTGTGTTTGGTTGTAGTAAAGCCAAATGAAGGGTTGGGCCTTGCGGGATGGTTTCTGCAAGAAAGTATAAGTTGATTGCAAAAAAACAAACAATAGGAAGAAGAAATAGGCTATAACTACGGATACCTTTTTCAGATTTTAGAATCATCAGATAAATAAGTGAAGCAGATATAACCGAAACAAACCCCAAAACCTCTGTTCCTAGTCTTGCCATCTGCCGCCAAAGGATATTGTTTCGAAATAAATCCCCCCAATACACAGGAAAAATCATCGGACAAATCCAATCGGAGATTAAAAAAAGAGAGGGAAGAACAAACAAAAGGAAATAGGTTTCTTTGATGTTTCGTAACCTGGTGAGGTAGACTGAACCGAAAAAAATAATCCCTACCTTATAAAAAGAAACGAGAGCATACACTAAAAAAAGCAGAGAGGAAATGACAACTCCATGCCCCGAAATATTCCGAATGGCATTCCAAATCCAAAAGAAACTGGAAAGAGTCACAAGACTGGAGAAAAGAAGAGTTGCCGCGAAAGTTTGTTTCCAACCTGAAGTGATCGTAAGTTGTTTGGTAAAATAAAGAAGTAGAAAGATACAAAGAAACCCTGCGGAAGTGAATCCGAAGGGTTCGAGTGCCAGAGCAAAAAGAATAGCAACTGGTATCAGTAATAGAAGTGGATACTTAATTTGCGGAATTTTTGAGTGAATTCTCATATTCCATTCTTCTTGAATATTCCTCTGCCAATTCCTTACTGCCTAGGGTTTGGATTCTCAGTTCCATTAATTTTTTTTCGCGTTCTGATTCTGAAAGATTAGGATAAGTTTTTAATAAGTTTTTTTCTTCTGTTTGCAGTTTGGAAATTTTTTCCTCTTCTTCTTTCATTTCTTTCAAAACTTTTTCCATCCGATCGTTTCCGTCTTTACCAAAATAACGAATTCGAACTTCTTTTTCTTTTGCCTCTCTCTCGGAACCAGATAACTTAGAGAGTTCGTTTTGTCTTAGATCCATTTCTGTTTCAAACTTATCAAACTTAGGTTCTCTGGCAGCCACTGCATTGTAAAAGGATCCAAAGGATTTTTTACGGTAGTCTTCGTATAAACGAATCCTTTCGTCTGCTTTTAAGTTTTTGGTTTCGTCTAGGAAATTCTTTCGATTAAAACTAAAATCCGCAGTGGCTTCTTCGAGACCGAAGATAAGTTCTGCGTCTTCTTTGGCAAAATACTTCCTTCTGAGTTGTTTGATTTGTTCGTAGCGTTCTTGATTTGTGTATGATTTGCTTGATGGATCTAATTGAACCATAGCTTCTTCATACTTTAAATAATTGGATAACATACCAATCAATCGTTTGGCCTCTTCTCCATTATATTCATTTTGAATGAAGGCTTTGATGTATTCATGACATTGTTCGCGAGTGCTTCCTTCGGGACATTGCCTACGTAAGTTCCAAAGTTCTGAAATAAAATTTAACTCTCCTGATTTGGCACGGGTGAGGATTTCCTCGAAACGTAAAAACTGCCCGTCAGCGGTAAAGATGGTCTTTGCTGATTCTAGATAAAATGGATCCACTGAGAATCCATCACTTTGTGTGCGAAAGTAAGATTCTGCTTTGTCATTGGGATTTTCATCGTTTGTAGTTTCCATTGGGTTCGAACTAAAGATGCGAAAGGCAATGTATACAAGGAGTAAGGCTCCAATGCCGTAACTAAGGTAACGTAAATTTTTAACATTCATGGGAGTTGGTATCGTAGTAAAGGATGGATTGAAACTTCTGCAAACAAAAAAACCCAAGCGAGTGCTTGGGTTTTTCGAAAAAACTTCGGAAATACTTACTGATTTGCCTTCATGTTGGAAGCCATATTCAAATAGTAACCTTCTACATCATACCAAAGGCTTCCAGAACGAAGCGTGTTGGATGCTTGTAAGTGGTCTACACCAGTAGTGAAGATTCCATAAGAAGGTCCCCCTTTCCAAGTTCCCCATTTTTGAGAAGAAAGTGGAACGAGACCATCGTTAGTAGCTCCTTGTCCTTGGAAAAGTCCACCAGCAGCACAAGCTGGGTGAAGGATTCCCATCAGAGGGTGTTGGATCAGGTCAGGAAGTGTAATGTAAGATCCGTAAGAGAAATACTTCACTCCAGTTTTGTTAGGAGTGTAAGAGTTAAAAGAAGTGAGACCTTCTTTTGTTAAAGAAGACAATGCAGCCAAAGCGTTTTGTTGGTTGGTTCCACCATAAACTACTTTCACAAGAGTTTCTACAACACTTGCCACAAATGGTTGGATCCAACCAGGAAGCACAGTTTTAATAATGTCTGCAATCGGAGATCCGTAGTGCGGAGTATTCAAAGTGGTAAGAGTTGCTGTGCGTCCAGAAAGTCCTAAATTGGAAACCATATAACGGCTATCGAGTCCACCTTGTGAGTGACCGAGGATGTGAAATTTTCCAGTGTAGTTTGTGGCAGCTGCGTAAGTAAGGATGGCAGCCTTTAATTCCTGAGCACGCACTTCGTTGGAGTTGGCAGCAGTTTTTCCTGGAGCAAATACAGTAGCTCCTTGGCTTCGGAGGTAATCGTCAGATCCACCCCAATAGTTTACGATGCTAATGATTCCACCTGAGTTTTCGCCCCAACCGAAAAGGCCATGAGAAAGGATGATGGGGTAGGTACCTGCAAGTGGTTTTGAAGAAGAACCGGAACTTGCGAGAACGGGAACCGACAAAGTAACTGTGATAAAAATGGCTAAAAGACCTTTTCGAATCATAAATATTTCACCTCTGAATTTTCTAAGATAAAATTGTGTCAATTTGCCTTATATAAGGCAAGGATATTTTCGATACAATTTTGAAAAAAAACGGTATTTTTGTAATAATTGAACGTGTTCAAAAATTACTTGTGGTTCGATCCTTTCTCGTTTCCATTTGATGGGAAGTAATCTTCAGTTTTATGCCAAATACGGTCCCCAAAAAAATATCCAACCAAACATTGAGTAAACGAGAAGTGACAAAGGAGAGGATTTATAATTCTGCAATTACCTTGTTTCGGAAAGAAGGTTATGAACTCGCTACCATGCGTCGAATTGCAAAAGAGGCTCGAGTTTCTTTAGGCCTTACTTACTATCATTTCAAAACAAAAGAAGAGATCGTTCTTCATTTTTACAGAGAGTCCCAAATAGAAGTCAAACTACTTGCCTCACAGTTTTCTAAAACTACAAGAGATTTTAAGACCAGACTCAAATTCATTATCTTAACCCAATTAGAAAGTTTTTCAGAATATAAAATTTTTTTGCAAGTATTAGCAAGGCATGCAGGGGATCCAAGCCATCCCCTCTCACCATTCAGTCCTGAGAGTACTCTCATTCGAGAAGAAGCTGTGGCTATGATTCGTGAGGCATTAGAAACATCGAATTTGAAAATTCGAGAAGACCTAGCTGTGATTTTACCAGAGTTATTATGGATGGAACAAATGGGGCTTGTTTACTTTTGGTTGTCTGATTCCTCAAAGTCTTATATTAGTACGAAACTTTTAATGAATGATTCCTTAGAATTGACATTCAAACTCATCAAACTTTCCAATTTTCCTTTGTTTAAAAATGTGATGGGTCCCATCTTTCGCATGTTTCGATTGGTGAAAGGAAACCCAATTACGAAAAAACGCTAAAACTATACTTGCCAAAGGATAGCAAGTTTGCTAATTTCTGTCGCATGAAAATTACCCGAAAGAATTGGATTCACTTTGGATTATTCATCAGCTTTTTCTTTCAAGTTTGGATTCTTCCCCTTGCCGCAAGAGATGTGCGAATACTCACAAATCCACTGACTGATGAAGTGGGAATCCTACCCTCTTGGGAAAGGAACCAAATCACAGAGATTCTTTCGGCGATTGAAACAAAAACATCCGCACAAGTATATGTTTATGTCATCCCGAGTTTGGAAGGGGAAAATCTAGAAACCTATTCTCTGGCTGTGGCCGAAAATTCGAAGTTAGGACAAAAGGGAAAAGACAATGGAGTATTAGTTTTATTGTCTACGGGGGATCGTAAGGTTCGTATCGAAGTTGGATATGGACTAGAAGAAACATTAACAGATACTTTGTGCAATCGAATTATTCGTAATGTAATGATTCCTGAATTTAAAAAAGGAGAAATACCCCTGGGTTTGGTTTCGGGGATTCAGGCAATTGAATCCATTTTGTATGGAGCGTCTGAATCCAACCCTGCTTTAAATACGGATTATCCTGATGGAATTGCTGTTGGATTGTCGAGTGACAACACACCCAAAAACATTGGATTTGCCGTTGGAATTTTGGTCCTAGCTCTCATCATTCACTATGTACTAAAAGAAAACAAAATATACAAAGAGAGAAAATGGATGGGAGTTTTGTATGGTTTATTTGTCCTTTCCATCATTTGGTATTTTTTTCCCGATGCAGTGTTTTATTTATTCTGCTTTGGAGTTTTTGCAGGCAATTTGTATTTACTCTACGGGCTTTGGTCTCCACTTTCTTATCTTTTTTCCTTTCTTTCCATTTTGTTTTGGATACCGTTTATCAATTATACATTCAAAGCAGACTTAAATGTTTTGTTTTGGGTATTTGGAATTATCAGTTTGATTTTATATTCCTTAAAAATTGCCTTGGATGATTCTTTCATTAAATTTTTCAATGCAATTGCCAAAAAAATAGATTCAACTCCCAAGGGTTTGTTTTTACATATATTTTCTTTTTTGACATTAGGTTTTACGATTCTTTCCCTTTGGAATGGAGAAAGATTTTTATACATCCTCTTTTACCAAGGATTGATTTTATTTACGATCTATGGTTTAGGAAAAAATTCTTTTGGTTTTACAACTTTTCATTATTTTTCTGCGTTTTTCCTTTGGCTTTTTCTCGTAGCTGGATTGTATTTTTTTCGGCCGATTGCCAATGATTCAGTTCCTTCCTTTGATTCAGAAACTATGATTCTTTGGCTCCAATGGTTTATTTGTTTGGTGTTTGGTTATCTTTTGGCTGTTTCTATAAAAGTTGAATCTTGGAAGTATCGATTTCTCAAGTATGCTTTGATTGCTGCGGTTTGGACTTCAGGTTTTTCCCTACATTATCTTTTGGGATTCTCAGACAAATGGTCGCCAATGACCTTCGTATTCTCCTATGTTTCTCTATTCATTCTGCATTTTCTCTATGTACTTGCCAATGAATCAGGGAGTGGATCTTATTCTTCTTATTCTTCCGGTAGCAGTTCTTCCTCGTCTTCTTATTCCTCTTCGAGTTACAGTAGTTCGTCTAGTTCCCGTTCGTCGGGAGGGGGAGGTGGTAGTTTTGGCGGTGGAGGTAGTTCGGGAAGTTGGTAATCTGAAAATAAGAAAAATAAGATTTTTTTTTATTTGATTCTAGAATTGATTTGGATTGAGTCAGAAATCAAAAGCTAAATTTCTATCTTTTCTGTTTAAAGAATTCGTTTGCGGTAACGGATGTAAAACCTTTCAAAGGAAGATTTGTCCCAAAAACGAATGGCTTCTTCATTTTGTAAGATGGCCCTTAGTTCCATCGCCGGGATAGATTTTTCTTTGCACCACTGGTCCACATCTTCGAGAAGGGAAGTCATATATCCTTTTTTCTTTTTACCAAGTTTGGTTACGGCAAGATCGATAAATAGGCTTCTTTCTTCTTCTAAATGGGGTTTTTCTTCGATGCGTCCAATGAGTAAAGAAACAAGTTCAGATTCTTCAAAGAAACCTCTCATATAGACTTTGCCGGTTCCTATCAGTTTGAAATAAATGTCGGTGAATTTGGTTGCGGCCCTTGGGCGGATACGGAAAAGACCATCTAACTCGAGTTCGTTTACCTTTCGGTAAAACTGATTTACAAGTTCGATGGTCTGGTTTCTGTCAGATTCGTTTAAGTCTCTTATCACCTAAACCATTCGATTGATGAGATAAGTTTTGAGCTCAAGTATTGGAATTCTTTCTTGTTTCATCGAATCTCTTTCCCTGATGGTGACTGTTCCATCACTCATGGTATCGTAATCCACTGTGATACAAAACGGAGTTCCGATTTCGTCATGACGACGGTAACGTTTTCCAATGGCACCACTATCATCATAATCTACATACCAATGGTTACGAAGATCGGTATAAATTTCTTTGGCCTTGGCATCGAGTCCGTCCTTTTTCATTAAAGGAAAGATTGCCACCTTCATCGGGCTCACTCGTTTCCCAAAACGAAGGACTGTGCGAATTTCATCCTTTTCTAACTTTTCTTCTTCGTAAGCATCACATAGAACTGCAAGAAAAAGTCGGTTGAGACCCAAGGCCGGTTCTACCACATAAGGAAGGTATTTTTTCTTTTGATCCAAATCATGGTATTTTAAATCTTCAGAAGAAAAAGTTTCGTGTTGGGTGAGGTCGTAATCAGTCCTTGAGGCAACACCCCAAAGTTCTCCCCAACCAAAGGGATATTTGTATTCGATATCGCTTGTGGAATCACTATAAAAAGAAAGTTCTTCCTTTTCATGTTCGCGAACACGAAGGTTTTCTTTTTTTAGTCCCACTACATTCACAAGCCAGTCCATGCAGTAGTTCACCCAATAGGTAAACCATTCTTTTTGAGTTCCTGGTTCACAGAAAAACTCCATCTCCATTTGTTCGAATTCTCGCGTGCGAAAGATAAATTGGCGAGCCATGATTTCGTTTCGAAAGGACTTCCCGATTTGTGCAATCCCAAAGGGAACTTTTTTCCGCGCAATTTGGGTTACGTTCTTAAAATTGATAAAGATCCCTTGTGCGGTTTCTGGACGAAGGTAAATGTCTGTCGCTCCTTCTTCCGAGGCACCATGGGATGTTTTGAACATCAAATTGAATTGGCGGGCATCGGTAAAACTTCCCACCGTTCCGCAAGTCGGGCAGGCATAAGCTTTGTCCCGGATGGTATTTGTGAGCTCTTCTAAACTTTTCCCTGTCGCCGCACCTTCCCCTTCCTTATCTTCTAAGAACTTATCCACGCGGATTCGTGTTTTGCATTTTTTGCAATCCATGAGAGGATCATTGAAGTTGGAAATATGGCCGGAAGCTTCCCAAACGCGAGGGTGGAGGAGGATGGAGGAATCAAGCCCCAAAACATCGTCCCGTCGATGGACAAAGTATTCCCACCAAAGTCTTTTTAGATTGTTTAATACTTCGATTCCGTTCGGACCATAGTCAAATGTGTTGGAGAGGCCTCCGTAAATTTCGGATCCGGGGAAAACAAAGCCCCTTCTTTTGGAGACTGCTACTATGGGTTTGAGCGACTGCTCTTCTTTCTCTTTCGGCTGTGCCATATCCGCCAAATTTTTTGTTTTCCATGAAAATTCAAAGTATTTTCCTTGAGATAAGACTAAAGAATGGATTCGGCAAACGTAAAAACACTCTCTCCCTGGGCTAAAAAATCCTTAACCTTCTTCCTTTGGATGTCCCCCATGTTTTCCTTGGGACCATTTTTGGCATTTGGTATCCTCTTCGCTTTTCCGGGTGAATTCCGGCTACGCCTTCGTGCCTTGGCAGTCATAGCCGTTTATGTTCTCTCTTGGTTTGTATTCTATCCTGTGGAACTTCTCCACAGATCTGGATTGGAATGGGAAGGAGTGATTAACGAATTTCTTGCCAAAGATTCCCGAAGCCTTCAGTTGAAGTTTGGATTTGTAGTCATTTGTTTTTTATTACTTCTAGTGAACTACATCCACAGCAGAAGCCGTAATCAAAAAAGAGAGACAGTTCGAAAAACAAAACTCCAAACAGAAAATCCCCATTCCGCAATTCGCACAGAGATGCGAATCCGAGATGCAAAATTTGATACACTTCTTCTTGTATTATTTCTTGCTCTTCTTCTTAATTTTGGGTTTCAATACTTCTCCGAAAAATTACATCCAAACAAATCGCTTTCGCCTCTTGCCCCACTTGTGGATGTTTATCAATTTGTATTTAATTATTCTATTTCTCTTTGTATTTTGCTTTTTAGTTTCAATCGAAACAAAATTCCTTCACTCATTGCAAAACCATACCTTCGTTATATGGAAGGGATTCAGATTCGGGAACGATGGAAGGCAGCTGTTGTTTCACAAAGCCGATTCCCTTTTCGTTTGGAATTGGTAGTAAAAGAAAAGGCAAAATTTAGAGATCGAATCCTTCCTGGTTTTGGACATGTTTATGTTTATGAATATTGGCGTGGATTTCCAATTTTATTTTTAACCCTACTTTTGTTTTTGTTTTCTGCAGTCTGGGTTTTTTCTTACTTAAGCCCCATATTTGGAATTCAATTTTTAGCTGGATTTGGATTAAAACCTGGAGTCCCCGATAAAGATTTTTTTATCTCGGCACAAAACGTAGCTTATGCGGCCTTTTCTGTTTTAGCGCTGGTTGGAATTTATTTTTATTCTTCTTACTTACTCGAAAAATCTTTTAGTTTAGAAAACTTAGGGGTGAAGGAAGATAAAGTTGGTGAGTCAGAACCATTTTTTAAACCGGGTTTGCGCAAAGGATTTCGAAATGTTCTGCCTTTATCCTTACTCTTTCATTTGATATTGATTTCTCTTGTTTTTCTAATCCCAATCACCCTCCAACGGAATAAAAAGAAAGACCAGTCTTCCCAAAAAAATGAACATTTCCGTCCAGAAAAAATGGAATTCTATTTTATCGATCCGAATGTCCCAGACGATACCAAGGGACTGAATGGTGGAATTGTTACTGGAAATGAAACCGAAAACAAAGAGAAAGGGGAAAAAATCTCCAACGAAAAAGTAGCGGACAATGGCCCGGTTAAAGGTTATATCAAAAAAATTCGTGGGAAAAAAGTTCCACCAACATACTCTAATTATATCTCAGCGAAGATGCGGATTCCTGAAAGTTATATGGATTATTGGGCGAAAGCTCCTCATCCTTATTCCTCTGTGGTTGCCTATACCATCACTCAAGAGGGAGATGTGATTGATGTGGAACTTGTGGAAGCCTCCGATTATCCTGACCAAGATTTACGAACCTTACAACTTGTAGAGAGTTTGGGTCCACTCATGCCACCACCGGGAACCAAAAATGACATTCGGGTAACTGAGTTATTCTGGAATGGTCCGATTGACCCTGAATTTGTTCCCACACCTTTACAAAAAGAAATGATCAACTTGTTTGACGGCCGTTATATGGAAGAGTTGTCAGAATGAAAGAAGTTGGTTTTTTTGATTATTTGATTGGATCTTTGACAATTCTTCCTTGGGCTATCGTCATTTGGAAGGCGTACAAACCTAAAAAAGGATGGCAGGAAGTTTTAGGAATTCTTTTGGCATTGTTCTTTGGTTGGTTGTCCACAGATCTTATTCTGAGACTCCACCCCATCCTTTGGCCTGAAACCGATTTTATGCCAAAGAAAAAAATCAGTCTCCTTTCCCAAACAGCTCATCTCGCTTTCATTCAGGCGGGGATCACAGAAGAAACATTCAAAATATTTTTTATTATGATTTTGTCTTTTGTTCTGGGTTATGATAAAAAAACAAAAACCTTCTCACCTAATGTAGTTTTATTTGGATCTTTTGTAGCGATGGGATTTTCCTTTATCGAAAACACACATTATATTGCCAGGGAGCCCGACGAAAAAAAGTTAGATCTATTTTTTGCTCGGACAGTTCACTCCTCTAACATTCATTTGTTGATCAATCTTTGTTTTTCCATGTTTTTACTGAAGAGCAACGCGAAATTGGAATCTGCCAATAAAAGGTTATACATTGGTTTTGGTTTCGTTTTGGCAGTATTGCAACACGGGGTTGTTGATTTTCTTTTGATACCTGGATCCACCATTGGGTTATGGATTGCAACTTCCCTATTTGTGGGAATTTGGGTTTGGGTTGTGAATGATTGGCGAGAACTCATGCAGGTAAGTAAAAAAGATTGCAAAGACGAAACAAAGAATCTTGCGATTGCAGCAAACGGTGAATGATCGATTGATTCCAATGGAGTATAACATGTCGGTATCTACTTTGTAGATAAAAATACCCTAATTCCCGCTTCTGAATATTCTTCCCAATCCATTTGAAAGGTTCTGATTTTGGGGATTTCTGGATGACTCCAAATTTCTGCCCAAAATTTCGGAACCACTTCTTCGGGAGCCCCTGGTTGGATTTGAAAGTAACGACCGATCTGCGGGCTTACCTGGACCTTTTCCATCCCTTCAAGTAATTCTGCGTTTGGTTCCACCGCATAACCTAACAGAAAGTCATAAGCGCCATTTTCATCCGATGCATAATTAAAATACACACCAAAGAGTGGATCAAATTTTCTTAAAACTTCCATTTGTTTGGGAATGTCTTCCTTATAAAATCGAGAATACACAGCAGGAATTTGAATATCGGCATCCCCCGGTGCATTGGAGGTCCGGATGCGAAGTCCCATCACTGTGAAATTTTCCGTTTTTACTAATGGTTCCGTCACTTCAGACATATAGAAAAAGTTTCAGTTTCGCAAAAAAACGCAACCTTTTCTTAGTGAAGTGTTTGACATACCACACCTCTCTGTACATTTGGTAATTACTCCTGGTGATTATGGAGAGAAGGCCATACCCGTTCCCATTCCGAACACGGAAGTCAAGCTTCTCATCGCCGATGGTACTATTGGGTTCGCTCAATGGGAGAGTAGGACATTGCCGGGTTAGCACTAATAACTCAATAAAAAAAGGCCAGCCGAAAGGTTGGCTTTTTTTATGTACAAAATAAAAATCCCCATTGAGCGAACCCAATAGTAGCGCTAGGAACCAATCGTTCGCGAAATGACAGACTTGCGACCCATAGGGAGCGAGGCTCGGACACTCGCGCGCGGAGCGGGAAGCGAGTGGGGTTGGAAGTAGGACATTGCCGGGTTAGCATTTATAATCCATATGAGAGCGTTCACGAAAGTGAGCGCTTTTTTTATTTGTGGGCGCTCTGTGTGAGCCGGCTAATGTCCGCGACTTTTGGCTACGCTTCGCTGCTACGCCCGCCAAAGTCGCCTGCTCGCTCCTATTGTCGCTGCGCAGCTTTGCCGGTTTGAAATTAATTCCTTTTTATAATAAATAAATTCTTTGATCGCAAATTTATAAGTAAAACTAGATCCATTCGTTTGAGAAATGGGTGAGGCTTCCGAAAGAAGCTGAAGCCTGCGTTAGATTTTTATAAAGAATCTATATCTGAACAAAATTTCTAATTCACTCATTTTCAAGAATGTCTGTCGCTGTTTGACTTCCCATTTGTTCTGCGAGTCCAATCAGAATTCCTTCAACACCACGAATGTAACAGAGCCGATAGATATTCTGAAAATTAACGACTTCACCAACAAGTTCAGCACTAAACTTTGTTAGTCGAGATAACAATTCGTCAAGGTTGTCCACTCGGAACATGATCCGAAGATAACCCAGAGAGTTCACAGGGGCGGTTCTGTGGTCCGCTATTGTCTTAGGGGAGAGAAATTTTGAAAGTTCCAGCCGGGTGTGACCATCGGGAGTCACCATCATCGCAATCTCCACTTTTTGGTTGCCGAGTCCCGTAACTCGTCCAGCCCATTCTCCTTCCACCACCATACGGCCTTCTAATGTCAGCCCTATCTCTTCGAAAAACGAAATTGTCGAATCGAGGGATTCAACTACGATTCCGACATTGTGCATTTCCAATAATTTACTTTTTGCCATGACCTTCTTTTCTAATGAAGTTGCATTTGATCAAGATGATTTATTGGTTTTGTCGCTTTGGAATCTTTTTTTCCAGGTGCTTTAGAAATAGCATCTGGAATGGCAATTTCAAGTTTTGGTAAGGAAGGCATTAGAAAATAGGAACAACTCCTTCCTTGAACATAAACATCTTGGTTTTCCATTTTCTGAGGTTCCCAGTTATTTAACTCAGATCCACCGAAGAACTCACCGTGACCTTGAATAACTGATACACATCCATTCCCTCAGGGAGAACCAAATGGCCGTCAATGGCAAGAGAGGCAATCCCATGAACAATCGCCCAAGCACCAAGGGCTTTGGCATGTGCTAACTCTTTACTGCCGCGTTCACCGGCAAAGGCAGCATAGAGTAGTCGAAAGGGGCGCTCGGAACTCATCCATATTTCTTTGTTAGTTGCTTCCTTTGCCGTTTTTTTATCTAATTCAATTTGGTTTAACATCAGGCGGTAAAGGTTAGGATGTTTCATTGCAAAACGAAGGTATTCCACACCGTAATGATAAGCGAGAGAACGACCGCGGGCTTTTGGATTTTCCTTCTGTGCGACAAGCATATTGTCTGCCAACTCGTTATAACCAGAAGCTGCCACAGCTTGGAGTAGTTCCTGTTTTCCTTTAAAATGAGCATAAGGTGCCATATGGGTCACACCAATCGCAGAAGCAATGGAACGAAGAGAGAGGGCTTCCGTTCCTTGGTTTTGTAATAGGGTGCGTGCGGCAGCTATGAGTGCGGGGCGAAGGTCCCCATGATGGTAGGAACTGGTCACTTTGTCCTGACTTTGTTTCTTCTTGGCCATTACAACCTATAAGACCTGCTTAGCAAACTGGTAAAGCCTTTTCGAAAGAGGTAGAAAAAAGTAATTGCAATCTTTACAGTGTAAAGATTGGCTGGATTTGAAAGGGATTCCTCTTTAGGAGAACAGAATGTCTCACTATGATACAGTAGTCATTGGTGCCGGTAACGCAGGTTTGATGGCGGCGACTCGATTACAACGCGAAGGTTCAAAAACTTTATTATTGGAAAGGCATAATGTTCCTGGGGGATGTGCTACCTCCTTTGTGCGAGGGGATTTTGAATTTGAAGTTGCTCTCCACCAACTCAGTGGTGTGGGAACAGAATCGAGTCCTTTTATCATGCGTCGTATTTTTGAGGAGCTTGGTGTTCTAACTAAGATCGAACTCGTAAAAGAAGAAGAACTATATCGGATCATTATGCCGGGTAGGTTAGATGTTACCTTACCTGCCGACTGGAACGAACTACAGCACCATCTGAAAAATCTTTTTCCTGAGGAAGAGGATCCGATCAATCGATTTTTTACACTCAGTGAAGCCGTGGTCAATGAGTATTATTTTGTTTTACCTCGAGTTCGGCTAACAAACGATGAAGAAAAACTCCGAACCAAATGTCCTAATTTTACAGCTTATGGTCTTCGTTCCACAAGTGAAGTTCTGAACGAGTTTTTTTCAAATGAAGATTTAATTAATGTCATAACACCATATTGGAGTTATGTGGGAATCCCTACAGCAGAATTGGTTTTTGCTGAATTTATCGGGATGTTATATTTTTACTGCGTTTATAAACCTTGGCATATTAAAGGTGGGTCTCAAATGCTTTCGAGTGCTCTTCTTTCTTCCTTTGAGGAGGCGGGAGGAGAGGTGCGGTTTCACTGTGCTGCAGAAAAAATATTCACAGAAAACGGTGCTGTCCGTGCCGTTCTATTGGAAACAGGAGAAACAGTAACCTGTGATGCTGTTGTATCCAATGTTAGTCCTCTGATCACTTATCATGAAATGCTTGATCTGGAAACTCCTCCACCTTCTGTACTCCAGGATTTTAAATCGCGAAGGATGGGTGTATCTGCCGTTTGTCTTTATCTCGGCTTAGATTGTTCTCCTGAAGAGCTCGGCATCACTACGGCATCTACCTTTGTGATGACAACTTCCAATGCAGAAGTCACGGAAGACCGCATGTATACTCTCGATGCTCCGGATTGGGGTATGGTCACTTGTTATAATTTCATTGATGAGGAACTAGCACCAAAAGGAAAAGCAGTTGTCACCCTTGTTGCCTTACAGTATGGGGAGGCGTGGAAGGACATCCCTCCTGAAAAGTATATTTCCACAAAATATGAGTTTGGTGATAAGCTCATTACGCTCGTGGAACAAGCCTATCCGAAGATTAGAAAACATATCGAAAAAGCAGAAGTTGCGACACCTATGACTATGATGCGTTATTTGAATACACCAGGTGGAGCCATTTATGGATTCAAACAAACGTTACAAGATGGTTCTCTTATGCGTGAATCTCTTGATGCCATTGATGGACTTTACTCTGCAAGTAGTTGGACGAGTATGGGCGGATTCCAACCTACTTATTTGAATGGTTATAATACAGCACGGAAAATCATCAAACGAATGAAAACTCAGCGCAAAGCCGCAAAAACCTCTCACTAAAATCGCAAACAATGTGTTTTGTTAGAATGACGATCACCCATAAGGAAGGAAAATAAAAACATGTCAGGTAATCATCTAGAAGTAGAATCAAACGTTTTCAATTCCGTTGTAGGATTTCGGGAAGCAGTGACTAAAAAAGGAGAAATGGAAAGTAATGGTAGTAACTTTCAGGAAGAGAAAGGAAATGTCCGCAGAGCTATTGCTAGCCTTCATCCTAAAAGACTTCGTCTCCGAGTAAAAAACATTCGAACGGATACAGCATCTACTAAAACTTTAGAGATGGTTTCAGTGGATGGAAGAACCTTACCTCCATTTCAAGCAGGCCAGTATATTAATTTGTTTGTGTCTCTTTCTTGCGTTTCTACAGCACGACCATATTCTATTTCCTCTTCACCGACGGATCTGCGTTCCTATGAATTGACCATCAAACGAGCTGAAGGTGGGTTTGTGAGTCCTTATTTACTGGATGATGTAGAAATTGGACAAGAGTTTGAAAGCACAGGACCTATGGGTTCCTTTCATCATAATCCGTTATTTCATGGTCATGATTTAGTATTTCTTGCCGGCGGTTCTGGCATTGCCCCTGCCATGAGTATGTTAAAAGCGATTTTGGCCTCATCCGAACTGTTTCGGTTCCATATCATTTATTCCAATAGCCATGAAGGTGACGTTATCTTTATTGAGGAACTGCGGAAACTTGCGGAGATTCACAAGAATTTTCTTTTGACTGAGTTTCTATCCCGTGAGTCCAGCCCGAATTTCAGGGGACACCGAGGAAGGATCACTCTTCCCATATTACGAGAGTTACTGCCTAAAGCGGCATTTAAAATGTACTATGTTTGCGGACCAACTCCCTTTAATGACAATTGTACAGCTTTACTTTCAGAGCTTGGCGTAAAATCGGGTAGAATTCTAATCGAAGGTAATGGGCCGCCGAAAACACCTGAGCGAATGCCTGCTTGGCCAAAGACCGTGAGTCCTGAAGACGTGGTAACCATCAAGGTAGGAAACAATTCCTTCCCAGCGTTAGCGGGGGAACCACTTCTTAATAGTTTAGAGCGAAATGGTTTTTTTACTGAGAATGCCTGCCGTTCGGGAGAGTGTAGCCTTTGTCGTGTGAAATTAAAATCAGGAGAAGTATTTAGTCCTCCGGAAGCCAAAATTCGCAAGTCCGATCGTAAGTTTGGTTGGATTCATTCCTGCGTTGCCTTTCCATTGACGGATGTAGAAATACAGTTATAAGGAAAAGTAAAAGAGAGACTAAAGCAATTAAGGGTTGACTTAGAGTTAAGTTAAGGCGGAAAGCTGGACGATGAGTCGATTCTGTATGAATTTTTAGTGGAAGTTATAGCGATTTAAAACTATTTTGGAGTAAGCCTGAGCTATGTCTTTTGTTTTGGATTAAAAGGAAAAGAGGATAATTTATGAAGAAATTTTTTTTTATATCGGAACATATGTATTATCAATTTTTAAATAAAATAAATAGGGGGCTATTTAAGAAAAAGTTAATTTTGCTGATTCTCTTTTTGATAATTCTTCCCAATATTTTAAACAATCATCCTACAAGAGATATTCATTTTTACGATGAGACTTTTTATTTGGAGAGTGCGGAACAACTAGAAGGATTTCAAGATGCTTCGGCATACTCTCTCTTTTATAAAATACTGTCCAAAATTTGGAAAAATCCCGTCGATCGCTATTTTTCAAATTATTTACTCTTAGTATTTGGGTTCTGTTTTGTATTCATCTCAATTGCAAAAAATAATAAAGATTTAATTATTTATTCTATTTTTCTATCTTTGATCGTTACAAGCGAACTGATAGTATCTGCATTACCCTTTATCACCATTTTTTCATCTATATTGATTGTTTGGCTCATTCATTCTTTTTTCAATCGACAGTTATCTTTATTTGTTTTTTTGATTTTTGTATTAGCTTATACTCGAGTTGAATACTATGTTCTTTTTCTAAGTAGTATTTTATTTATTTTGCCAATTACCCTAAATAACCGAAGGAGAAATTATAAAAAATGGATACCTTTATTGGTATACTTACTAGGGTTTCTAATTGCAATTGCGAATAATCCATCCACACAAGATAGAGCATTTATTGCATTTTGTCAGCACTATGCATATTCAAAATTTCAGAGAGGATTATATTTTGACGATCCTTGGACTACTTGTGATGGGTTAGTTTCGCAAGATTTTGGATCAGCAGGTAGTATGTATGCGGTGCTAACAGGGAATATCCACGCATTGTCTGAACATATTTATGTGAATATCAGATTTTTTTTTGAAACTTTTGGGAAACATTTAAATATACCACAAGGCGTTGTTCTTCTTTTTTTTATCATCATAATTTCTTTAGAGATTCTTCGGATGGTCAGAAATTTAAGATTACGTCGTAATTTTCCATCTCTCAGATCAATCTTTTTATTTGTGCTATTAGTCTTTTCTTCGATTGGAACTGTATTATATTATCCTAGAGACCATTATTTACTTCAGATCTCAGTCGTTTTGGTTTTTTTTATAAGAAGGGGTGCTCAATACTTAGAAAGTAGAAAAGTAAAGAAGTATATTATAAATCAAAAAATTCATTTATATTGTTTGGGATTTGTAACTGTTGTCTTTTTGTTGGGATTGTTTCTAAAAAATCAAAAGAAAATGATACTTTCTGCTTTTGGAGAGGATTGTAGCAATGTTAGGCTAATCGAAACACTGAAATATTTAAAACTCCCGAAATATAATGTTCTGAGTCCAGAAGGAGGATTTTGTATTTATCTTGGGAATGTTGATTGTAAAGTGCTTTTGCCCTATGAGAAAAAATCTGGTTTTCAAAACTTTATTTCCAAAAGTGAGGTGAACGTTATACTTATGAATGACTACTATCAGAAAAATGAACTTTATCGTGACGATATCGAATTCCAGATTTTTTTAAAGAATCAGTATTTCGTAAATACTGAAACGAAATTTGAAAAACTAGAAACATATACTTGTCCATCACGTGTAATACTAGTAAAAATAAACAAATGATTCGGAAATAACAATTTTATTCTTGAGACTCCTGAGTTCTTTGAAATCTTTTCAGGGTTTTGGACAAAGATAGCTTTAAAAAAGAACAATTAGATTATAAATTTTCCTTGAGTCAGCCCTCTGTCACTTGTTATTGGATGATAGAGGTAATTCAAATAATGAAACGTAATCTCGTTTTTTTTCTGATGGTCATATCCTTATTTACAGGCTCAGTTTTTGCACAGGGCAAAGTAGATGGAAACACAGTAAGATTGAAAGGTGCTTTATTTTACGGTAGCCTTCGCCCTGACTTGGAAAAGAGAAATTTTTATAGCGACATTGTGGGTTTGGAATACAACCAAGATTGGCAAAACAACCGAGCAATGACTCTTATTAATGATTTAGGTTTTGATTACTTTCATTCCGTAAATGCTGGGATTTTAAGTAATATCTTTTTAGGTTTACATCTAAATCGATTCGGCCGTGGTTATGAATGGAATTCTTATTATGCCAATGGATTGGGAATCAAGGAAGCGGACTATCGTTTGCTTTACTCGGACATCAATCTCGGTATTACGCTTTCCCCCGTTTCTAACTTCAGAATCTTACCTAAATATGTAATACGTAGTATGGGTCAGTCTTTGGATGGAAGTTATTTGGGTCTAGGTGGGCCAAGTTATTTTGGGCAAGATACAAAATTAGCAACAGGAACGTCAGGTCTTCTTGGGGTAGGTTTTGAATTTGATTTGAATGACCGCGCTACTCTTTATGCGGACTTTCTTCTTTTTGGTCCCTTCCTTCTCAATTCAACAGGTTCTTACAATTCAGAACAGTTCAAAATCTATAACAGTGGCATCGTGTTTAATTATGCTAATGGTGGTTATACTTTCTACTCGGAGAAGATAAGTTTTGGAGGAAGCATTGTCGTTGTCCCTAAACTTCGGTTGTTTGCCAGTTTTGAAAACGAAAGGATGACAGCTAAGTCTCAAAGTCCGATAGCATTTAGTGTGAGCGAAAACGGAATCGATCGGATTGGCACTCTAATGGAATTTGTATCTGCCACTGCCGACCATACAATCCTTGTTTCCGGATTAAAATTTGGTGTGACTTACGATTTAAATATGTAAATTTTCTTCTAAATGTACTTGCAAATCCGGTGCACCTAGAAGTAATGGTAATTACTCCTGGTGATTATGGAGAGAAGGCCATACCCGTTCCCATTCCGAACACGGAAGTCAAGCTTCTCATCGCCGATGGTACTATTGGGTTCGCTCAATGGGAGAGTAGGACATTGCCGGGTTAGCATTTATAATCCATACGAGAGCGTTCACGAAAGTGAGCGCTTTTTTTATTTGTGGGCACTCTGTGTGAGCCGGCTAATGTCCGCGACTTTTGGCTACGCTTCGCTGCTACGCCCGCCAAAGTCGCCTGCTCGCTCCTATTGTCGCTGCGCAGCTTTGCCGGTTTGAAATTAATTCCTTTTTATAATAAATAAATTCTTTGATCGCAAATTTATAAGTATAACTAGATCCATTCGTTTGAGAAATGGGTTAGGCTTCCGTAAGAAGGCGAAGTCTACTTGGATTTTTCGATAAAAATAATATTGGGTTGGAGATGGTGATCGTTTGCACTTTTTTCCAGTCTAAGGACTGGTATGGGAAATAGAATCAGAACAAACAAAAGGATCATTCGTGTTCTTACGATGGCAGTCGTTTGTTCTATGTTGGTGGCCACTATTTGCACTGCGGGATTGATTTCCTGTCCCAAACTTTTTTCCAGTGCTCAGACTTTAACCTCAGATGAATTGGAATCTTTGCCTTGCCATGCCAGTGATACTGCGGAAGAAACGGATTGCCGTTGTTCCGAAATCGGATTGGGGAATGATTCCTACAATGCTGCAATCACATTGGGTGTGGCGCCGTTAAAAAGTGATTTGTTGTTTTACGTTTCTTACCTTCCTCTAAATGTCTTGATCGACTTTGTAATAGATCGTAATCTTTCTTCTGTAACTGATACAACCGAATATTTTTCAGATTCCGTACGCCTCCTCATTTAAACTCCTTTTCGTTTTCACTTACGAATAGGAGCTTTTATGTTTTCAGAAAAACAGTATTTAAGTAATCAATTATATAATAGTATATTAATTATAGGAATTTTCTTTTTGCCACAAATCGTGGTTGCGAATGAAAAATCGGAATCCATGGAATCAAAAATACAAATATTACTCGGTTCTCACCCAGAGTTACTTGTGAAATATTTGGAATCGCGGGAGAAACACCATCGGTCGGAACATGCTGATGTCTATCCAGATCCTAAATTCGGATTTGCTTATCGGTCTTATCCCTATCGTGGGGATGTGACCCGTGATCGGAGTCGGCCTGATACTCCAGGAATGACTGGAAATGAATATTCCATCGCCCAAGAAATCCCATTTCCGGGAAAACTAGATTTAGAAAAACAAATTGTCCAAAAAGATTCTGAATTAGATCGATTGAATGCTGAGTGGATTAAAAATCAATTCATTCGAAATTACTTTGAAACCATCCTAATCAAATCAGCTTTATCTAGAGAAATCAGAGATCTTGAGTCATTAGAAAAAAGTATCGCGACTGGTAGTAAGTTAGAGTCGAGTCAGTATTCTGCGGGTAAAAGTAATATTACAGGAACACTCCGAGCTTTAAATCTGAAAGAAAAGATTAGGGATCGTTTGTTTGTAAGAAATACTCAGCTATCAGAGCTAAATGCAAAAACATCTTATTTCTCTTTAGATAATTCTTCCTTTTTGATTTCAGAAGAAGAAGTTTTAAAATATCTAAAAGTAAAAGAGGATGAGCTTGTAAAAAGTTATTCTGATGAATTGCTTCGAGATTCACCTTACTATAAATATGCGGAAGTGAATGCAGAGAAAGCAGAAGTAGAAGCTAGGAAAGAAGAATTACTACACTACCCTGAAACAGAAGTATTCATAAGTTATATGCAAAGGAGGAGAAAACCTTTTTTATTGGATAGTGGGCCACTCAATGTTTCGATTATGGACAATCCTGAGTTTTCCGGTGATTTGTGGAGTGCAGGAATTACATTACGAATTCCTGTTTGGTCCCTTGGAAAATCAGCTGATTTGAATCGAGCCAACTCACTCAAAATTCATCGGATGCAGTTGGAGAAGAGCAAACAAACTCATTTGCTGGAAGCCGAACTTAAAACTTCGTTCCAATCTTGGATGGGGAACAAACAGAGAGTAGAAAATTTCCAATCTTCCTTATTACCTACACTGAGTAGGAGTATCACCACTTCCGCCGCAGCTTATACAAAAGGTGATATTGGTTTAGCTGACACCTATCAGTTATTAAACGAGTCTATTGAAATGAAATCAACATTTCATGAAGTAAATTTAAATCGTTGGTTGTCTCTCTTAAAAATGCTCGAGATCACAAATAGTATATTACCAGAGGAAAACTATCATGAAAAATAAAATCGTAAAACTTATAGTTCTGACATTGGTTATTTTGGGACTTTCTTGCGCAGATAAAGGTGGGGTAACGGGAGATATCTATACTTGTCCTATGCATCCGCAGATTGAAATGGATCATGAAGGCGAGTGTCCTATTTGTGGGATGACATTGGTTAAAAAAGAACCGATGATTCCTTCGGAAAAAAAAGAAAATATAATAAAGAAAGAAAACTCAGATTCCTTTTTATTGTCGGAAGATAAACAAAGGTTAATCGGTATTGAAACGAGTCCAGTCTCTAAGGGAGATATTGTTAAAAATATTTCCTTTAGTGGAAAGGTCGGTTATGATCCAGATTTGTATTCCACTTATAGTGAATATCGATCTCTTTCGGGTAGTGCCGGGCCTGAAGCCTTCATTCGGAAAAGTGCAAGATTGAAATTAACAAAATTGGGTTTGAGTGAATCGCAAATCCAATATCTGAATCGGAAGTCCGAAGATATCCTTCTTACCGGAAGATCAAAAAATCAAGTTTTGATTTTTGTGCAAGTGTATGAAGGAGAAATTAATCGGATTCTCAATGGAACAAAAATGGAGGTTAAGGCTGATTCGATTCCTAATTTTTCGTTTCAAGGGAAAGTGGTTGCTTCTGGAAATTTGGTGGATGAAACAACAAGAACCCTTTCTGTATGGTGCGAAGTGACAGATACGGGGAATCGATTAAAACCCCAGATGTATGTACAATCCTCCGCAAGAATAGAAAAGAAAAATGTTCTTCGAATTCCAAGAGAAGCAGTATTTCCTACCGGTAAACGAGAGATTGTTTATGTGAAAATATCGGAGAACCATTTCAGTCCGAGAAACATTCAAACTGGATTTGTTTCTACTGAATGGGTTGAGGTATTGGAAGGATTGATAGAAGGTGAAGAGATAGTATCAAAAGCAAACTTTCTATTGGATTCAGAAGCAAAGTTAAAGTTAGGTGGAATCCATGATACGCACAATCATTAAATTTTCAGCAGAAAATAAATATTTAATCCTTTTTATCACAGTAACCCTTCTCTTTGTATCTTACTTTTCTGTTAAGAATATAACAATGGATGCCTTACCTGATATGTCGGATACGCAGGTAATTATTTATTCGAAATGGGATCGCAGTCCTGATATCATTGAAGACCAAGTGACCTATCCTATTGTTACCTCGCTTCTAGGTGCGCCCAAGGTAAAATCGGTTCGTGGGTTTTCTGATTTTGGATATTCGTTTGTTTATGTTATCTTTGAAGATGGAACTGATTTGTATTGGGCCAGATCGAGAGTGAATGAATTTTTATCTCAATTACAAAGTAATCTTCCTAAGGATGTAACTTTGAATCTAGGGCCAGATGCCACTGGTGTTGGTTGGATTTTTCAATATGTCCTTGTTGATGAAACAGGGAAGATGGATCTATCTGAACTTAGATCGTTACAAGATTTTAAATTAAAGTATCTGTTTACTTCTGTTCCCGGTGTTTCGGAAGTTGCGAGCATTGGTGGTTTTCGGAAACAATACCAAATACAAATTGATCCTTTAAAGTTACAAATTTACGGAATTGATATGGATACGGTGATTGATCGTGTTCGTGAATCAAATGATGAAGTTGGTGCCCGTTTATTAGAAATTGGCGGCGCCGAATTTATGATTCGAGTGAAGGGTTATGCAAAATCGATTGAAGATCTAGAGAGAGTGTCTGTGGGATCGGACCCGAATGGCACTCCCATTTTTCTATATAATATTGCGAAAGTCATTACTGGCCCCAATTTAAGACGGGGAGTTGGTGATTATAATGGTTTGGGAGATAAAGTCTCTGGAATTGTTGTTATGCGGCACGGAGAAAATGCATTACGTGTCATCGAAGATGTGAAACTAAAAATGGAATCCATTCAGTCTTCTTTGCCAGAAGGAGTCAAAATCATCCCTGTATACGACAGATCAATTTTGATAAGCAAAACAATTCGACTTTTAAAAGAGAAACTCTTAGAGGAAATGATTGTTGTTTCCATCATTATCCTTATTTTTCTATGGCATATTCCCTCTGCCATTGTTCCCATCTTAACCATACCCATTGCTGTTCTTTTGTCCTTTATTCCGATGTATCTTGCGGATATCGGTTCTAACTTGATGTCGCTTGCTGGAATTGCTTTGTCGATTGGCGTTCTTGTAGATGGGGCCATCGTGGAAGTAGAAAATGCATATAAAAAATTGGAAGAGTGGGAATCGGGAGGAAGGATCGGGGATTTTCATGCGGTAAGATTGGAAGCTTTGTTGGAAGTCGGACCTTCTGTATTTTATTCGTTACTCATCATCGCCGTTGCATTTTTACCAATCTTTACTTTGGTTGACCAAGAAGGTCGATTGTTTCGACCACTTGCATTGTCTAAAAACCTAACAATGGCTATAGCCGCTATCCTTGCCATCACTTTAGATCCGGCGTTTCGGATGATGTTTACAAGAATGGATCCAATCGTTGGATTCACTCCTTCCATAAATAAAATTCTAACTTCTGTTTTTGTAGGTAAATACCTACCAGAAGAAAAACATCCGATCAGTAAACGGCTTTTTCATCTTTATGAACCGGTAGTAAAAAAAGTTTTAGAATATCCGCGTCAAACAGTTTTGGCTGCCTTTGTTCTGGTCGTTCTGACTTTGCCTGTGTTTTTTAAAATTGGAACTGAGTTTTTACCACCTTTAAATGAAGGAAGTATCCTTTATATGCCAACCACTCTTCCGGGTTTGTCCATTGGAGAGGCGGAAAAGATTTTAAACCTAATGGATGCTAAACTAAAGGAATTTCCAGAAGTGGAGTCAGTATATGGGAAAGCCGGTCGTGCGGAAACATCCACAGATCCTTCTCCTCTTTCTATGTTTGAAGTGATCATCAATTTAAAACCTGAGTCGGAGTGGCGAGAGGGAATGACGAAAGATAAGTTATTAGAAGAGATGAACCTCTCCTTAGATTTCCCTGGGTTTACCAATGCTTGGACCCAGCCCATCCGAGCAAGAATCGATATGCTTTCGACAGGAATACGAACTCCTATTGGAATCAAAGTGCAAGGTGAGAACAGCGAGGAAATACAGAAGATCGGCATTATTATCGAAGAAACTTTAAAAAAGGAACCGGGCGTGCGATCGGTTTTTGCAGAAAGGACTTCTAGTGGATATTATTTAGATATTAACATCAAAAGGGAGTTAGCTGCCAAATATGGATTAACCATAGAAGGAATCCAAAAGACAATACTTTCTGCTTTGGGAGGGGAGACCATTTCCACATCCATCGAAAAGAGAGAAAGGTATTCTATTCAGATTCGGTATCCTAGAGAATATCGAGATAATTTAGAACGGATTATGAAAGTTTTGATTCCGACTCGTGGCGGTGCTCATATCCCATTAAGTTCTGTGGCAACTGTTGAATTTGTTACAGGAGCTGCTATGATCCGAGACGAAAATGGATTCCTGACAGGATATGTTTATTTGGATACTTCTGAGACAGACCTATTGGGGTTTGTATCGAAAATGAAGAAAATTGTGGAGTTGAATGTAAAAATTCCCAAAGGGGTTTTTCTGGAATGGAGTGGTCAATATGAGAATATAATACGCGTTAGGAATCGAATGAAAATTGTTTTACCGATCACTCTCGTATTAATTTGCCTTCTTCTGTATTGGAGTACAGGGTCTATTATGAAGGCGATGATTGTCCTAACAGCGGTTCCATTTTCTTTAATTGGTGCTATTTGGCTTATTTATTTTTTAGGATACCAAGTCTCCATTGCTGTTTGGGTTGGGATGATAGCGCTTTTAGGATTAGATGCAGAAACAGGCGTTTTTATGTTAATGTATTTGGATCTATCCTACGAGAGATACAAAAAGGAAAACAAAGTGATGACAATCCCTATTTTGAAACAAGCAATTATGGAAGGTGCTGTTCAAAGGATTCGTCCCAAGATGATGACAGTTCTTTCTGGCTTTATTGGATTATTGCCGATCATGTGGGCAACCGGATCTGGGGCTGATTTGATGAAACGAATTGCCGCTCCAATGGTAGGTGGTCTTGGAACAAGTTTTTTAATGGAGCTAGCTGTTTACCCGGCAATTTATTTACTCTGGAAACAAAGGGAAATGATATCAAAATAATTTAATATTTCAACTGATGGAATCTTAAACCATCAGTAGATTTACTAGTTTAGAAATTGGAGCTGCATATGGGCAAAATGCTTACCTTTTTCTATTATGTTTTCAATAGTTATCGCTTGCACTTTTATATGAAACTATTCAGGTATTAGAAAGAAATGGAAAATCTGATTCCAAGCGAAGTTTACTCTTCGCTTATTTTGCAATATCTATACGATGCGGTGATTGTTACGGACCTAGAATTCCGAATTACTAGCTGGAATCTTGCCGCAGAACGAATTTATGGATTTTCAGCAAAGGAAGTCATCGGTGAGTCCACCATTTCGATATTAAAAACAGAACATAATGTTTCTACGAGAGAGAATCGTATCTCAGAACTCCAAACCAAAGGAATTTGGCAGGGCGAAGTTTTCCAATACACTAAAGAATCCCAAAGGTTGACAATCCGTTCTGCAGTAAGTTATCTAAAAGACAAAGCAGGTAATACGATTGGAGTGATCGCAATCAATCGAGACATTACCGAAGAAAATAAAATCCATGAAGAGTTGGCGGATAGCGAAGAACGTTTCCGAATGAGCTTTGATAACGCGGGCGTTGGTGTTTGTATATTAGATCTCAATGGTAGATTTGTAAGAGTTAATAAAAAGCTGGAGTCTATGTTAGGTTTTCTTGAAAAAGAACTCATCGGAAGGAAAACGAATGAGTTTGCCTATGAAGAGGACAAGCAGCTTTTTGATTCGTTTCGTGACGCAGCACTCAGTGGTTCGAAAGAGAATATGATTTATGAGAAAAGATTTTTCTCTAAAGATAAAAATATTCTTTGGGTCGAAATATCCAACACTTTAGTGAAGGATCGAAACGGTATTCCCTCTTACTTTGTAGTCCATATGAATGATATTACTGGCCGCAAAAGTGCGGAGTTTCATCTTCTTAATGCTATAAAAGAAGCTGAAAGAGCAAACCAAGCAAAATCAGAATTTGTTGCCAACATGAGCCATGAAATTCGAACTCCTCTGAATGGAGTCATCGGTTTCAATGAACTACTGTTAACTACCAACTTAGATTCTGATCAAAGGGATTATGTGCGTAACGCAATCAGCAGTGCCCATGGCCTCCTTGGAATTATCAATGATGTTTTGGATATCTCTAAGATCGAAGCAGGGAAACTTGTTTTGAATGAGGTAACATCTAATCTAAAACAGATTATAAACGATTCGTTAGGTGTTCTTAAGTGGAAAGCCAGCGAAAAGGGAATCCAACTGAGGCTCGAAGAAGGATCTAATATACCGGAAATTGTTTTAGTAGATGCAACTAGACTTCGCCAAATCCTTATCAATTTACTCGGTAATGCTGTGAAATTTACTGAAGTGGGAGGCGTTGTATTAAAAATAGATGCTTCTCCTGCACCTAATCAAAAAACAAAACTAGAATTTACAATCAAAGATACTGGAATTGGAATTCCTGAAGAACATAAGTCGCATCTATTCCAATCTTTTTGGCAAGGGGAATCCAATTCTACCAGAAGGTATGGGGGAACCGGACTCGGACTTAGAATCACAAAATCATTGTTAGATTTGATGGGCGGAAGAATCAAAGTCCATTCAGAAGTAGGTAGTGGAACAGAATTCAATTTCGCAATTGAATGTTTGGCAGTTGACCAAACTTCATTTCAAGTTGCACAGGATGAAAATGAATTCCAAAAAGAATTATTAGTAAACTTTAATCAATCAACGCTAGGCGAAATTTCTCCAAATATTTTGATAGTTGAAGACAACGAAATGAATCGAGATTTACTTAAACGTATGATTCTTAAATACATTCCTAAGGCTCACATTGTAGAAGCTGTCGATGGATTGGAAGGGGTCCGTTTTTTTCGAGAAACGAAACCTGATTTAGTATTTATGGATGTCCAGATGCCCAATATGGATGGATTGGAGGCAGCAACCGAGATTAGAAAACAATCCTCTAATAAAGTTCCTATTGTTGCTCTCACTGCTGGTGCCTTGTATGAAGAGCGTAAAAAATGTTTTGATGTTGGAATGGACCAATTTTTGACCAAACCGATCGATATTTTAGCTCTCAATCAAATTCTATTTCATTATTTGAATCGATAATCTTTCGAATAGAGTAGCAAAAACTTTCTAAGGACGCCATTTTGTCCAAAATGACACGTTTTCCTTTTTTAGCTTATCTTGGTCCTGGACTTTTGTATGCCGGTGCGGCCGTTGGTGTTTCTCATCTTGTGCAATCGACTCGAGCGGGAGCAGTCTATGGATATGGACTGCTTTTTGTTGTGTTATTTGCCAATTTGATTAAATATCCATTTTTTGTTGTTGGAACTAGATACACAATCATTACCGGTAAGTCCTTGTTAGACGGTTATGAAGCTTTAGGTCGTCTGCCCGTGTGGATCTTTTTCTTTATATCGATTGGTACAATGTGTATCATCGTCGCCACTGTAACACTTGTCACTTCAGGATTATTTTCTAATCTGCTTGGAATTTCCATGGAACCATGGTTACTTTGTGCAATCATTTTGGTGTTTTGTTTTCTTTTGCTTGCGATTGGTAAGTTTGCAGCCCTCGACGGACTGATGAAGTGGATCGTTGTTTTGTTAACCGTTTCTACTATCGTTGCCATGATCCTTTCTTTTTATGCAGCCATTCCTAAATTAGAAACAGAAGGAAAAACATTCTCCATTTCCAACTTGGGTGATGTTGCGTTTCTTATTGCTCTTATGGGTTGGATGCCCATCCCGATTGAAGCTGCTGTTTGGCAATCCGATTGGACACTCGCAAAAAAAACTCCCGATGGGAAACTTCCACCAATGAAATACGCGATGATCGATTTTAACATTGGTTATATTGGAACCACTTTACTTGCTGTATGTTTTTTAGCATTAGGTTCTAATATGATGTACAATACTGGAGCTGAGTTTTCATCGCAAGCGGTGAGTTTTGCATCCGAATTAGTTAAATTATACACTTCCGCAATTGGATCTTGGGCTTATCCCATCATACTCATTGCTGCATTTTTTACCATGTTCTCTACAACTATTACCTGTTTTGATGCTTATCCAAGAGTCGTTTCCAATGCAAGTCGTCGTTTGTTCAAACCGCTCGAAAAAATTCCTACAGAAAAACTTTATTGGTATTGGATTGTCCTTGTCGGTGTAGGATCCATTCTCATTTTACTTTTTTTTAGAACTAATATGAAGAGTTTGGTAGACTTTGCCACTACCGTTTCCTTTTTAAATGCACCAGTTCTTGCTCTTATCCACCATTTGATATTATTTGGAAAAGAAATCCCGAAAGAACAAAGACCAAAACCTTGGATGAATTTACTTTCTTGGTTTGGTATTTTATTTCTTTTTGGATTTTCGATTTATTATATCAATATTACGTTTCTTTAAAGTATGGAGAGAGAAAAAACGCATTCAATTTTTTTCTCTCTTTCTCCACTTTTCTACTTAATTCTATCCATCCTTTTTTTTCGTTTTGTTTGGGTGATCCCATACCCTCATCCAGTGGCTTTGTTTGTGGCAGGTTTACTTTCTTTTTTACAACGTAAGAATCGAAAATTTGTATTTTTGAAATCCTCCTTTCGTAAAAATTTTCTTTCTGTTTTGCCGGCGATGGAAATTCTTTTTTTTGTCGGAATGCTCATTGCTTCTTGGGCTCATTCCGGTGTGCTTTTGGCAATGATCCAAACAGGAATTTTATTTTTGCAGCCGGATTATTTTTTGCCCTCCTTGGCAATCGTTGCGGCCATTGCAGCTATGGTTTCTGGTTCTTCTTGGACCACCGCAGGAACTCTCGGTGTGGCCCTTATGGGTGTTGCCGAAGTGATTTCTTTTCCACAAACAATGGCAGCTGGTGCTATTGTGAGTGGGTGTTATTTTGGGGATAAACTTTCTCCGCTTTCCGATACAACCAACCTAGCCTCTAGTTTAACACATGTTCCTATATGGACTCATATTAGGCATATGTTAAAGACAACCTGTATTAGTTTCGGGGTTGCTATCCTTGGGTTTTACATTTTAAATATTTACGTTTGGGATTCTACCCAAATTGCAAATTTATCGGTGCAATCGGGAAGTCTTTTGTCTGGTGCAAATCATCAAATTTCCTGGATGAAATTCATCCCGGTCGTTTTGGTATTTGGATCTGCTCTATTTAAATTACATATCAGATTATCGTTGTTACTCGGAATCCTTTCTGCCATTGGATTTATTGTCAGTGAATTAGGATTTCGTATGGATATTGGAAAATCATTGTTTTATGGGTTTGAATCTCATTCAGGAAATGATGTATTGGATCGTTTTTTAAGTGGAGGAGGTGTGGTTGCCATTCTACCAACGGAAATACTGATTTTCGCTGCTGTTTGGTTTGGTGCTGTTGTAGAAGGATATGGATACCTGAACGAAATTTTAATTCATATTAAAAATTGGGCCAAGGACAAATGGGATATTTTACTTTCGACAATGGGAACTTCCTTTCTTTTAAATTTGGTCACTGCAGACCAATACTTATCATTAGTAATTCCTGCCAGAGCCTTTCGAAGTCTTGCGGAAGAAAAGGGAATTCCAGAAAAGGATATTTCTCGTTCCTTGGAAGACTCCGGTACGATCACTTCTCCGCTCATTCCTTGGAATAGTTGTGGGGCATTTATGTCTACTTCATTGGGTGTATCCGTGTTATCATTTTTTCCATTCGCTTTTTTTAATATATTTCATCTTATCCTATCTGTATCTCTTCTACTCATTGCAAAAAATAAATCTAAAAGTTCATAGTTGAACAAATGAAGTTCATAGAACGGAAAACAAAATCTAAGTATAATCGATATTAGGCTTTCCTTCCTTTATGGATGAAGTAAAAATTCTATCCATGTTACCGAAAATATTAGATGAAAAAATTCTCCCTCTCATTGAAAAAGCTCGTTCCAGTAATGATCCCAATATTGTTAAAGAACATTTGCCTATTTGGATGGTAGATCGGTTGGCCAAAAAAAGAAAAATAACTGATGATGAAAGTTGTGAGATGGTGGTAACGATTCTAGAAGTTTTTTCAAAGATGTGGGTTTTAAGTTTAAACTATCATATAACCAATGTTCTTGGCTTTTTTGTTACTTACGCATTTAATCAATATAGAAATCGGTTTCGCCGAACAGAAATTTCTGAATCTGGGGAGCTCTATTTACAATTATGGAACTATGACCAACCGGCCAACGAAGAAATTCCAACGGAACTTTGGGAAGCGGAAACTCCGTTGAAAGTGGAACTAGACAAATTATCAACTGTGACTGCGTTAGTTTTATCCTTACAATTTGATTTACCCATGAAACAAAATCTAAAACAACTCCTTCTTTGGAAGTTACGCGAAACGGACCATGATATAGATGGATTCTTTCGGGACTGCGAGGAGAAACGATTTCGCCAGCGCCAACTCTTATCCCGGCTTTCAGGTATGATTACAAGATATACAAGAAAGCTTTATGAGGCTACGGATCCCAATCGGAGAAAATGGTATCTCAAACAAAAGAAACTCTGGATTTTACGAAGGACAAGAGCCATGGATCGAAGTTTTTTTTCCGAACGAGAGATCGCAAAGGTCTTAGGAATTTCCAGAAAGGCGGTTCGCAACCATTTGTCACAGGGAAAACATCAACTTCGTAAAGTCGGCAAAGATTTATTGCACTATGCATAAAAATTTGCTTTACATTCGGTAAAATCGAAGGATTTTTATGGCAACACCACCTTCCGAAGGGTTATGAAAATCAAAGTTACTAGTAAAAACGACGTGCACATCATTAAAATTGAAGGTGCCATCAAAGCCGGAAATGAGTTCGAGCTATCTGAAAAGATTGAACAGTACATCAAAAAAGGCCAAGTCCCTAAATTTATTATTGATTTGAAAAAGGTTCCCTTCATCAACTCAGCTGGTTTAGGAACATTTCTCAATATCTATAAACATATTGATGGCCTGAATGGTAGACTTGTATTTGCGAACTTAAATTCCGATATCGAGAACCTAATGGAAATCACAAAACTTTCTAGCGTTTTCGAGATATATAAAACTCTGGAAGAGGCTGAAGACTCCTTCGAATATTAATCGCTCGAGGCGATTCTACTAATGAATCCAATCCTGAAGGTAAGTTTAGGAATCGCCAAAACAAAAACCTTTCGCGGACTGCTTTTTCTTTTCCTAATTTATAAATCTGTATTCAATGCCTTCACGGCAGACTTACTGATCCCCCCACTAGTCTCCCATTTGACCTTAGGGCGAATGGAAGGTAGTTTTTCTAGTTTCTCTCTTTTCTTTGGGATTGAGGTAAACAACTTTCGTCTTTATCCGGGACTTCCTTTTGACAGAACCCCACTTTTGGAAGCGAAACAGCTTCGACTTCGTTACAACTTGCCTCTCTTAGTTTTCGGTAAAATCAGAATCTCTGAAATTGGTCTTCAAAATGCTAAGGTGCAAATCGAAGAACGTGCAGGACAGTGGAACTTTGCCTCCTTGGTAAAAAAATCTCAAACTCCAATTTTGGAACCTGTAAAGGAACCGAAACCACCCCTGACAGAAATCAAAACCTATCTACCGTTACAGGCAAGTGCCTATATCAACTTGGATACGGTAGAGTTTCAGTTGAAACGTGATACAGGATCATTACATTTTTTATCTATCCAAGATCTCTCTTTACAAACGGAATTGGAAACTAACAGGTTCACATCGATTCCATTGGATCTTTCCGCCGTGAACCAGATCGATCATGTCCTTCTTTCTCTCAATGCATCCAAACCAATCCCATTGGATTTAGATTCGGAAGAACTAAGGTGGAAACAAACCATTCCTATGTCCTTACGATTTGAATGGGACCGAACTGTTTCTCCAGAAATGTTCTTGTTTACCACAGACATAGGAAAGGATGATATTTTACTTGAGGTTCGAAAAAAACCGGTCCAACTCGGATTACGTCTGTTATCTGATATTCATTATGATAATCAATTGGATCAAGTTAGTATCAACCAATTAGACCTTAGAGTTTTGGGCCAGTCTTGGCTTAGTTTGTCTGGTTCCATTCAAGAAGTTTCAAAGGAAACACCCAAGGTTAATATTGTTGTTGGAAAGTCCAATATGCAGCTGACCTTATTCCAAAGATCTATCGACCAACTTTATGGAATCATTCCAGAAATGAAATTGTCTGGTGATCTTTCTCTTGAGGGAACAGGAATCCAAGGGAATTGGAAAAATGCAGATGCCAATTTAAAACTAAAAGCTTCACAATTGTATTTTAAATTGGGAAAATCCAAAGCTCATTCCCTTCCTTCTGCGGAACTACAGGTCTCTTCCCATCTTAATTTAGCTGATAGAAAACCTCTCACGGCAGAAAAGCCATTCCCTTACATAACGTCTTTGAAGATTGCCCCTTCACATTTGGATTATAACGGCGCCTCCCTTTCCTTATATGGAGAGTATTTAGATTCCACGGGTCTAAATTTTCATTTGGGTGTAGATAAACTTCAGTTAGGTGAATATGTTTCTGGCCTCGGTGGGAAATTACAGATGGATTTGGGAGTCTCTGCTGAATCATTTGCCTCACTTGTTGTCCAAACAAATGCAAAAATTGATGGGTTTCGTTACCAATTGGATCGTTCCAGATCTCCATCTTCTTTATTGGGACTTGGTCTAAATGCTGTACTTGTATTCGATCGTCCATTCGGTCTTTCTGAAATTAAAATCGCCGATCTAAAACTAGATCAAAAAACAATCGCGGGCAATAAAGCTTTAGATCTGGACTTAAAAGGAAATTTGCGACTTGGCCAGAACCTTACGGTCAATGTACAGCCATTAGGTTTGAATGCGAATACCTCCAATCTTTTACTTGTGCTTCCCTTGGTATTAAAAGAAAAGATATCTCCAATTCAAAATCTTCTTGGGAATCATCCAAAGCTGAAATTGAATGCTCGTTATGCTGCTTCAGGTTCATCAAAACAAATCAAAGCAGATATAAACGCAGAATTACCGGGTTTGGAAATGAAAGATCTAAACGTTGCAGCAGACCTATCTTTATCTGGTGCCGATGCAAATGAAATTATAATCAAAACTTTGAAAATGAATGCATTCGGAGGAATTTTCAATTTAGCAGTTAATGGTAAGTTGAATAAGAACGGGAAACAAAAACCACCGTTAGGTCCATATTTTGGGAATTTGGATTTAACTTTCGGTTTGTTATCTCCAACTAAACAATATTTGGCAAAGGGACTAAGTTTCCAAGGAGACTTAGGATTAAACTTATCAATTCGTGATTATGATATTAATGGTGAATTCCGTTCGAAAGTACCTTTGATTTCCTATAACAATCAAAAATGTCCTGGGGAACATTGCCAGGCATTTCTTTTAGAAGAAGTCATCGCAAAAATTCCCATTCAACATAATTTAGCGAGGAATAATGAAGATAGTTTAATCATTGGAGATAAATCTATATTCATTAAAAACTATGGTCGTAACCACCCAGCTAACTTGACGATAGGGCAAGTTCTTGGAACACACCCGAATATACCAAATTTACCTTTTGAATATGTAAAACGACAAAAGGATGCACCAGGGCTTACTGCATTTATTGAATATAAAGAAAATTATGCGAATATTGAATCTTTGAAATCTTACAGTTTGGACGGATTGGTTTTAGGTAAAAACATGATTTTCAATTTAGGGAATTTGGATCCTAGATCAATGGAATTTCGTGGTAACTTCCTGATTCGAGATATTGATTTAAAACAGCTAATGGCTCCAAAAGTTCGAGACAAAATAGATGATGGGAAACTAAAAGCAGACCTTAACATATCTGTTAGAGATTTGAGTGAACCTGTTGCAAATCTGGATTTATTTTTTTCAATCTTTCAGATTGGGCGCGATTTTGGTAAAAGTGCCCTGAATGTAATTTCTCCTCAAAATTTCCTTATCGATCGCATTACTGACAGTTATTCGATCAATAAAATTGATGTTTCTTTATCTAAAGGATTGGTTTATGCTGATGTATATTTTAATAGATCCTTATTATCTTTGTTAATCAACCTAGAAGATGGTAAAATTTCCCAACAGCGGATGCCTCTTGCAAATTTCTTGAAACGAGCACAAAGCGAAATCCAAACATACCAAGAGTGAGGTATTTATGAAACGTATAATATTTTTATTTCTATTGTTCGGATGTAAATCCATTGTTGATCTAAAGGTTCCACCTATTACAATTACTAATGCTCAAACAGCCGCTGAAAAACAAATGGTCGGAGAGGACAGAGAGTTAGAAAAAGAGGGTTGGATGATATCTTCGATTCAATCTTCATCAAATGGCCAGTCGAATCGCGAAAAGTTAGCTACAGAGGATGCAGATCCTGAAATTCGTGCGCATAGGATTCGGTTGAATTATTTGATGCCAGAATTAAAAAAATACAAAATACACGGAATTGTCGGCGAAACTCCCATTGGTTTTTTAAAACTAAATCCATTGGCTTCGGGATTACCTATTTACACACAATATGAAATACCCGCTAAACGAAAACGTGTAGATGATTTGATTCTCTTTGTAAATGAGTCCAGAAAAATCATTTGGGAAAAAGAGGTTTCGAACCAAAAGAAAAAAGGTAAAAAAGAAGAAGATTTTATTAAATATAAGCAATCGTTAGTTGATGAATATTACAAGTCTGTATCGGCAGGAGAATACTTTGAAACTACAGCGGGTAGATGGGAGAAATTCCAATGAAACCCTTTCTACGGTTTCCAGTTTCTTTTTTTGTTTTTTTCCCCTTTATTTTCCTTCAGTGTGTCCTGTTCCAGAAAAATGTTAAAATGACAAATGTTGATTTTGACTATTCGGCTATTTCCAAAAACTATTTCTCTCCGACGCAATCAAAACCTTTTCCCCTTACAGTCCAAAGAGGAAACAATCTTTATAATTCGACAACCAAAGATGGAAGGTATTTATTCTACGCAACTGACCAAAAGGGAAATTTTGATATTTGGTTTCGTGATTTAAAGAGCTCAGTTGTTGTTCCAGTAACGAATCATCCATTTTCGGAAACTAAACCTTCTATTTCACCTAATGGAAAGTATTTGGTCTTTGTTTCTGAGGAGTTCGATTCTGATGGTGATTTGATCCTTTTGCCAATGGACACGGAAGAGTGGACTAGTGAATTATTAAAAGGAAATCGTTTTATTAACAATGATTTTATCAATCTTACTAATAAACCAAATAAAAAAGGAGAGTATGTAAAAGGAATTATTGATACTGATCCGGTTTGGTCCCCAGATGGGCAAACAATTTATTTTATATCCGACAGATTCACTCCTGGTTTACCAAATCTTTGCGCATTAACAATAGAGAATCCCAACCAAGTGATCCCCATTACTTCAAGAGGAGCTAGCTCACCCTATGTTTCTTCTGATGGAAATACAATTTATTTTATTTCTTACTTTGAAGAGTCCAAAGGCGAAGTTTATAGTATCTCTCTTAAAGATTCTTCAATCCAAAGAATTACTAACAATAATTATTTAGACTTTTCTCCCGCGGTTGATTCCAAAGCAAAAAACCTATACTATGCATCAATAAGAAAAGACACAAACCAAAATGGCAAATTAGATGAACGAGATCATAGCATTCTTGTTATGATGAATTTGCAGACAGGCCAAGAGAGAATTTTATCTTCCGGGGAAACATCTAACTTTGATGTTCGGTATTCTCATTTTAATGGCGGCTCGATACTTTTTTCGGCTTCTTACTTCAACGCAATTAATATCTATTTTATTCCAGAAAACGGGGCCATACCAAAACAACCGAATATTCGCGAGCAGTATCAGTATGCTAAAACCTTTTCCAGTGGGCAAAGTTTAGAATCTTACTTTCTGGCATTAGATTCGGTAGAATTGTTTTTTTCAGAGGATCCATTGTTCCCTGTTTATTCAGCAAGAGTAGCTGTTTTGAAATATATTTCTCTCGGTAGAATTGGAAAACGAGAGGAAGCACGATTGTTTTTGGATTCCTATCGACAGAAATCAGCGGCGAATCAAAATCATTTTGCTTTGTTGTTACTTCGATGGGAAGAAACAAAACAAAACGGTAAACAATTTGATTTAATAAATGAAACACAGTCAGTTCCCTCATCGAAGTGGACAAAAGATGCAGAAGCCATGTTATACCATCTATATGTGGATGAGTTAGAAAGGGAGAAAAAAAATGCACAGGCTTTCGACTCTCTAAAGTTAATTTACCAAAATTTCCCCGATTATCACCAGATTGACGAAATTAAACGAAGATTAGGTGGCTATGAATTCAAACCGAATTCCATAAAGTTGTCAGTATTATATCAGGAAATGATACAGGGGTGGGAGTCGGAAAAGAAACGATATTTGTCGAATCCATCCCTTCCTTTTGCAAATGATCAGAAAAGAGATCTTCGCTATCTTTTGGAAGATGTCGTCCAAAAAATCTCTGAAAATAGGAACAGTGAATCGCTCGTCCAATACGTAAATTCATTGTTATCAGATCCCGAAGTAAATCAAATCCCTCAATTTGCCTTCACTTTGAAATATGTAAAAGCTAAGGCTTTGTCAGATATCCGCAAGTTTCATGAATCAAATGAGGTATTAGATTCAATCATTCCTATCCCCATTCAAATTGATTTGGAGCCTCCAGGACAACCATCTATCTTTGAAACGCCATCCTTTATTGCGGAATACAAGAGCCCAATATTATTGCGTGCAAATTTGTTAAAGTACTATAATCAAAAGGCAACTGGCAATACTTCTGATGCACTTCGTAACTTAAAAATCTATTTAGAGTTTTATGATCCCATACTTGGCGTTGATTTAGGTGCAGAAGATATCCAGAGCGCATTTTTTTACTTTGAAAATAAGGCTGTAGAGTTTGAACGGATTGGTGATTTGTTACAATCTTCTTTCCATTATTTTTTCAATAACCAGAACATGTTTCTTGTTAAAACAAGAAATTTATATTTAGATTCGTTGTATAAGGAATATGCTATTTATTACCAACGTAAGATGGTTGATACAATCTTTCGATATGGGAAAAAAATACGTGAGGAAGAAGAACGTGCACTTTTAAACCAGCTAAATATCCTTAGTAAGGATAAACTTAATGTTGTAGGCAATTTATCTGGTGTAACTTCTTTCTTTACAGACAATGAACTTTTACGAGGTGTGGTGGATATTAAGGACTTCGAAAAAATCGAAGTTTTATCTGAAAAGGCACTCAGTTGGACAGAGTTGTATTACAAACAGGCGGTTCCTCGTGCAAGACCATATCTAGATCTTGCCACACTCTATGGGTATTCTTATTACTTAATCAATAAATACGTAACTTTTGAGTCCTACTATTATGCCACAGGAACCATGACAGATGCTCGTAAAACTGAGATTTTAGAAAATTTCAAAAGAGCCGAGTTGGAACTACGTTGGATTATTTATGCAGATCCAACTCATTATGACGCCTATCAGTTGCTTGGTTGGTTGTATCAATATGTTGATTTAATTAAAATGCAGAAAAATCAAAAATCAGGAAAAATAGATTCAGAGGTATATGAAGAGCTTTATAAAAAATATTTTCCTGACAAAAACCTAGAAGCTAATATAGAGCTTTATAATCAAATTTTAGTATTCTTAGGAGAAGATTATAAGGATCGTAAAGTAATTTCTGATCTGAATCTGAATTTAGGGAATAATTATTTTTTACTTAGTAACTTTCCCAAAGCAAATGAGAGTTATCGAAAAGTAGAGGATGTTTCTATCTACCTCTCAGTTAAAAATCAATTTGAAGGATATAAACAAGAAGCAATTTATCGATTTAATTATGGTAAGTCTTTAATTTACCAAGGGCAATATAAAAAAGCATCTGAACAATTTTCGAAATCTATTGATATTTATTTTAAGAATGAATACTACCAATCTGTGAATGCATATTCTTCGGACCCAGGTTCCTATTCCTTGGGTCAATTGAATGGAATACGTTCCAAATTGGCATTGTTATTTTCTCTGAAGGGCCTATCTGAATTAGAATTTGGGAATTATGAAGGAGCAATTGCATCCTTTCAAACAGCTATTGCCTACAACAAAGATGTTAAGTTTATAAGTCCGATCAATTTAGCAAATTATCTTGCCATTGCATTTCAGAAGAGTGGTCGTTTCCGTGATTCCTATCAGATGTTAAATGTTGCTGAACTGGAATATAATTCCAATCCGGAATCCATATTACAACGTTTTCGGAAATGGACTTTTTGGAATGTAATTTTTGGTGATAATTTCCGTGTCATTGGAGATGGCCGATTCCCTGGTGAGTTCCCAAATGATTTTAAATACCTACTCACATTGGGAATACGGATTGAAAACCATATTGAACAAGAGGAATATTCAGCAGCTTTATCAGAGATACAGGCTCGGAATGAACTAATCACATCGAAGGATTTAGATGATACGATTATAGGTAAAAACATTCTGGCAAAGTCAAGACAAGTAGAAGCACAAATCTACCAAAGAAGTCAATTACAGGTAGAAGCAGTTAGTCATTATAAAGACTTAGCAGATATACTTTTAGAAAATCCTTCAAATAAGGGATTTGAAAGGTTATTTCAGAATTATGCTTATTCCATTTTCTCTTTACAGGAGTCAGCTGAGTTTGATACGAACATTAAACGGACGTTATTGGATCAATTTTTTGAAAAATTAGATCTTTGGAAAAAAAGAGAAATCGTTAATTGTTCTGATGCATTAGAATTTTGTGAGAACCAATTTAGAATTAATAATCCAAGATATGATATTGTTTATGGAACTGCATTATATTATTTTGCTCTTCTCTTGGAAGCAGAAGGGAAGGAATTTCATTTAACTTTAGCTAAAGCAATCGAGTTATTAGAAAATCCAGGTCTTGTGGATCCTCGAAACATTGGATTGTCTGCCGATCCAATCCCTAGGCAAACTAGAGTTCGTATTCAGTTGAATTTATATTCCATTTATATGAAGCTAGGTGATGCTTCTCTGGCTGAAAAGAAATGGAAGGAAGCATACGAACTTGCCTATGAATTTCGATTGGATGAGGAGATGTTCTGGGCAAACGCACAAAGATTCAAATGGGAAAAACATCGTATTCCCTTAGAAAAAAGTAATTATCTAGGGTATGGAAAAGAGGCGATTCAAACCTACCAGACTAATCTCAATGTTCGACTTTTTTCTCCGAAACATAGATTGGTTGATTTTTTGGAATCTTATTCTGAGGTTCAGTTGGCTTCCAATGAGACAAAGGATTTGGTAAATCAATGGGAGAATTTCCGAAGTTTAGAGTTATTTCGAGATTTAATATCTGCTCAATTTGAATTTGAGGATTCCAAACTAAATCTGTATTATCAAGATTTAGTAAAGTGGGTAAAGGGGTATAGGAAACTAACGAATTCAATTTCAGAAAAGGCATTAAAGAGAGAAGCGGTATCGAATTCTTTAAAACAAGAAACTGTTGAAGTTCAGAATTTAAATGGAATCTTAGAGAAACTTAAAAGTGAATCACCAGAACGTTCCGCTTTTTTAGATCCAACTCGAACGGCAAACAATGATTTTCCGAATGGCTGGCTTGGTTTATATTCAACAAACGATTCCGTTTATTTTTTCAATACATTACAAGGAAACATTTTGACGAAAACTTGTAAGTCTCTTACTGAAATCAATGTTTGTATTGCGAATGTTTCTGATTCTTTTCCAGGAATACAAATCATCGGAACTCGGTCTAGCGGTAGTTTGGTGAAAGCAGTCATTAAGGAATATCACAAATTTAATACCTATCCACTGCTTCTTTTTGACCGAAATCATAAGGAGATATTTCCAGAAAGGAATGAACGTCGCTTAAAGTGGGTGACCATCTATGGGGATAACAAAACTAATAAAAATGAAAAAAATGTTAGAAACCTTACCTCTGGAAATTTGGGTATGCATCTTTACGACACTGACTATTTAGTTACAAATCGTTCACTCGACAAACAAACTAGTCTTTTCGGTGATGAAAAATCTTATATTTTCCCCCTTAGAGAAATTTTCCAAGGTAATGGATCTGAAATCTCTGTCATCGGTCTAAACGAATCTAACTTCAATACACAGAAACAATTGAATTTAATTGGCAAACTATATGAAGTTTTGCGTTCCAAACGAATTCAAAATATTGTGTCTTTTGATTCGCAAATGAATGAAGACTATTCTTCAATGAAACTTGAACAGTTTGCCAAGGATCAGAATCGTTTATTGATTGGTAACTGGAAAGAGTTTACTATTACAAAAGATAGTTTAGGAAAAAAGGCAAAGGAATTTATTGATGTTGGCTTTCTAAAAGAGAAGTCCAAAGAATTTGTGGATGCCTATGAGAATTATTATACAGCATCAACCCTGTTAGATGATGGAGATGAAATTTTATCAGCTCTTGAGCTAAAGTTGGCGAAACTCAAAACAGAAATATTTCCAAATGTTCCTAAGCGGTCAATTTTTAAGCCACTCTGGTCAAAGTATTCTAAGTCCTCGTTCCAAAATCAGGTTCGGTATGAATATTTAGTATCCTGCCTTTCTTCTAAGGAAAAAGAAGATTGTAAATATAATACTTCTGACTTTATAGGGGAAGAGAAAGATTCTTACCTAGGGGCATTGGAGTTTTATCTCCAGTTAAGAAGTGGAAAAGTTAAAGAGCTCGCAGCAAAGAATGAACTTAGGTCTAAAGTGGAAACAAAGGAAGATCCTTTTTTACAAGCCTACCGTTTGGGGACTTTATACATTCAAAACTATTTGTTTTATGAAGCAGAAGCAGAAACAAACAAACTCACTCGGTTAGCAAAAACACCTAAAGAAAAAACAGTCGTTAAAAATCGTATTTTAGAATTATATTTTCACAAAGGCTTTTTATTAGGGGATAAAGATATTTATCTTACACCTCTTACTTCCACTTCCGCTTACAACTATGGATTCAAAAAAGATTGGAAAAATTTCGATGAAAAAGTCCTTTCTCGAGATTTTACAAAATTTGGTTATTCAGATTCCATTTATGATTCTTATCGATTGAAATTGTATGCTGCCTGGAAAGAACAACTACAGACCGGATATTTTGAGCCGTTATCTTTAACTCCAGAATATTTGACAAACGGAGAGTCGGTCATTACAAAACTTTCCCATTTGAATCGCACATTGTTCTTTCATTTGCTTTTGAGTTCGATTCCTTTTCAAAAGAACCAAGAAGTAAATTCTTTAATAGAATTATTGGTTTCTGAAGAATCGAAAGAAGAACGTAATTATCGCATATTATTTTTCCGCTTGGAACTTGCAAAGGCGTTGTTGATACGTGGGGAATTTGAAATGGCAGATTCTTTGGTTTCTAAGATCCGAACGATGGATAAAGAGTTAGGTGAAGGGAACAGATTTTGGCAAGAGAAATGGAATGACTTTAAATGGAAAAGCGATTTTCTGAAGAATCAAACTTCTGGCGTTTCACATACGAGCCCATTTTTAAAAATCTTCCAAGTTGCGAAGTCCAAAAGGCCGGATGAATATATTTCTCTTTTAAACGAATTTAATAAAAAAAACCGTGGAGAGTTTCTAAGCCCGGAACTTAGAGAAGAATATGAATTTTTGTTTCATTTTCTTTTGCAACAGAGTTTAGAAAAAAATAGCTCTGAAAGTTTTTTTGACTTAGCAGTTGCTAGAGAAATCTTTCGTTTTACTTCCAGTCGTTTTTCCAATAGTGAATTGTATGGGAAACATATCCCCAATTTTGAAATCTATTCAGAACGCTTGAAAAAGAAGATGGTCGGTAAACAAGAGTTTCATGGAATTTTTGATCTTGGTAAAAAGACATATCTCTTAAGTTTCGCTTCGGGAAAGTCGCTCGGTCGAGAGATGTTTTCTGATAACAAGTCGGTTTATAGGGAGTCGGTTAGATACTTTCGTTCTGCCGAATCAGGAGGCCAGGAAGTAATTTTAAGAGAATCACTGGCCGATAAATACAGAACAAGTCTCAGGTTAAATAAATCAAATAGACACTATATTTATAGTTCAGGTCTTCATGCTGTAGTTCCTATTCTATTACCTGATACAGAACATTATGCAGTTGCTTCCGTTTCTGATTTTCTTTCGAACCCAATAATAAAGTTTAATTCAATAGCTCCTAAAAAACCTGATGTATCTGTGAATGGGTTGAAATCTTCTTTAGAAAATGAAATCAGTGCCAACATTCTTCTTTGGGAGACCAATGGCAAAAAGGATGGGTATTCTCCATATAATATCGATTTTGCGGAGATTGGGTGGTGCCAAAATAATTATTTATGTAGTGGTGAAATTCCTTTATTTGATGTAGCTGGAAAAGGAGTCAGTACTGCCAAAATCTATGCAAATCAAAGAATCGGAACCTCTACGCAATTCACGAATGATTTTAGCGGAGTTGCATTTTATCTTGCACGGGAAAACTCCGGCCTATTTGTGTTACACTCCGGAATCCAAACGGGAGTTCATAATTTGTTTTTTTTGAAACAATTTATGTTAACAAATGATTTGCCGAAACCATTATACGTACGTTTGGTGGAAGGAAAGGACGCGGCCAGAAATTCTGCAGCCGAGGACCGCTTTTGGATTGGATATAAACTTTATACTTCTGCCATGATAGAGGATTAAAAGTTTTTGTTTAAGAATTCTTTGCGAGTTTCCTCTGGCAGCTCAAATAGGTTTTTTACTTCCTTATGAAACTTCCCGAAGTTTTTTCCTGATTTTACAAATAAGGATTCAAAACTGACCTCTCCCGAATGATAACGAAGAGCCCCTAAAAAATCTTCGTTATTCCATTCACGAGCCAAAAACTCTTTGGATTTTTCTTCAGGTACTAATTTCTTATGAATCACTTCTTCTTTGAATTGATTCATAATTGCGCGTTTTTGGATCAATTTATTGTCGGTGTCCAACTGGGATGAATAGAGAGTTTTTAGATCCTCTGCATACTTTTTTAAAAGATTCAAAGTTATTTCTCTACGAACCTTTTCTTTTTTAAACTTTTGCAAATGGATACTGGCTTCACCCTCTTTTTTTGTATAATAAATTTCGATACCTTTCTCTTCCACATAACTTGCATAAGATTCGTTTAGCGTCGAATCTCCAGGTAAATAAACAGTAGCATGTGCCATTTCGTGAAAGACAAGGCCCACAAGTCTATGGTCTGGCCATGTAAGTTGCGGCGATAATACGGGATCAGAAAACCAACCAAGTGTCGAGTATCCACCAATGGCTCGAATGCGTGTATCATATCCTTCGGATTTTAATTCATTTTCGAGTGCAATGGCCATTTGTTTGTCAAAGTAACCTTTGTAGGGAACGGTTCCTGCAATGGGAAACCACCATGTATAGGATTTTAATTCTAAAGCTTCTGAGGCACTCACATTCCAGCCGATTTCTTCCCTTTCTAATTTCTTATAGTATTCGAACCCGCCTTTTTCATTTAATGTTAGTTCCCCGATGGCAAAATTTCTGGCATCTCGGATTAAATTTAATTTTTGTTTTGTTTTTAAATCCAATCCTGGTAGGTTTAGAATATCTTCGATTTTTTCACGACCCAAGATAATGGAAGATTGTTCCTTACCTAAGTGAAATAAATACGGCAAACACCCAGAAAGAAAAAAGGGAAATAGTAAAACCGTGAATATTCTTGGAATCTTTTTGGTTCGACAGGGAAGGGGAATCGACAAAAGTGGAAGGGGTTTTGGCATTCTATGGAAAGAAAAACTTCGATTCCGCCAGTCGTCTACATTAACTTTGCTTTAGTTTTTGTACTTTTGTTTGCGATCTTCTTTCCGGAGATTCGATCAGCTGTAACAAAACTATTTGCTTCCCCAAAACCAATTTCTTCTAGCAAACAAAGTCAAGCCATCCAAATCCAATCCAGCTTTCGCAACGTCTACCGCGAAGCCCAACAATTTGTAGTCTCTATCCGTACGAAAAAAACAGAGATGATTTTTCATCCTTACGCATTTGGTGAAAGTAGAGAAGATCGGATTTCTTCCATAGGAAGTGGCTTTATCATTGATGAGAGAGGATTTGTTGTCACAAACTACCATGTCATTAAAAATGCCGAGATCATAGAAATCATCATGTCCGATGGTCGCATTTTTCCGGCTCGTTATGTGGGAAGTCATGAACGGGCCGACATTGCTCTTTTGAAAATCCCAAGTAACGACCGTTTTACTCCCGCTTTCCTTGGGAACTCCGACGAGATTGAAGTGGGGGACTGGGCCATTGCCGTTGGTTCCCCTTATGGACTTGAAAAAACTTTTACCGTGGGTGTGGTTTCCGCCAAATCCAGAGAGGATTTGGATGAAACTGGCCAAACCCATATCCAGACTGATACGGCCATCAATCCTGGATCCAGTGGTGGTCCACTGCTCAATATTTACGGGGAAGTGGTCGGAATCAACCGTATGATCCGTTCTTCGTCTGGTGCGAGCGCCGGTATCGGGTTTGCCATTCCTATCAACTATGCCAAACGGGTGCTTCGCCAAATTGAACAAAATGTCGGCCAAAACATTCGTCCGGCAACCCTTGGTGTGATGGCCACCGCCCCCCTCCCAGACCACAGGAAATCACTTGGGATTCCTGGGGAAACCGTGGGTGTTTTGGTCTATGATATCGAACCCAATTCCTCTGCAGAAAAAGGAGGACTGAGGCGTTACGACTTTATTGAGGGTGCTAATGGCCTCCAGATCCGCCATATCAATGATTTACGAGAACAAGTGGGACTTGTTGGTCTTGGGGGCGTCTTACGGTTGAAGATATTACGGGATACCCAAGAGATGGAATTATCGATCCCTTTGGTCGAGGCCGCCTATAAAAAAGGCCAGTAAATTTTATGAGAAGAAATATAGTCCACTCGGGTGCTGATGCACTCATTTATGAAATCCGCCAGATTGTAGCCCTTGCCAAACAAATTGAGGCTATGGGTGTTGCGATTACCTGGGAAAATATTGGAGATCCCATCCAAAAGGGAGAATCCGTCCCCAACTGGATGAAAGACATTGTCAGTGGACTTGTCGCCCAAAATAAATCTTGGGCCTATACGGCAACTCAAGGGGACGAAACCACCCGCAAATTTTTAGCATCCAAAGTGAACGAAAGGGGCGGGGCCCAGATCACTTCCGAGGACATTCTTTTCTTCAATGGCCTCGGCGATGCAGTGGCAAAAATATTCGGATTTATGAGACGAGAAGCAAGGATACTTGGACCTTCTCCCGCCTATTCTACGTTATCTTCAGCAGAAGCTGCACACTCTGGGTATGAACACCTAACATATGAGCTAAATCCAGACAACGATTGGATGCCTGATTTAGAGGACATTGAAAACAAAGTAAAATATAATGATTCCATTGCAGGAATCCTTCTCATCAATCCAGACAATCCTACAGGAGCTGTGTATCCGAAGGAAGTCATGCGAGAGATTGTCAAAATTTGTGAAAAATATGATATCATCTTAATTTGTGATGAAACCTATGCTCATGTGAATTATTCGGAATGGGGAAGTATTCACTTATCCGAAGTGATCGGTGATAAGGTTTGTGGGTTTGCTCTTAGATCTATTTCCAAAGAATTTCCATGGCCTGGGGCACGTTGTGGTTGGCTTGAAGTTTTCAATCGTAAAAACGATCCCACCTTTGAAAGATACATTAAATCGTTGTTAGACGCAAAGATGTTGGAAGTATGTTCTACTACTCTTCCTCAACTTTCCATTCCGCTTGTATACTCTCATCCTGAATTTTTAAACCATTTGAAATTTAGAAATGAGAAGTTCAAAAAACGTGCAGCGAAAGCTACTTCTATCCTTACCGGAATTCCTGGAGTGAAAGTCATCCAACCAAAGGGTGCTTTTTATTTAACTGTTTTATTTGAAGACGGTGCTTTGAAGCCTCATATGACTCTTCCCATTTCCAATACAAAGGTTCGTGATTTTGTGGCTCCTTTAATGGATAAAGCGGCACTTGACAGAAGATTCGTTTTGCATCTCTTAGCCTCTGCCGGGATTTGTGTGGTTCCACTTAGTTCTTTTTGTTGTAACCGAAATGGATTTAGGGTCACCTTACTCGAAGAAGACGAGACAAAGTTTGAATGGATTTACACAACTCTCGCAGATAATATCAGGAAGTATTTAGCATCCTAAATGAATTCTCGCGGAAGATATAAAATAGGGATTTTTGATTCGGGTCTCGGAGGACTTTCTGTCCTTCGAACGCTTTGGAAAGAAACATCCAATATTGATTATATCTACTTTGGTGATTTAGTAAATTCTCCTTATGGTCAAAAATCCAAATCGGAAGTGTTAGAGCTTTCAAAAAATGCTTTTGAGTATTTATTAGAAAAAGATTGCGAAGCCGTTTTGTTTGCTTGTAACACAGCCACGTCAGCCGCTGCCGATTTCCTTCGGGCAAAACATTCCATTCCCATTTTTGGAATGGAACCTGCATTGAAGCCCGCAGTAGCTGAGAATCCTGGAGTCAAAATTGCCGTATTTGCTACCGAACTTACATTAAAAGAAGATAAGTTTAAAAACTTAGTCTCTGGTTTTCCTATGGGAACAGAGATACTTCCTGTTCCTTGCGAAGGTTTAGCGAAACTCATTGATAAAGATCTTTGGGAAGATGCTTGGGATTTTTTTGATTCCAAGATCAAAACAGTAGTGAAAGACTGTGATCTCTTTGTTTTAGGTTGTACACACTATGTCTTTCTTAAGGAAAGAATTCTTTATAATTATCCCAAGGTAAAAGTGTATGATGGGAATATGGGCACAACACTCCATATGAAACGAGTTTTGAAACTCCCTGACTTCCAAGAAAATAAAAACCAATTAGATATTCTTCTGAATACTTCCGATTCAGATTATGTTCATTTAGCAGGAAGGATTGCCAAAACAATCACACCTAACCATACTCTTTCCCTTATCAATACTACTACAGGAAAACTCCATGTCTGATGCAAACAAAGTTACATATAAAGAAGCAGGTGTTGATACCGAAAAAGGACAAGAGTTTGTAAAAAGAATCAAATCAAATGTAGCATCGACTCATAACAAAAATGTTTTGGGTGGGCTTGGTGGGTTTGCCGCCTGTTATGATGTTAGTTTTCTCAAATCATATAACGAACCGATTCTTTTATCTGGAACTGATGGTGTTGGAACCAAACTTCAAATTGCACGGTTATTAGACATTCATGATACGGTTGGAATTGATTTGGTTGCCATGTGTGTGAACGATATCCTTGTGAACGGTGGGAAACCATTGTTTTTCCAGGACTATATTGCTTGTGGGAAACTGTTTTTGCCACGTATGGAAGCCATTGTATCAGGGATTGTAAAGGGTTGTAAGTTGGCTGATTGTGCACTTGTAGGTGGGGAAACTGCGGAACATCCAGGTGTTATGCCAGATGATGAATATGATTTAGCTGGATTTGTGGTTGGTGTTGTTGAAAAACAAAATATGATTGATGGACATACCATCAAAGCAGGTGATTCCATAATCGGACTTGGATCTTCTGGACCACATAGCAACGGTTTTTCGCTCATCCGAAGATTATTATTAAAAGATGGGAAATTACCATCTTCATCCAGTGATTTAGATTTTTTAAAAAATTATGTGTTCCAACCCACTAAAATTTACGTAAAAACAATTTTATCTTTAATCGAAAAGTTTTCTATCAAAGGAATGGTTCATATCACTGGCGGCGGGTTTTACGAAAATATTCCTAGGGTGTTACCTACTGGTATTGGTGCTGAAATAAGTAATCTTCCAGAAAGTTATGTTTTTTCCAAACTAGAAAAAGACCATTCCTTGGATCGTCATGATATGTATGGAACCTTTAATATGGGGATTGGATACATTCTGGTTGTAGACCCGGCTCAAGTTGATGTGGTGATGAGTGAACTACAAATTCTCGGTGAAGAGGCTTATTTGATTGGTAAAACTGATTCTACTGGAAAAATTACAATTAAGTAGTTAAAGGAAAACTAACCTTAAAAATTGTCCTGCCTGGGGATGAGTCAAACTCAACATTTGCATTATGCCTATTTGCGATTTCTTTGACAAGATACAATCCAAGCCCTAAACCATCCCCTGTTGTTTTTGTTGAGAAAAAAGGCATAAAGATTTTGGAATGATTTTCTTGTGGTATCCCCATACCAGAATCTTCGATCTCCACAAAAACAGTCTCAGCTTTTTTGAAACTTCTAACTTGTATTGTTCCTTTGGATGCAACTGCTTGGATAGAATTCCAAATGATTTGGCTCCAGAGTTGGACTAGGTCACCTTGGATACACCGAACATTCCCACTATATTCTAAATTCAGTATCAGATTAATATCTCTTAAAAAATGTTCCTTATAGAGTGAAATTGCAGAATGGATTGTATCGGTTAAAGAATAGTCATTGAGTTCTAAGTTTGATTGTAAGCCTGCAAAGTTTTTGAGTGTATAGGTAATTTTTGAAAGCCTTTTTACTGAGTATAAAATATGTTCAGAAGATTGTTTTACGAGTAATAATCTTCTTAAAGTTTGGAAGTCTTCTTTATTTTGAATTGCCGATTTTATTTTTAAGATGATAGGGTATGGTAAATTACGTATTCCAGAATCTACAAAAAGTTCAGCGAGGTCTTCCTCAAATGGAACTAAATATTGTTTGAAGCTCTCTGTTAGAGATTTACGAGCTTGTCTATTGGTTAGTCCAGTTAAGATACGAAGACCATCGGATTCCGTATCAAGGATTGATTGCATTAATTCGCTAATTCGTATACTAGAATCATGAATCCTTTCTTCTTCCCATTCAGATACCAATGTTTCTACAGATGACTTAATCATGCCAATAGGATTATTGATTTCATGGGCAAGTCCTGATACGAGCTGTCCCAGGGAGACCAACTTTTCGTTCTGAATTAATTTTTGTTGAGCTTCTCGTAAAGCATAGAGTGCAGAGTTTAGTTCAAAGTTACTCGATTGGAGTTCTTTGGTTCTAGCTTTTACTTTTTCTTCAAGAGATTTGTTTAACTCTTTTAGCTCAATTTCAGCAGCTCTTTTTGAGGTTTGGTCAATGCCAATCCATATAATTTTTAATGGTTCATGTCGATTATCACGAATGATACCGAGCCTCCATTCTAAATATAAAACTTGGTTAGAATTGGTTACAGAACGTAAAATGAGACTCTCTGCTATGTTTTGGATTTCATTCACATCATCCAAAACATCTTTTAGATATTCTCTATCTTCTGGAAGTAGAATGACATCTTGGATGTATCTGCCAATAACTTCATTCTTTCTAATCCCTAAAATAGATTGAGCTGCCGAATTTATACTTTCTATTAATCCATTGGCATCTGTTAACAAAATCAAATTTGCAGCATTATCAAAAACAGTTGTATTTAGGTTTTTTTCCTGTAGTAGAGAGATTTCAGTTTTTTTTGATTTTGTGATATCAAGGGCAACCACATCGATTCGTTTTTCGATACCGAGTATATCAAAGGAAACATTCACATAATGTTCTGTCCAAATCAATGATCCGTTAGCATGGATCATTCGAAGTATGATTGGTGAATTGCCAACATAAAGTTCGGAAATTTTATGTTGGTCTTCTGGGATGACTATCTCTTTAAAAAAATCGGAATTCTCATAAAAAAAATTCAATCCATAACCTGTAATTTCTTCCATTTTAGGACTTATATAAGAAATCCTTGGCTCTGGTAAAAATTCAATATTATAGATAATTGCCGGAAGTTGGTTATACATAATGAGAAGACGAACGTTTACATCTTTGATTGTTTTTTGCAATAATTCTAGTTCTTCCAGTGATAAGTTCAATTTTTTAGTTTGTATATTGAAGTTAAAAAGAATACAACCAACTCCAAACAAAAACATAAATAATGTATTGATGATGTAACCTAGAGGCCTATACCATTCTAAACCAAAAAGATAGGGAAAAGTAAGTCTTTGTAATGCGATGATCAAACAAATAGTCAAAAAATATATTCGGAAAGCACGCGGATAAGTATTTAATTGAAATACTGTAATCCCAAACAACAAAAGTGCCCCCGCATTAAATAGAGAAGATGGTAATGCCATCCAAAAAAAAGAAACGTTTGTTAGGAGTAAGGATACAAATAAAACATATATAGAGATACAAAAAGTATATAAATAAGAAAAACGTATTTGTCTTGTGATGATTGGAGAAATGGCTACAATCAGCAGGTATGAACCACAAATTGCAAAACTTTCAGAGAAAAGAAAAAAGATTTTTTGACTACCTTCTCCAAACAGATAAAGTGCAAAGTTCCGAAACACGAGAACCATCAGAAAAATTGCAGTATAACCAAGTCTAACTTCAGATTTAGAATGTTTTGAAAGAAAGTAAATGATAAAGGCCATAGTAGTGTTGAATACTACTGAGATTACAGTTATCGCAAAGATTACATTTATTTCAAAGGGAAACATCTTTCTCGAAAAGCTCCATTACCTGCTTAATTAATTGTTCGTTGTTAAATGGTTTTAACATCCATGCATCTGCCCCACTAAATAGTGCATTGGATATTATCTCCGGTTTGTCTTCTACTGAAAGAATTAGTAATTTAAATTTCGGATTCTGATTGATTTTCTTGGCTTCTCGAATTAAGTTAACTCCGCTAATTCCAGGCATATTAAAATCGAAAATACCTAAATGAATAGAAGGATCCGATTTTAATATTTCTAGTGCTTTATCTCCTGCGCCGCATGTTATTACTTTATGGCCCTGACTGCTTAACGCTAGTCTAACAATTTTTAAAACAGCAGGAGAGTCATCTACTACCAGGATCGATGCCATTTTGGATTTATACTAGTTGCGAAATTAATTTAATAAGGGATTCGTTTGCAAACGGTTTTACTAACCAACCTACCGCTCCGGCAGCCTTACCCTTGTTTTTCATTTCCTCACTAGATTCGGTGGTCAACATTACAATTTTCATGGACTTACCATTTTCGGTTTTTAACGTTTTTTCGGTTAATTCAATCCCGGTCATCCCAGGCATATTAACATCAAAAATTCCTATATCAAAACCTGATGTTTCTATTTTTTCTAAGGCGTCCATTCCGTTAGTTGCTGATGTCACTTCGTGACCCTCTGTTGTTAACACCAAGTTTAATATTTTCAAAACAGCTGGTGCATCATCTACCGTTAATATTCTTGCCATTTTATTTCTCCTCTTCTATCAATGGAAATCGAATTGTTAAACAAATGTCTTTTGTATTTACATTTCTAAAGTTGTTTTCTATATTATATATTTGAACATTGGATCGGTGTTGGTCCATTATCTTTTTCACAAGTGGTAATCCCAGTCCAAATCTGAATTGTTCAAATTTCGCATAACTATCATCGACTACTGATGAAATTCTGAAAAATGGTTCGAATACAAAGGATTCGTATTTCTCTGGAATTCCACTGCTTCCGTCACTATTTTGATAGGCAGGGTTGATTATTTTTAATTCTAAAAAATTTTCCTTATGGAAAAAAAATATGTAAATCGGATCTTTTTCTTTTGAATACTTGATTGCATTAAGGAGAACCTCGCGAATTACGTAAGACAGTTTTGTTTCGTCGAAATGAACCTTTTTTCCTGATGTGGAGAATGGAATATCGCTAAGATTGATTTTTTGAGATTTGATTGCCAGTGCTTCTTCAAGGGTTTCTATTTCTTGTTTTATGATGCCGAGTAATTTTGTTGGAGATTCTTTGTTTTCGATAATACTTTCGTCGTCTATTATTGACTGAGAAATGGACATACTATCAAACATACTCTTTGCAGCTTCATAATTTTCTGATAACAAATCCATTACAGATCTGGGGATAGAATAACTTTTCCCTTCTTCTTCCAGTTTACTTTTTGAAATTAATATACTGACTACACTCATTAGTGTTCCAATTCCACTTCCTTGAAATAAATTAATATTCATTTGGTGGATGATGTCTGCGGCTATATTTTCGTTTTCTTTGTGGGAGAGCGATTTTTTCCAATCGAATATTTCAACCATACGTTTATATAAATGGTTTTCTGCTTCGTGGATGAATTGAGATTTGAGTTTTGTTAATAAATATTGGAATGAACGATCTAAAGTGAATTGGAGATGACTCGGATCTATTGGTGTTTGAATGAAATCATAGACAGCGTGTTGCTTTAAAAGAGAAGCAGTGACATCCCATCTATTCGCATCAGTAATTAATATGATTAACGTATGCGGAAATTTTTTTGTTAATTCGGAAAGTTTACCTTGTTCTACTTCATTTTCTACATCCGCTACATGAAAGATTAAAAAATGAAATTTACCTTCTTCTAATGTTGGGGAAATCTCTTCCAGAAGATTTACTCTTTCAAAGGTATATCCCATATCTTTCAATAAACCGGCTATTGGTTTTGTAATCGCACTTTCGAGTAGCAAACAATGAGGAATCATAAATACGCAACATCCTTTATTGTGTCTACTATCTCGTTTAGGGGAACTTGATGTATGATAGCTCCTAGTTCATAAGCAGCTTTAGGCATTCCATACACTACGCAGGTTTCTTTGTTTTGACCAATAGTGATACAACCTTGTTTTTTTAGTTTCAAAAGTCCCGATGCCCCATCGTTTCCCATCCCAGTGAGAATAATTCCTATGCTCATGCCGGCTATATCTTGTTCGGTGGCAGATTCAAATAATACATCCACGGAAGGTCTATGCCCATTTTTTTTATCAGTTTGGGAAATTCGGGTATAATATTCTGAGCCTATTTTTTGAATTCCTAAATGGTAGTTCCCCGGTGCAATGTAGGCATGGCCGGCTTGTAATATTTCTTTATCTTTAGCTTCTTTCACTTGAATTTTGAGATCTGAGTTGAGTCTTTGTGCAAATAATGAAGTGAAGTTTTCTGGCATATGTTGTGCGATAAGGATGGGAGGAAAAGTTTCATCCACATCATTCAATAATTTTCGTAAAGCGGTTGTTCCTCCTGTTGAGGATCCAATCAAAATGAATTTTCGTTTGAATATAGTTTTTGTATTTAATTTGTTCGGTGATGAAGTTTGTAATTTCGAAGGGTAACTTAATTTTGTGGCATTGAAATTTAGGCTTTCATAAAGTTTGGAAAGTAAATCTTCTTTTGCTTCTACTAAACTTTCGGGGGTACCAATAGGTTTGGTTACATAGTCAAAAGCACCTGCTTCCAAGGCCTCTAGAGTAATGTATGCGCCTTCTGTTGTGGAAGAACTAAACATGATGACAGGCATCGGATATTGTGGAAGAAGTTTTTTTAAGAAAACAATCCCATCCATACCAGGCATATGAACATCTAAAGTCATCACCTCTGGTTGTTTTTCGACAATCAAATCCCTTGCTTCATAAGGATTGGCCGCTTCGCCAATCACTTCCCAGTTTGGATCTGACTCAATCCAACGTTTGATCATACCCCTTACGGATTTTTGGTCATCGACTACAATTACAGTGTGTTTTTTCATATTGTAACCGAGGAGAGATGTTGGCTGATCAATTTTCTTACATCTAGAATTAAACCTGCATGACCATTCCCTAAAATGGTACAACCAGCTAGTCCGTTGATGTTTTTAAAAATAGGTGAAATCGGTTTGATCACGATCGATTGACTGCCAACAATTTCATCAAAAACAATCCCCATTTGTTTTTCGTGTGACTCCGTGACGATGACGTATTTTTCTTTTAAGGTTCTCTGATCGTTTAAATCAGAATCTTTTCCAAATAACAAATTGATATCAACAAGAGAAATTTGATTGGTTCTATACTGTATACTATGGTTGTTTTTATATAATTCGTTGATTGGTTCATTCGAAAGATACATCGATTCTTTTACATCGATAGATGGTAGAATGAAATATGTTTCTGCTTTTCGAACGACAAGTCCTTCTATGATGGCTAAAGTCAATGGCACTCGAATGAGAAAAGTAGTTCCTTGTCCAATAACAGAAAATACATCTACAAAACCTTTTAGTGTTGTAACATTCTTTCTAACAACATCTAATCCAACTCCTCTTCCTGAGAGATCTGTGACTTCTTTTGCTGTAGAAAATCCTGGATGGAATAGAAATTCCCAAATATCTTTATCTTCAAGTGTTTCCGATTCTGAATGACCAATGAGTCCAAGAGAGATTGCTTTATTTAATATTCTTTCTCGACTGAGTCCTTTTCCATCATCACGCACTTCAATCCAAACCTCTTTTCCCGATTGTGTCGCTGTTAGTTGGATGGTTCCTTGAGGTTGTTTTCCTGCTTCTTTTCTTTCCTCGGGAGTTTCTAAACCATGGTCAATGGCATTTCGGATGATATGGACCAGTGGATCATACATTTCTTCGATGATTGACTTATCAATTTCAGTGTCTTCCCCGGCAATAATGAGTTTTACTTGTTTTCCCGTTTTTTTTGCAGTATCTCTCACAAGGCGTTCCATTCGAGAAAAAATTCCTGCTATGGGGACCATTCGAAGACTAAGTGTAATTTCTTGTAGGTTTCGAATTAATTTCTTTAATTGTAGTGCAGTTTTGTGGAAATTATCTAACTTAAGTTTGCTAATGTCTTGATGGTCTGTTACCATCGGTTCTGTAATAACAATTTCTCCAACGATATCAAGTAAGGAATCTAACTTATCAGTATCAATACGTATGTCTTTTTTTATGATCGTTTTTTTATCGGTTTTTAAATTCTCTTCTGTTTTTTGAGTCCTGTCTTTTGATAAATTTTCATCAGGTTTTTGGAACAATCCGAATTCTTCGTCTGTTGGAGAGGAGTCCTTTGCAAAAAGACCAAATTCTTTTGGCGTTGTGGGTTCTTTTATATCTACAAACAAACCAAATTCTTCTTTAAGATTTTCAGTCTTTATGTTATCAACGAACAATCCAAATTCAGAACCTGCATCTTGGGAGTGCAAATCTTCTTGGATTTGTGTATGCAGAACTCGTATGGACTCGTTTTTTTGATTTAATTTATTTAGAAATTGAATTTGTTCTTCAGAGAAAAAATCGCCACCCGATGGTGAAGATTCTTCGTGTTCTACTAGTTCCTTTAGGTAATCAAGGGCAGTGATTAATAACTCTAGTGTATCCTCATCTTGGTCCTCTGGATTTTTCCGTAAGTAATCTAGAAGATTTTCTGCTGCATGAGCCATTTTGACGATGGCAGTAAGCCCAAAAAAACCTGAACTTCCTTTGATTGTATGAAAATGTCGGAATAAGGTATCAAGTAGGTCTCTGTTTACTAGGCTACCATCTAACGTTGATTTTTCGAAATGAAGCAAATCTTTTTCGATGTTTTCAAGTGTTTCTCGCGCTTCTAATAAGTATTCTAATACATCATCTCTTTCCATGGATTAGTTTCCCGGAATATCCTTAATCAAATGTGTTTCTTCTTGTGTGAGTAACTTTTGCAAGTTGATAAGGATCTTTACTGTATCTCCCACTCTCCCCGTTGCATAAATAAATCTGGAAGATTTGGATTCGCCAATCTTTGGCGCTAAATCAATATTTTCTTGAGGGATTCTTAAAACATCATTTACTGTATCAACAATTAATCCGAGGGGTAATCCATCTAATTCAACCAACAAAACACAGGTCCTTTCGTGATAAGGTTTAAAGGTCATGTCAAATCGTAATCGAACATCCATTACGGGTATAATCTTTCCTCTGATGTTGATGACCCCTTTCAAAAATGGCGCTGTCCCTGGAATTGTTGTGATCGCAGGAAGTGCTAAAATTTCTGTTAGATGGCGAACTTCAAACGCGTAGTCCCTTTCCTCTAGGCTAAAACAAAGATACAAATCTTTCATGGTATCTTCGTCTGTATCTAAATCCCATGATTTTAAATTTTGACTCATTGTTAGCCTACAAAATAATTCTTGGTCTTTCAACCCGAGTGAGGGCGGTTGATTTAGAACCTTCCTCTTTAAGTTTGAATCCCATGATGACTGAACGCATGATCTCCACTTGGCGCTTCAGGGTTTCACTTGAGGCTGCCACTTCTTCTGCGGAGGCAGCTGTTGTAGATGTAACAGTTGTTACCTGATCTATTCCTTGTGTGATTTGTAGGACAGCGGACTTTTGTTCATGGATGGAAAGTGCTAAGTCTTTTGTTAGACTACTAACGTTCTCTGCACTCTCTGAGATTTTTCCAAGGACTTCCGCAGTTTTTTCTGTGGCTTCGTTTCCGAGTTTTACCTTTTTCATAGAAGATTCAATAAGGAGGGTAGTTTCATCGGCTGCATTTGCACTTTTTTGAGCTAAGTTTCTTACTTCTTCTGCAACAACTGCAAATCCTTTTCCATGTTGTCCAGCCCTAGCTGCTTCTACAGCAGCGTTGAGTGCTAAAATATTGGTTTGGAAAGCGATGTCGTTAATGACTTTATTAATTTTTGAAATTTGATCAAAGGAATTACTGATTTCTCCCATTGCAGAGACTAAATCTTTCATCTTTGAGTTTCCCTCAATCGCTTGTTTGGCGGTTGATTCTGAAAAATCAGTCATTCTTTCAGCATTTTCAGCATTTGCAAGAAAACTGTTACCGATCTCTGTGAGTGTTGCCGAAATTTCCTCAACAGCGCTTGCTTGTTCACTAGCAGCTTCAGACAAAGATGTACTGGCATCGGCCAATTGTTGAGCACCTAAATCTACTTCCTGAGAAGTGAAATATAATTTTTCAACTACGTCTGAAAGGTTTATCAGCATGCGACGTAGGCTTAAACCTAATTGGTCGCGTTCCGATTTAAGAGTAACATCAGAACTGAGATCAGAATTTGCAATCCGTTCTAAATGTTCGGCTCTTTCTTTAATAAATGAAACTAGTTCCATGAAGGCTTGTGAAAGTTGTTGAATTTCATTCCCTTCTAGGTTTTTTGCATTAGCTGATTTTTTATGTTTCGTATCTAAGTCTACATCCAGATCACCGATAGAGACTGTTTGTGCAACTTCCACAATTTTTTTCATTGGAGCGGCTATTGAATCAGAGAAGAAGATGGCGATGACAAAGACCATAATGAAAGCGAGGATAACAACACCAGAAACAATGACTAAGGAACTTTTGAATTGTGCTTCTGATTTATGATATTCTTCTTTTGCAACCTTAAGTTGTACACGGATCAGATCATCCAAGTGATGAGTGAGGGGTTCGAAGATAGGATACATATCCACAGTGACAAACTTTTCTAATTCCGCTTCGTTTCTGGTTTCTAGTAATATGCGAAGTTGTTTGACACCAGCTTTCAGTGGAGGAAATTCCTTTTCCATCTGATCAATGATCGCTTTTTCTTCAGGAACAAGATAGGTTCCTAAGTATACTTTCCAAACGGCATCTGCTTTGGTTTCGGATTCGCGTATGGACTCGAGTGCTTCCTCGACAGTGATTTTTTTGGCTCGAACCTTATTCGCTGAATCTATAATTCCAATGAGATAGGCATCGGATACTTCTTTGATTTGGCTTATGGGAACCACGCGGTCTTCAAACACAGTGTGTAGAGATGCTAAAATTTGACGTGCAGAATAAAAACTGGCACCAGCGACAACAATCATCAATAGAATTGTTACCATAAAAGCCAAAAGTAATTTGACCCGAATCTTTAAATCATGAATCCATTTCATAGTTTTCCCCTAGAGGTGGACGGAAATATATTCAATGAATTGCATAAGTCAAGTCTTTCCTAATATTAAAGTATAAAAAACTATCTCGGATAAAACTAGGTTTAAAAATCTTTAGAATAACCTAAGCTAACATAAAATAAATGGAAAGGGATATTTTGTAAGGTATACCTTTCTCTTAGCCAAGTTTTTAGAAAAGAATCACCTAGGGAATTCCCAGTGTTGATTTGTTCGATTGAATTTAAAATTGAGGTATTGTACGCACCATAAATACGAGAAGGGTTCGGTACCTTTCCATCTTCGGAACTTCGGTTCCAGTGGGATTGATTCGGATCTCCTCCAGCATATCCATAATAATTATTCGTATCCCAAAGGTATAAGTCGGGGCGAAAGATATGAGCAAACTTGATAAACATTTCACCGAAGAAAAACGAAGTCGATGTGGTGATGTCTTGGATTCCGTTCCGATTGTCTACAGCATTGTTTCCCATGGCATAACCAAGATTGAAATGAGGCATAATTCGAAAAAATTGGTCTTCTCGGAAGGTATAGGAGCCGCTGATTGAAAGGTAGTTTTTACCTCCCATCAGTCCACCGTTCTCAGTAGAATATTGCGTGTAATAAGAGATGGTCGGTTTTACTATTTTTAAAAAAGGAAGTTTCCAGTGTAAAAAGTATTCATGCCAAACCAATCGGCTGATGGCATCTGGATTGTTCGCATTGAATGTGTTATTCGGTCCTCCTGAAACATAAGGATTTTGTTTTTGAGTGCTTTGGTTCAGTAGGGAGTTCGAAGTTTTTTGAAATGTATTATAAAACCAAATCCCAACAGCAAAATCACCATACTGACTCGGGTCAAAATGATACATCAAAGAAAAAAACATTCCATCGGCTCGTTTGTTGCCGTTTGGCTCCTTTTTAGGGCCAAAACCTTGGTTGGGACTGTAACCTTGACAAGGATCGGATCCTTCGCTACCGGTCGAAATTCGATCGTGAAGGGAACGAACACAGGGGTCTTGTCCATAAGGATCAAAAAACTTTGCCTCTTCTCCCAAGTAAGAAGGACCCACAGCTCCGGGACTGGATTGCAAAAGGCGACGGTCTGAATCTCTATCGTCTCGATTGGTTAGTTGGAAATTTCCAAAAAGGGAAAATTGTATTTTTTTTTCCGGGGACCAAACATTGACGGAAGGTTGGAGGGCGGGAGCATAAGTAAAACTTTGGTAAGCCGCACCATTCCTTCGGCTCTGGCTCTCTCCAGCAAACGAATTCCCTCGCCAAAGGAAGTCCGATACAATTTCTGTATTGGTTTCAATGATGATTGGCTTAGGTTCCTCTGTTTTCGTTTGCGATCGTAACGGGAAGGAAAGTGATATAAATATAAATAAAACGTTAAGGTTTCGGAGGGTAAAAAATGTTTTGGAATAAATCACGAAATCTTCTGCCTCCTTCCTTTCGAATTGGGTCTTGTAATAAAGTTTCCGAACTCCCGTTTGAAGTAAGGATTACTTTGTATTCTTTCCCAAGTAAAAAAACATGAACGTATTGGGCAAAGGCTTCCGCATAGGTATCGTCTGCATTGGTTGCTGCATATAACGAAACAAATTGTGTGTTGGTTAATTTTTTATAAAGAAATTTACCTTCAGGAAATAAAGAGATAGAAGGAGTACTTTGGTAAAATTTGATTTTATTTCTTTCGGGAAAAAAGGTGGCCTCATAAGGAGAATAGGTTTCGGACCACCAGATTCCATTATAAAGAGGAAAGTTTCGAAAGTCTCTTTGGTTTTCCGAAAAATCCGGGGCGTGGGCTTTGACAATAGATACAATATGGCCTAACTCATGTAATACGATGAAGCGAATGGCCGATTCTTTCGAGTTGGAGTCATCCAAATGAATTTTGATGGAATGTTCTTTGGATGGAAGAAATGCTGTGGATTCTTTTTTAGATGCCCAATCATTTCCCCCGTCTCCTAAGAGATCAGAATCTAAATAGATAATGCCACCAATGGGTTTACCCGACTCATCCCGAACGATTCCCGTAAGTCCAGTAGAACCCAAGTTTGTTACAAAGTAGATTCCATACAGTAAAGAGTCGGAAAGTGCATTCACTTCTTTCGGCAAGGTTTTATAAATTTGATTAAGTTCTGCTTTCCAAGGGGAAAGATCCTTGGTTGGACCCGGAATGTCTTCAATTCCATCAATGGCATTGATCGCAATTAAGGTATCCAATCGTTTGGAATCTAAAGGATACACTCGTGTATTCCATGTTCCTTGCAAGTGAGGAAGGTTCTTCGATTGTAAACCTATACTTTCTTTTGCCCAAGCTGCATATGGGTTTTTTGGAAGAGTAAACGAACTTGGCGTACAAGCCCAAAAAAGGAAAAGAAGTACGGATATGAGATAAGGATTCGATCGCATTTGCCGATTGTATTTCTATATGAAAGGATTTGTTGGTCTATGCTTTTTTTTACCAGGAATCCTTTTCGCCGAAGTCAATCCGTGGAATTTACGACCCGATGTCCGTATTTTAACTAGAAAAGATGTGTCCCATATCGTTTTGGAAAGTAGACCCGACCATTTTCGAGTGACTCTCCTTGTTTCTGAGCGATTCCCCTACAATTATAAAGCCCTTTCTCACCCATTTTTCTTTCGGATGGAAGATGAGAAAAAAGCATTCGAACTTGCGAATCAAATGGACAAGTATTTGGATACTGGAAAAGCTTTCACCATCACCTTGAATGGATCAGAGATTCAAACTTTGGTATGGGGAGAACCCTGATTGACACATTCCTTTTATTTATACTTCAAAGAAATTTTTCGAAAACCTACAAGATCAGAATGGGAAATTTTAAAGTTAGTAGAAGCCCGTTATGATAAAGAATATACCTATTATATTTTTATCACGCACCTCATCGTATATTCCTTACTCATCGCGCCACCGTTCTCTGAAATTCGAGTTCAAGTATTGCCTTATTTACTAGGTGTGTCCATTGCAAGGCTCGTTTTACTTTTGCAATTTTATACCAAGAATGTTCCCATCCAAAGAGTCATTTACTTCAGTGGATTTGTTGCGGACGGACTTGTTTATCTTGTCTTTATGGTGGGAATCCATTCCTTCCCCTCAATTGGAAGTTTTTATTTATTAAATTCTTATTTAATGTCTTTTGTTTTTCCCATTCTATTGTATAGCACAAGACTTGATCCAAAGGCATGTTTTCTTAGTGCGTTTTATTTTTCTATCTTACATATCATTTATATCTTCAATCTTCCTTCTGTTGTATCAGATCAGTTCTCTTTTTTTAGTAAATATTTTTTATTGTTAGTGTATTGGGGGAGTGCTGTTCTCGGTACTGTATTTGTTCTCAACAAACGAAAAGACACCACCGATATGTACAATCTGTCCGAAGAAAAAAGATTTATGTTACATGAGTTGGAGCTTGCAAAAAAAGTACAAGATGCACTTTTCCCTGGGGATATCAAAATTCCTAGTCTTGCTTTTACTTATTATCGCAAAAGTCCGAATGTCATCGGAGGAGATTTTTTTGATTTTGTACAACTCCGGGAAGGAAACGTAGGTGTGTTTTTAACAGATGTTGCGGGGCATGGAATTTCATCAGCAATGGTTGCCTCCATCATGAAGGTACTTGTTTCTACAATTCCTTATCGTTTCAAAACAGCACCGGCCAAACTGATGGATTATTTAGACGATCGTTTGGCCCATGATTTAAACAAATACCACGCTTCGGCAATTTATCTATTTTTTGATTTCATTGAAAAGAAACTAACATTAGGTAATGCCGGTCATCCCTATTTAATTTTAGCGCACAAGGAAGAAGACTACCAAGAGTTGGAAACCCAAGGTGCCATCCTTGGGTTTAATATTAAAATTCCACCCATTGCCGAAAAAACTATGCCCATAGCACCAGGGGATCGTTTTTTTATTTATACCGATGGGCTCATTGAATCCACAGATTCGGAAGGGAATAGTCTGGGAACGGAAGGACTCCTCGCACTTCTCAATCGGCATAGACATAGTGCAAACATCAAAGAACTCGAAATCAACCTTCTCACCGAATTAAAATCCAACTACGGACTCGACAGTTTTTCTGATGACACCATGTTTCTAATCTTGGAAGTAGAAGAATAAGGAGAAATCATTTGTCTTTTTTAGAGATTCAAATTAAATCCAATTTTGCTCTGGTCACCATCAAAAGGCCAGAGGCCCTCAATGCACTGAACGATGTAGTCATCACGGAAATTGGAGCCATGGTGGATGAACTAGAATCCAATAGCTCTGTTCGCGGATTCATTCTGACTGGTGAAGGGAAAGCTTTTGTAGCCGGTGCGGACATTGCCAAAATGAAAGAGTTCAATGTGCGGGAAGGACAGGCATTTTCGGAACTTGGACAAACTGTTTTTCGTAAGATGGAACTTTCCAACCTCATTTCGATTGCTGCCATCAATGGATTTTGTTTGGGTGGGGGAATGGAACTTGCTATGGCATGTGACATTCGTTATGCGGTTGCATCTGCCAAATTAGGCCTTCCTGAAGTCACACTCGGTTTACTTCCAGGATTTGGTGGGTCTCAAAGACTTCCAAGACTGATCGGAGTCGGGCGCGCCACAGAACTCATTTTATCTGGTGATATGATCTCCGCTGAAGAAGGATATCGATTGGGACTGATTAATAAAATCACCGATCCTGCGGAACTTTTAAACGAATCCGAAAAAACCATCACTACGATTTTATCGCGAGGACCTAACGCGATCAAGGCGGCAAAAACGGCAATCCGCCAAGGTTTGGAAACCAATATGGATGGCGGTTTGGAGTGGGAAAAACAACTATTTGGTGGCCGGTTTGCGGACGAAGAAACCAAAGAAGGTCTTTCTGCATTTTTAGAAAAAAGAAAACCAAACTTCAAAGGTTAATGTGATGAAAATACGGATTGGAATTCTTCTTGTTCTTTTGACTTTGTCTGTTTGTAAACAAGCAGAATCCTTTCCGTCTCAAACCAACACCCCAGAGATTTTATTTGGTAGCGTAGCAGATCGTGCTTTAAAATTAGAAATTGCCAACACTCCTTCCACAAGGGCTACGGGCCTTATGTACCGAACTAAGCTCGGAGAGGATGAAGGAATGCTTTTTGTTTTTCCTCGCCCTGATTTTTTAAGTTTTTGGATGAAGAACACTCTGATTCCTTTGTCGATTGGTTACTTTTCAGAAGATATGCGACTTTTAGAATCATTCGATATGAAACCAAACCAAACAGAGGAAGTTTACAACGCAAGAAAACCAGCAATGTATGCTTTGGAAGTCAACCAAGGTTGGTTCGCAAAACACAAAATAGGTAAGGATGCAGTCCTCACTTTGGAAAGAAAGGTCTCTGCCAGAGATTAAAAAATTTCTTTTTACTTGAATCTCTCACAAGGTTTCGATACCATTTTTTACCATGGTTGTCACGAATCCTCGTTTAATTACCCTTTTATCAGAAGAACAAAAAGCCGACTTGGCTTCGATGGAAAAACAATTTGCCCACCATCTAGAATATACCATTGGTAAAAACAGGTTCAATCTTAAAAACGAAGATATATACAAAGCACTCGGTCATACCATAAGAGACTTTCTCATTGATCGATTGAATGTCACTCACGAACGTTACAGAAATGAAAATCCCAAACGAGTCTTTTATTTTTCTTTAGAGTTTCTTATGGGACGCACTCTGATGAATGCTCTCATCAATCTCGGGTTATACGAAACCATCCAAGTAATGCTTCGAGGGATCGGATTTGAGCTAACAGACGTTTTGGAATTTGAAACGGATGCGGGTCTTGGGAACGGGGGACTTGGGCGACTGGCGGCTTGTTTTTTAGATTCGATGGCCACTCTCAATGTTCCAGGGTTTGGTTATGGAATCCGTTACGATTATGGAATCTTCAACCAAATCATTGCTAACGGAAGCCAACTGGAAATGCCCGACCACTGGGATGCCGACGGAGTTCCTTACGAAGTAGTTCGCTCAGACATTTCCTTTTCCGTTGGTTTTTTTGGACATACAGAAACTCGGGTATCTGGAAAAGGAAAAATCCAACACGATTGGGTCCCTGATGAAACAGTCCTTGCTTCTGCCCATGATTATCCAATACCTGGCTTTAACACGAGTACGGTGAACTACCTTCGTCTTTGGGCGGCCAAATCTTCCGAAGAGTTTAATTTGGATTATTTCAATCATGGCGACTACATGAAAGCCGTGCAGGACAAATCCATATCAGAAAATATTTCCAAAGTTTTGTATCCGAACGACACCACCGAACAAGGAAAGGTGCTTCGTCTCAAACAACAATACTTTATGGTCTGTGCATCTCTCCAAGACATCTTAATTCAATTTCGAGAATCCACTTACAATCTAAAAGAACTCCCAAACTACGTTGCCATCCAATTGAATGATACCCATCCAAGCATTGGGATTGCGGAACTCATGCGAATTTTTCTGGATAATGAAGAGATGGACTGGGAACCCGCTTGGGAGGTTGTCACAAAAGTTTTTTCTTATACCAACCATACGGTTTTGCCAGAAGCTTTGGAAACATGGAGGGTGGAACTTTTTGAAAAACTTCTTCCCAGACATTTAGAAATTATTTATGAAATCAACCATCGGTTTTTGTCAGAGGTTCGCAGCAGGTGCGTTCTATCAGAAGAGGAAATCCAACAAGTCAGTATCATAGAAGAAGGTCACGAAAAAAGAATTCGAATGGCAAATTTAGCAGTCATTGGTTCTTACCGTGTGAATGGTGTGGCGGAACTCCATTCGGAGCTGATTAAAAAAACCATCTTCCAGGCATTTACCAAAGTATTTCCCGAAAAGTTTAATAACAAAACCAATGGAATCACACCACGCCGATGGTTACTCCAATCAAACCCCGGTTTGGCGAATCTTATCTCCAAACGAATTGGGAATGATTTTACTACTGATTTGTACAAACTAAAAGCGTTAGAATCTTTTGTAGATGATCCAGATTTTCAAAATGATTGGCGTAAAGTAAAACAAACTGCCAAAGATGATTTAGCAAAACTGATCAAAAGTGAAACCGGAATCTCCATTGATCCAAAGTCTTTGATTGATGTACAAATCAAACGATTCCATGAATACAAACGCCAACTTTTAAATATTCTTCGAGTGATTGCTTTGTACAGAAGGATCAAAGAAAATCCATCGCGAAACGTCACACCGCGGACAGTGATTTTTGGGGGGAAGGCTGCTCCCGGATACTACATGGCCAAACTCATCATCAAGCTCATCAACAATGTGGCTTGGGTGGTTAACCGAGATCCAGATGTGGCCGACAGGTTAAAGGTGGTTTTTTTACCGAACTACCGAGTGAGCCTTGCTGAAAGAATCATTCCTGGTAGCAATTTATCCGAACAAATTTCCACAGCAGGAACGGAAGCCTCAGGAACCAGTAACATGAAATTTATGTTAAACGGTGCATTGACCATTGGAACTTTGGATGGTGCCAACGTGGAAATTTTGGAAGAGGTGGGCAAAGAGAACATTTATATTTTTGGTCTCCACACGGAAGAAGTCTATCGTTTGAAGGAAGCGGGATACCAACCTGCCGATTTCATTCGTCGCAATGAAGACCTTCACCGTGTTCTCCTCATGATCCGAGAAAATTTATTCTCCATGGGAGAACCTGGTATTTTTGGCCCCATCTATGATAGCCTTTATTATACAGACAATTATCTGCTGATGGCTGATTTTGATGCGTATGACGAGACCCAAAATCTTGTGGCCAAAGATTATTTGGATGAAACCACTTGGACAAAAAAATCCATTTTGAATGTGGCAAGGTCAGGCAAATTCTCTTCGGATCGTACCATTCGGGAATACGCCAAGGACATCTGGAAGGTTCCGCTTCTTGACACAGTTCCTCCTAAAACTATCTATAAATTGCCACAAAACTGAATCGACATAAAAGAACTAAGGTAGTATCGTTCCAAGGAAAGGGTCCCAAATGAGTAAAGGTTATATTATATGTGTCGATGATGAAGTATCGGTATTGGAAACGCTTGCAGAACAACTTCTGGCTCGATTTGGCGAATCTCATATCATAGAGACCGCAAGTAGTGCCGAAGAAGCACTTTCCCTCATCGACGAAATCATCAGCAGCAACGACATCGTGGAGTTGATTGTTTCTGACCAAGTGATGCCTGGAATGAAAGGGGATCGATTTTTGGAGCAGGTGCACCATCGCCTTCCTGATGCGATTAAAATCCTTCTCACCGGTCAGGCTGGACTTGATTCTGCAATCTATGCCATTAATAACGGGGGACTCAGTCGGTATGTCGAAAAACCTTGGAACATTGACGAACTATCCAAAGACATCAAAGACCTACTCGATAAGTTTCGGCAGAATTTGGAAAACCAACACCTCATCCAAGCTCTCAACCGTCGCATCATCGAGTTGGAATCTCAGCAGTAACAAAATACGACCGCTCATCCTCTTTTTAGTTTTCCTTTCTCTTTCTCCAGTTTTTGGGAAAGAGAAAGAACTCACTCCCGAACAAATTTCCAAAAAAAAAGAAGTCCTTTCTAAAATCATTCGTTATGGGACAAGCCAGGAAAGAAAACAAGCATTAGGTGAGCTAACTCGTTTTCCCAAAGAAAATGCGGGTGAACTTTATGATCTCATTGGTGAACAATTAAAATCAGAAAAAGATATGGGAATGAAAATTGTCCTCCTAAAAACCATTGGGGATTTGGATCTAAAGGAAAACAAAGATACCATCATTACTTTTTTTGAAGATTCCAATGAAGATGTTGCCAAACAAGCTGTTAACTCTGCTAAAAAAATGAAATTAGCGGAAGCAACAAACCCCTTACTGGAAAAAGTAAAAAAGGAAGATTTCACAAAGAATAGTAATTCACTCAGTTTGTACATTACTGCCTTGGCGGACTTACCGGATGGAAAGGTGGCAGCTCCTTTTTTGGAAACCAAATTTCGCGAAAAGTTTAATAACGCCGATATGCGTGGTCAAATTGCCCTATACTTTGGAACTGTTTTGTATTCCGAGGCTGAATCGGCGCTTATGGAAGTGGCCTTTGATGAAATCCAACCCACAACTTTACGTTGTTATTCGATGAATACACTTGGTAAGTTAAAATCAGAAACCGCCAAGCCAAAGTTATATGAACTTTTAGATTCCTTAAAAAAAACCGCAGGTAAATTGGATGCTAAAAAAGCACAATCCTTAAAGATCTATGCAATTGGTGCCCTTGTGACCATGGGAGACAAAGAAGTATTTCAGGAACTGAATGAATTTGCCCGTGATGATGATAGTATGGTGCGACTCCGTGCGATTGAATTTATGGGTAGTTTGAAAGATCCAAAAGCATTGGAACTGTTAGAATACAAACGCGATCGTGATCCAAGTCCGAAAGTACAAAAGGCAGCAAAAAAAGCCATCGACCAAATCAATGGAAAAGACAGTCCTGTGGAGGAAGAAAAATCCATAGAGGAAAAACCAGAAGAAGAACCCAAATGAAATTAAAGTTCTTTCTTTTGTTTTTCCTATCCTTCTCTTTTGTTTCTATAATCCCGCTTCATGCAGAAGAAGATGGAAAATACACAGGTCCCATCCCTCGTTCCGAGAAAAGAATTTTGGATGGAAAATCAGAATTTCAGAAATCGGGAAATTTTCCCTTGGAATGGAAGTTGTTTTATAAAGGGAAACAAGGGGATTTTGTTGTTTTTTATGATCTCAATGGAGATGAAATCCATTACCGGTATAGAAGAAATAAATTTGATTTGGACGCTGAGTTCTTTGTTAAAGATTTGTTTCCAGGAAATCCTTACCGGGTGAAGGGAGAGTGGATTGGGTATTATTTTTATTCGGTAGATGAAAGGGGAAAACGTTCTTCCCTTCCCACTCCCAAAAAACTACCAGCAGAACCTAAAGAATTTACGGATAGGCAATCGGTTCCTATTTTTAAATTAAAAGAATACGTCGAAGTGCGTACTGACGATCTCCTCTACTAAAGATCAATTTTTTGTAATAATTGAAAGTTGATAAACAAAATGGGATTTGGATCATTTTCTTTTTCCGAATAACTTACGTTTAGTGAAATAAAGGGACTCACCCATTTTAGTTTGATGATTTCTTGCCTATCCGTAAGGTTGATATTAAAATCAGTAGCGTAAGTCCAGTTTTCAAACCAAGCCCTAGTTTTGGGTTGGCCTTCTCGAAAGATAGCGCTGAATTCCAATAAGTTTCCTGTATTTATGGGGATGGCGAGTTTTCCTTCCCATTGGCCTCCATTCTCTCTCGATTCAAATCCAAAAGATACCACTGTTTTTTCCTTTCTCCATTCGTAAAACGCAGCTCGACCTATTTCATTGTATTGGTAATTCCCTGATTCATTGTATTCTCTATACCGATAGAGTAGGTTTCCCCATTCACTAAGAAAGAAGGGAAAAAATCCCGACCTTCCACTTTCATACTTATGGCCTTCGATAGAACTTAAATACTCAAATCCTAGGAAGTGGTTGAAACTCCCTCGAGTGTAACCTAAAACTTGGGGAATTTCTGGTCGCACTTCCGATGGTGATACCATTCCATATAACAAGGGTGAATCTCTATATACCGTAGCATCTAAAAAGAATTTGGATTCGGGAGATTCGGACTTTAAATAGAAAAATCCGACCGATTCTTTTTTGCTAAGTATGGATTCTGACTGGACTCTATGGTTTCCCCAGTCTTTGGAATTCCAAGAATCATTGACATAGAAACTCGATTTATTTTCTCCCGCCGACCAAACTCCCGAATAAGATTTATTTGGTGATACAAAGTAAAACCCAGGATAGGCGGAAAATGTATCTGCTTGATAGATTCCAAATTCATATTCCTTTCCCACATGGAGATACCGGTATCCTAAAAAGTTAGAAAATAAAATAGGTTGGGGGAGAGGAGATCCTGTCCTTTCCAACTGAGAATAGAAGTTAGGATCTTTGGCAAAGTAAAAATGGGGGATGGGTTTGTATCGGCTACCTGAGGTAAATCGATACTGCAGGAAAGTCAGATTGGCTCCGTAAGAGAATTCTTCGTCACGTTTTTCTAGGATCCAAATTTGTCCTTTGCCCCTCCCGCCGAGAAAGACGGAGGAATGGTTTTTTTCTTTTCTTGGTAAATACCGCACATCTAAATTTTGATAACTCATTCCAAAAAAAAGTTCATAAAGTGAATCTGACCTTTCCAAAAACTTGGAGGAAGTTTCTTTGGATGGTTGGTCTTTTGTTTCCCGATGGAACTTCAGATTTTGTTTGGACAAATCATTACCAGCAAATCGTTGTTTGCTGGGATACAGGGTAATTTGTTGTTCCTTCCAAACTTTGGAAACAAGGGCTCCCTCCTTTCCTTTTAGGGATTTTTTCCATTCTAAGAATGTTTCTGGAGATCCTTTGGCCTTTGTTTTCCAAGCGGCCGCCAAATGGGGAGGAAATCCAGCTTGTAAAAGTTCCGAGACCGAAACCTGATCTGGCTTTTTCTCTACGGCTTGCAGAGTCTGTACGAAAGAAATCCACAAAATAACCCCAATTTTCTGCCAATCCACCAGGATTGGGGTTTAAAATTTCGTTTTTTTGCCCTAAGTCCGGTTGCTTTTTTTCCAAAAGGGACATATTCTAGATCTCCCAATAAAAAAAAATCAATCAGGGGCGGGTTTTGTCCCAGAGGAATGCTAAATTTATATATAGAAACCGATAGAAACGTTAAAAAAATATTGACTTAACTTCTCAAATGTTAAGTAGTGTAAACAAGCGTTTAGTATATTATTGGTGTTATATTTTAGTTTTATGTCGTCTAAAATGATGACGGGGAGGAAAAACCTATGATCGTTCGATCCATCCAACAACCCGCTTACAACCGCCACAAGGACCAAGGCCTCGCAGGGCAAGGTCCCAGAAAGGGATTTTCCCAGAACCAAACTGGTAAGACCTTTGAGGATTATTTGATGGAAGCCTTCCAAGGGGAAGTAGTTCAAAATGGAGAGTGGGTGTCGCCAGATCTCTCTACTCTTGGACAAAAGAACCTGAAGAGGATGTAGTTCCAAAATAGCGGCTCCCCGTTCTAGAACAGGGGGCCACAAGCCGACAATCAAAGTATGGAGAAAGTATCCATACTTTGGGCTCTCGTTCGGCGTGATTATGCACTACAATATGCAGGATCCTTTTTAGGCATCTCCTGGATGTTCCTTCAAAATTTGGTACTCATCAGTTTGTACGCACTGGTATTTCTAGTGCTCAATTTAAAAAATCCATCCACACAAGAAGATTTCACTGCTTACCTGCTAACAGGGCTTTTGTATTGGATTCCGATCCAAGAACTCTTTGTCCGTGGCACGGGAATCCTCACAGACAACCGTAGTTTGTTAAAAAGATCCAGTCTTGGGATCGATTTGTTTTTATGGATTCCTTATGTCCAATTTCTCATCCATAGTTTTGTCACATCCATTCCTGTGTTTTTCTATTTGGCCTATTCTGGAAAATTAAACTTATCTGGAATCCTTCTGGGATATTTGATTCTGATATTTTCTGGGCTTTATTTGATGTTACTTCTTCACTATCTTTCTAGGTTGAATATTCTGTTAAAGGATATTTCACCTTTGATTCGTTTGGTGAGCCAACTTGTTTTCTGGGGAATTCCTGTTCTGTATTATCCAACGGGATATTTAAAAGAGTGGAACCGTTTGAATCCATTTACCATTCCTTTAGATATCTTTCGTACCTCCGTGATTCCAGGATACACTCCCCAATTTGATTGGATTCAAATTTTACCGTTTCTCTTTTTTTTCTTTCTTGTTTATCTACTTGCCAAACGTAAATTCCAATCGGTGATATTGGACCATCTTTAATCGTATGGCTTCTGTTGTTTTAGAAAATCTTTCCAAGGACTACCATGGATTTTCAAAACCTTGGAAAAGAATTCTTGCAGGACTTAGTTTTGGATACTTCGGTATTGATTCTAAATACACCGCCTTACGGTCGCTCAATTTAACTGTTGGTTCCGGTGAAATCTTAGGGATCATTGGTAGGAATGGTGCCGGAAAATCCACACTTCTTAAATTGATTACTGGGGTCATTAGTAGGGATAAGGGAAACCTTATTGTGAATGGATCGGTTCGTGCCCTTCTCGAACTCAGTGTGGGTTTTAATCCAGAACTTTCTGGGGAAGAAAATGTGTATTTTAACGGACTTGTTTGGGGTTATAAACCTTCTGAGATCAAGGAACTTACAAATTCCATTTTCGAATTTGCAGAGTTGGCGGAGTTTCGAAATTCTCCCTTAAAGAATTATAGTTCTGGAATGGCGATGCGACTTGGTTTTAGTCTCGCGACTGCCAAACGACCCGATATCTTAATTGTTGATGAAGCCTTGGCAGTAGGGGATGCCAGTTTCCAACAAAAATGTTTGAAACGGATCAAAGAATTTTCAAATCTCGGATCTTGTATTTTGGTTGTGAGTCATGATTTAGGACTTATATCTTACTTCTGTACAAGGGCAATCTTACTCAACCAAGGTAACTTGTTGTTTGATGGAAATCCAAAACAAACCATCGAAGAATACATGCATGTGTTAGCTGGGAAATCAGAACCATCTGTTTCTTCACTGTCTTCGGAATCCATTAAGGACATTCATATTTCCTTAAGAAATGAAAAAGGGATAGAAACTCTCCATCATTTTCTAGGCGAAAAAGTCACAGTCCGGATCGAATTCCAAACAAAGAAATTGATCACTGACGGAACCGTTGGATTTCATATTGATAGCGAAAAGGGAATTCGGATTTTTGGGACTAATTCTTACCATTTGGGAAAAGAAAATATAACGATAAAAGAATCGGAAACATCTGTCGTAGAATTCCAATTTCCCATCCAATTCAGTGATGGGAAATACAGCCTAGGTGTTTCCATCCATAAGGGTGAATCCCATATCGAAGGAAGTTATTTTTGGGGGGAATCCGTTTTAGATTTTGAGGTCGAACGAGGTAAAATTCAAAAATCTGTCGGAGTTTGTCATCTACCAACCGAATTTACATTCCAAACTCTTCCCAAATCAGAATAGAAAAACGGTTTCCTTCAAAGGAAAAAACTAAATTCTGGAAATCCTATGAAAGTTTGTGTGGTCGGAACCGGATATGTGGGCCTCGTTGCAGGAACCTGTTTTGCCGAATATGGCAATGAAGTGATTTGTATTGATAAAGATGAAAAGAAAATCAGCGACCTGAAACAAGGGATCATACCCATCTATGAACCAGGTCTTACGGAACTTGTGGAGCGGAACCACAAAGAAGGAAGGCTCCATTTTTCGACCTCACTAAAAGATGGAGTTGAGTCTTCTGAGTTTGTTTTTATCGCGGTGGGAACACCTACTTCTGATAACGGGTCTGCTGATTTACGATTCGTTTTTGCCGTAGCGGAAGAAGTCGGTAAAGCAATGAACGGATATAAAATCATTGTTGATAAATCGACAGTTCCTGTTGGAACTGCAGACCAAGTAAAGGTTATTGTTGCAAAACACACAAAACATCCGTTTGATGTAGTCTCTAATCCAGAGTTTTTAAAAGAAGGTGCAGCGATTGATGACTTTATGCGTCCAGAGCGCGTTGTCATTGGTGCTGAATCCGAAGTCGCTGCTAAAAAAATGAGCGAACTTTATTCTCCATTTGTTTTAAACGGAAATCCAATCATTACCATGAGCATTCGTTCTGCGGAACTCACTAAATATGCCTGTAACGCCTTCCTTGCGACAAAGATTTCCTTCGTCAATGAAATCGCCAATCTCTGTGATGCTCTTGGTGCTAATTATGATGATGTCCGAAAAGGGATGGGAACGGATTCAAGAATTGGACGCCAGTTTTTATATGCAGGGATTGGATATGGTGGGTCTTGTTTTCCAAAAGATGTTAGAGCACTTCTCAGAACAGCAGAGGAAGTTAATGCTCCCATGCATATCATTCAATCAGTGGAAGATGTAAACGAAAAACAAAAAACTCGTTTAACCGATAAAATTTTTGAACACTTCAAATCAACAGATATGAAAGGCAAAACTTTTGGTATTTGGGGATTAGCTTTTAAACCAGGAACAGATGATATGCGGGAAGCTCCTTCCATTCCTCTAATTTATGAACTACATAAAAATGGTGCTAAAATCCAAGTGTTTGATCCAGCTGCTACAGAAACATCGAAGTATTATTTTGATGGGAAAGTCGAATACAAAAAAGACGCGTATTCGGCTCTCCAAGGTGCAGATGCTATGTTACTCTTAACCGAATGGCGCGAGTTTAGGGAACCTGACTTTAATAAAATTAAATCCTTATTAAAATCTCCCCTTATTTTTGATGGAAGAAACCAATACAAACCAACTCTTATGAACGAGTTAGGTTTTACTTATTATTCTATCGGTAACAGATAAAAGATTTAGTCCAACCTGAGGTAACTTTGGTTGGACTAAAATCCTTTTTCTATTTCAGACAAAGCTTCGTTACACATCGATTTATCATTTTCAGTGATTAACTGCGGTTTAATTTCATCAAGAATGGATTTTGCAAGTTTCAATTCACCCGCTTCTTTTAAAGTAAGTCCATAATATAGTTTGGCAGTGATTTTTCGATTTGATGATGGATACAGTGCCAAAAACTCTTTCCACGATTTTGCAGCAGAATCTTTGGGACCATGAATGGATTTGACTAAGTTTAAATTGAAATATGCGTTTTCTTTAAGTATTGAGGAAGGTTTGGATTTTTGGATGGTTTCTGTAAACTGGAGTTCTGCCTTTTCAAACTCTTTGTTTTGAAAATACAATAAACCCAAACGAAAGTGGATGTCTGGGTTATTCACATTCCGTCTAAGTTCTGTTTTGAGGTAGGATTCAATATTTGGTTCTTGAAGGATTCTCTTAGAAATTCCAAGGATATCTTCTTTTGTGGCGAGCCCAGAAATTTTAGTTACATAGTTACCGTCCCCATCTAAAAACAAAATAGTCGGATAACCTTCTATACTGTATTTTTTCCTTAGGTTGGGAAATTCTTCTCCATCTAACCTCACTTTTACGAAACTATCTAAGACTCGACTTACTTCTGGATCAGGAAAAATTTCTTTTTCTAAAACCAAACAGTAGGTACACCAATCTGCAAATACATCCACAATGACAAACTTTTTGTCCTGTTTTGCCGTCTCGAATCCTTTTTGGATCGAACTTCCCCAAGGGGATTCGGAATAAATTGCGCTTCCGCAAAGAAAGATGAAAACAGGTAGTAACTTACGAACCATCCTCTGAATTCTATTGTTTTCCCCTTTCTTTGAATAGTCAATTTTCGCTTTTTCGAAATGGAATGGGTGGTTTCCATGGTTGCTAGAAGGTTAAAATATGGAATTTTTACTGAAATTGGAAGATTTACTCCGCAAACGTAAGGAAGAATTGCCTGAAAAGTCTTATACAGCTGAACTTTTCCGTGATGGTGTTGACCGCATTCTTAAAAAAATTGGAGAGGAAGCCGGTGAGGTCATCATTGCGGCAAAAAATCCGAACGAAAAAGAACTCATTCATGAAATTGCCGACTTGGTGTTTCATTTAGAAGTGCTTATGGTGGAAAAAGGAATTAGTCTATCTACCATAGCAAAAGAATTGGAAAAACGCCACAGCTAAACTGATTGTTTCCCATTGGAAACTAAATGAAAATATTCCTGTACTTACTTTACCCTTTGAGTTTGATCTACCGTTTCCTCTTTTGGTGGTTCAGGCGAGGGATTTCGCCATTTCACTTACCAAATGTTTTAGTGATTAGTGTGGGAAATCTCACTGTGGGGGGAACTGGCAAAACACCTTTTGTTCAATATTTGGTCCGGTTTTTTAAAGAAACATATCCTGGTTATGCGATCACAGTTTTATCCAGAGGATACAAAGCAGAAAAAACGAAAGAAGGAGCCATTCTGCCGAGTGGCCTCGAACCAAAGTTATATGGCGATGAACCAAGCCAACATAAGGAAATGTTTTCGGACATACAGGTAATTATTGGTAGAGATAGAAAAAATTCCTTTCTGAAATATAATCAAATTGTATCTCCAAAACATATTGTTATCCTCGATGATGGATTCCAACACAAACAATTATACCGGAATTTTGACTTTGTTTTGCTCGATTCCAATTCCGCTTTTGGAAATGGGTTAACTCTTCCCTTAGGTTTTTTGCGAGAACCGATTGGTCATAGCAAAAGAGCCAATGCCATCATCTTTACTAAAGTAACTTCTAAAAACAAACATCAATTGGATGGATATAGAAATGATCTAAAAAAAGAGGGAGTTTCAGTTCCCGTTTTCCATTCAAGTTTTCTAGTTACCCTTACAGAAGTTTTTTTGAATGAAAATTTAGTTCAGAAACCAGTCCCGCTGCATTCAAATTTAAATTCGAAATACTTTTTAGTGACAGGGGTTGGAAATCCACAGAATGTTTATGATACAGCAAAGTTATCGTTGGTCTCAGAATCCATCCGAACTAAATTCTTTCCCGACCATTTTGAGTATACCACTGGTTCTTTGTTATCGTTATCAAATGAAATTCAAACCGATGAGATTCTCATCACAACCGAAAAAGATTGGATTAAGATGCGAAGGGATACCAGTTTTATAAGGCAACTCATGAAAATGAATATTCGGGTTATGTTATTAATAGTCCAAGTTTCCGTGGAAGAAGATCAGGAAATGAAGTCTATATTAGCTGGTCTCGTTTCCACATACGAATCAAAAACCGATCCGGTTTCAAAGACTTAAAAGTTGTTTCTGATATTGGGTTTGGCTCTCCCAACATAGAAGAAACAAGTATTTCAGCAGAGTAAAACGCATGAGTGAGTCCCCGTGACCCAAGTCCGTTTAGAATACCCACTGATTCGTAATAGGGGATATTCATCTTTTTATTCGCGTTCCGAAGTAAATTTTGGTATTTAATAGATAAGTCTAATTGAGAAATATTAGGCAATTTACCAACGATTGGGTGGCGATCCTGCGATTGGGTTCTGTAGCTGACTCTGGTCGCAAACAAACGAGGGTTTTGTGGTTCCCACTGGGCCGATAGTTTTGGTAATCTATTGAGTAAATCTTTCCACATGGCTTCGGATTCTTCCGGCCTCGGCTCTTCTTCTAGTTTGAATTCATCGAATGTAGCACCTAGAACTTGATACCCCTCAATCACCGCAGTGATATAGTCACCATATAAAATTCCGTATGTATTTGTAGGTTTTTGCTCTGGAATTTTTAGAATTTGTCCCCTTACTTTTCGTAACGGAAGCCATTCCAAATGAGGATCGTCTGCAAATTGATATCCTTGGGTTAGGAATAAATAATCACATTCAATTTCTCCAAGAGAAGTTTGGCAGAGAACTTTGGAATTATTACCGTCTTCCTTCCAGTTAAGTAATTTACAGGAATATTTGGTGAGTGGGTTTGATAATACAAGGATTTGTTTTGTAAGATCTGCAGGAGAAATAGACTTCCCTTCAGGAAAGAATAAAGCAGGGGAACCAGAAAACGGTTCTATACTTTCTATAGCGGTATGGCTTTGGATTTGGTTAGATATAATAGCATTCGAATAACGATCGTAAGATTCTTTTGTGTCCATTAGAAAATAAATTCCTTCTGCATGAGGAACTAGATCTTTTAGGTGAAACTTTTCCCAAATTGATAAAAAATAGCGGAAAGCATCTAAAGAAAATTCTGATTCGGATGTTTTGTGTTTGGTGAGGAATGGATACACCACACCAATGGGATTTCCACTGGCATGTTTTGCCGGTCCCGTGTCAGAATCCAATAAAATCGTTTTTATGTTTCGATGTTTTAGCGCCAGACAAATACTGGCACCAGCAATTCCAGCTCCTACAACAACGGCTGTTTTTTCTTGGGATTCCATTTGATTTTATTCTAAAAAACCGGAAATCATCTCGCGTTTTCGGCCAAATCCTTTTTTCTTTTCTACAACAAACCCAAGTTCGGCGAGATTCCTTCGCAAAAAACCTGCAGAGGAGAAAGTGGAAAAACTAGTCCCAGAGGTGGATTTTTCACGCACTGTCTTTAGAACTTCTAAAGACCACATATCAGGATTTTTTCCCGGCGAAAATCCATCTAAATACCAGGAATGGATTTGTGGAAAATTTAGTAGGCAAACTTTGATATCTCCCAAAAAAACTTTTAACGTAAACTGACTTTGATTGTTTCCATGGCCCCAAGTATAAGTCCAGAGATTCTGGTCCTCGTCTTTTTCCCAAAGCATAATTGCATTTTCATAAGAACAAATCAAATCATCGAACCAAAGTTTTTTATCTGGATAACTCTTGTTTAATGTTAGTAGTGTTTCTTTTGTTAGTGGGTATCCTTCTAAGCTGACAAACTCAACAGAAGCAGGGTTGTTGTATGATTTCCAAGTATCCAAAGTGACAAACAAATTGAGTCCTGAACCAAAACCCAATTCACCAATGTAGAAAGTGGAAAAAAAATTCTGATCCAATTTAGATTCGATTCCATTCCCATTGATGAAAACATGAAGAGATTCTTCATAACCACCTTGTTTGGAAAAATAAACATCATCAAATAATTTTGAAACCGGAACCCCGTCTTTGAATTCAATGGAAGTTTCGGGATGGTTTTTTGGGGTAGGGGGCATAATGGAAAAGTTATCCCCTAGTTTTTGTGACAGGCATACCATGGAAACCGAATCTCGAAATCCACTCACTAAAAAGGAAAATCACTAGCCATTTCAGCCAGACAGTTCCCAAATTCCAAGTTTTCACCCAAACCTCTCATAATTCACTTGAATTTATTATGTCTCATAAAAAAGACTTTCCAAAAGGAGGGTACTCTTCATATTTTTCCCAGGTTCGGGGGATATTCTATGGATTTTGTAAAAATCCGAGGCAAAGACTTACAAGACTGCATCATGCAGATGAAGATGAAATACGGTCCAGAGGCACATCTCTATGACCAACGAGTGATCACAGAAGGTGGGCTCTTTGGTACGGGACTTATGGCTCAGCGTATGTATGAAATCGATGTGGGTATCCCTGAAAAACAAAATTCCAAAGAGAGAATTGAACGTAAGTTAAAAGATCTCAAAGAACTCATCAAACAAAAACAAAGAACGGAATCCATACCTGAATCGGGTCTTGTGGGGATTGGGTCCAATGGTCTGGCATCTATAGGAAATGGGGGAACCCTCCATGTGCGTAAAAAGAATATCGATGCGGTTCGGCCTTTTTCGGAACGACGTCGTAGACAAAATCCAACTGTTTACGAAATGGAAGCCCATGAAGAAAGACCTGTAGGCCTTTCTCTATCGGAAGCTCGCGATTCTGTCTTAGAAGTGGTCCCCTCTGCCAAACCGCAAACCCCTGAACGTCATCCACATATCCAAAAACTCGTAGATCGTTTGTTAAACGAAGGTATGTCTTCTGGATTTTTGGAAGAGATGGCCGTGGCTCTTGAACGCAGGTTATCGGCAGTGGATCTCACTCGTTATGCGAATGTGACCGATAAAGCAGTGACTTATTTAGAAGAAAGAATCCAAATTGATTCGGATCTTTTTAGCGGAACTCCTCGAGGGAAACGGAAGGTGATTTTTTTTGTAGGTCCCACTGGGTCTGGCAAAACAACCTCCATTGCAAAGTTGGCAGCAAAGTACAGTTTGCACATGGGAAAAAAAGTTTCTCTCTATACAACGGATAACTACCGGATTGCTGCCATAGACCAACTCAAGTTTTATGCAGATGCCATGGGATTACCCTTCTATGCGGCAAAAGATTTACGCAAAATGAAAGAGACCATTTTGCGTGATGGATCCGAACTCATCTTAGTGGACACGGCTGGATACTCTCACAGAAAGTCAGAAAACTTGGAAAAACTTCAGGAATTCTACCAAATATTTGGGGAAAAGGATTATATCGAAACTATCTTAGTGCTTTCCTCCACGGTCTCCAAAGACAATGCACTTGCAGTCGCCAATGCCTATGAGTCGGTCGGATACAAAAGAATTTTATTAACTAAGCTGGACGAAGCAGAATTTTTAGGTTCTGTAGTGGAATTAGCCGATACTATTCACAGGGAATTCGCATTTTTAAGTGTAGGCCAGGATGTTCCTTTTGATATCCTAAATGCCTCGAAAAAACTTCTTGCCGAATGTGTAATTTTTCCGGAAAAATTGAAAGGGATAGCGGGCGAGGTCTTCGAAAAGACCGTGTAACCAACATCGTTATCCTGAAAACCTAGGGGTAACGATGGACCAAGCTGCAAATCTTAGAAAGCTCACTGAAACTGGTACTGGATTAAAACTTGTTCAACCCCAGGATGCAGTCAAAAAAACCAAAATCATTGCGGTAGCTTCCGGAAAAGGTGGAGTTGGGAAGAGTACAGTCTCAGTCAATCTTGCTATCTCCATTGCAAAAACAGGACTCAAAGTTTTGATCTTTGATGGTGACTTAGGTCTTGCCAATGTTAATGTTCTTCTTGGTATCATTCCCAAATACAATTTATACCATGTGGTGAAAGGCCACAAATCTCTAAAAGACATCGTGATCTCTACTCCAGAAGGTGTAGACATCATCGCTGGTGCTTCTGGATACTCCCAACTCGCCAACCTGAATGAAACACAAAGAAATAATCTAATCAAAGGATTTGTAGAACTCGATCATTATGATGTGATGATCATAGACACAGGTGCTGGGATTTCAGCCAATGTCATTGGCCTTGTGATGCCTGCCGATGAAGTGATTGTCGTCACCACACCAGAACCTACCTCCATTACTGACTCTTACGGCCTTATCAAATCCATTGTCTCACAATCTAAAGACAAAAATCTCAAAATCATCGTGAACCGTGTGCGTTCTGCCATCGAAGGAAAAAAAGTAGCAGACCGAGTCATCGATATCTCCGGCCAATTTTTAGAAGTCCAGGTAGAGAACTTAGGATTTATCTTCCAAGATGAAGAAGTAGAAAAATCAATTCGCGAACAAAAACCATTTATTATTGGAGCTCCTCGTTCTAAAGCGGCCGCCTGCCTCACACGGGTCACACACACTCTCTTACAAACGGAAGGTGGGTATGATGACGAAGAAGGCCTTACTGGTTTCTTTAAAAAATTCTTCAGCTTCGTGGACTTCAAAGAGAAGGAAATGGAAGAGAGGATGGAGGAAGATAACTAAGTGCAGATCGGATTTGTACTGGGATTTGCGATCCTTGGAGCTATCATTAGTTCTACCTGTGGGTTTCTCGTGGGAAACCGGCTAGGTTATATCTTCCTTGTCTCTCTTATCTCCACATTCGCTTTTGGTGGCCTCGGATTTGGAGTTTTTTCAGTTTTAGAAAAGAAAGTCCCTGAATTTTTGGAGTTCCTATCTACATTTTCTATTGGTGGGTTCGGTGGGGGAAGTCATTCGGATGACTTTGACCAGGAACACGGCGGAATGGAATCCTCTCGGTCTGAGCCCGTCGGGTCTGATGACTATGGAGTCCAACAGGCGGGAGACAATGCCATGGATGCGAAACTTGCCATGGCCAAGTCAGGAAAATTTGGTGATCATATCATTGTGGACAAAATTGCGATCAAAAACGAGCCAAAACTCATGGCGGAGGCCATTCGCACCATGATGGCTAAGGATGATACCCAAGAGGGTTGAAAAATTACCGTTTTTAGAGGACATAAGAAAAAATCCTCTTGTAATTTCCCTTTCTTTACGATTTTTTCTATAAAGTAAAGAGATTCCGTACTTCGGTTCCCTATGTCAAGATTGCTAGACAAATACAATCAGTTTGATGAGACAGATCTTTGGAAACAATACCGCGTCACAAAGGATGCGGAAATCCGAAGTTACCTTGTTGAAAAATATTCACCTCTCGTCAAACACGTGGCTGGGCGGATTGCCATCGGCATGCCTCAAAATGTCGAATTTGAAGACCTCGTCAGTTACGGCGTTTTTGGTCTGTTAGATGCCATTGAAAAATTTGACCCTTCTCGTGAAATTAAATTTAAAACATATGCCATGACCCGGATCCGTGGGTCCATTTTTGACGAACTCAGAAGTGTGGATTGGATCCCAAGATCTATTCGCCAAAAAGCAAAACAGTTGGAAAACATCATTGCCATGCTTGAGAACAAAGAAGGCAAAAAGGTGGAAGATGAAGAGATCGCAAAAGAACTCGGTGTCTCCATGGAAGAATACAACTCGTTACTTGCAAAACTTTCTGGCACCTCTCTTGTTTCTTTAAATGATATTTGGTTTCTCGGAGATGAGAACGATGAAGTTTCCTTTATGGAAACTTTGGAATCTCCGATGAATATGAACCCAGACAATATCATCGAAAAAGAAGAAATCAAAAACGTAATCGTAGAAGCCATTCAATCCTTACCAGAAAAAGAAAAGAAAGTCATCGTACTCTATTATTATGAAGACCTTACTTTAAAAGAAATTGGTGAAGTTCTAGAAGTTACGGAATCTAGAATTTCCCAACTACATACAAAGGCAGTCGCAAGACTTCGCAGCAAACTCTCTAAAGTAAAATCCGCGATCCAAAAAAGGTAAACAGATATGTCTCTCACTGAATTTCTTACAGAGGAACTGAAAGAGTTCGACCGTAAGGAAAAAGAACAAGTGGAAGTCATTGCAGATACCATCGAAGAGTGTCTGGCAATTGCATCGCAACACTTAGGTCGCAAAGTTCATGAAATTGATTATACTGTTTTAAAAAGAGGAAAAAAATCCTTATTTTTTTCTGAACCTTATCATATCCGCGCTTCCATCATTCCTGATGATATGCTCTTAGATGAACTCAGTCTTTTGGATGAACATCTAACAGGTGGTAGTGGAAAATTAGTATCTAAAGACTTAAAAGAGCTAGTCACTCCTAAAAACAAAGATGGTCGAGTCACAGTTAAAATATACAGAACTGGAGTTTTTATTACTGTTACTCCTCCGAGTGGGGAAGGCCAAGCCGTTACCATAGCGGATGTTTCTAAGAAACTTTCTTTTCGCGGTGTAGCTGGTGTTGATCAAAATCTAATTAATAAAATCCTTAAAGATAAAAATGGGGAACCCGTTCTTATTTCGAATCAGAAACCGAAAGCAGGAAATGACTCTAGTTGCAACGTAGAAATTGCCCAAGAGAACATGAGAGCCTTTGTGACTGTGTTTCCGGCAAGACCCGGTGGTCGTGATTTAGAAGTATCAGATGTCGTAGCCGCGCTGAAAGGGATGGGTGTGGCACATGGTTTAAAAGAAGATGAAATCAGAAAAAATTTAGAGGAAGATGTACATAATAAACCTTTCATCGGTGCCGAAGGAGATTTCCCGGTAAACGGTAAAAATGCGGAAATCAAATACTATGTTCGCACAGAAAAGAAAATCAACTTCAAAGAAGACCAATCGGGTCGGGTTGATTATAAAGACTTAGATATGATTGAGAACGTGGTTGTTGGCCAACTTCTAGCAGAAAAACTCCCTGCAGAAAAAGGAAAGTTTGGGCGCAATTTATTTGGGATGGTGCTGCCTGCCAAAGATGGTTTGGACACCGAACTCAAACAAGGAAAAGGAACCATTCTTTCTGAAGATAAAATGCGTCTGACTGCCGAGGTCAACGGACAGGTGTTATATGCTGCTGGTAGACTTTCGGTGGAAACTGTTTACCGCATCAACGGAGATGTGGGAGTTCGTACGGGGAATGTTACCTTCCTTGGTTCTATCATCATCACAGGAAACGTAGAAGATAATTATTCCGTAAAAGCTGCCGGTAACATCGAAATCTATGGAACCGTCCAAAAAGCCATAGTGGAAGCGGATGGGGACATCATTGTCCGCCAAGGGGTAACGGGTAGGGAAGAAGCCCGCGTGGAATCCACTGGAGGAAACATCGTTGCCAAATTCATCCAGAACGCCACTTGCATTACAGAAAAAGACATCATCGTCCAAGAAGGAATATTGCATTCTCATTTGATGGCAGGGGGAAAGATTTCCTGTAAAGGAAAACGGGGGCAAATTGTGGGGGGAACCATCCAAGCCGCCCAACTCATTTCTGCCAAAATCATTGGATCCCAAGCAAACCCGCAAACCGACCTCATCGTGGGAAACAACCCTAAGATCTTAAAACAAATTCAGGAATACGAAGAGAAACGAAAAGAGAACCAGGACAAACTGGACCAACTCACAAAAACCATGCGAACGCTTAAAGCCCGTAAAGATGCCGATCCTGCAAGCTTTACTGCCGAACAAGACGCCCATTTGCAGAAATTGGATGCAGGGACCAAAAAACTCGAAAAACGCATTGCTGAGGCTGGAAAGGACATCCAAACCCTCACAGAATACATGGATGAACAGGCCGCCAGTGGCCGTATATCGGTCGAGAAGACCATTTTCCCGGGTGTTACCATTCGTATCCGCAATGCGGAGTTCAAACTCCGCCACGAGACCAAAGCAAAGACTTTTTACGAAGAAGAATCCCAGGTTCGCAGCGCTCCTTACGAAGATCCGGACGAACAGAAAAATGACTGGAGAAAAAAGAGAGGGCGTGGTAAGTCTAAGAATTAGGAGGCATTCCGATGATTCTAAACGAAAACTTCGCGAGCATCGCCCACCACTACGATTTTGCACGTAGGGCCCAGGCAGAGAATCCCTTCACCCACCAAAACCAGGTGGTGGAATTGCAAAAGGTTGTGATCCAAACCCAAAACCGAGCCCAAACGGTTCCTGATACAAAATCAGGGAACCAGAGTTCGGCGGCAAAACCGAAACAAGACAAAGAAAATTCGGTTTATGCCTATTCCAAAGAAGGAGTCATCTATGACCGTCCTAGTTTGGAAAGGGGATTTCGTTTTGATTTAAAAGCTTAAAGTACTCACTCCGGAATGTTGTTGGAAATGTTCTGTAGGAGAGTGGCATGGAACTCTTTTCCCTTGTTCTAATTAATTTATTATTTTGTGGGATGATGTATGTATTCATCTCTGCGAAAGTTCAAAAAGCCGTCGGGGAGTATTACGACAAAAAACTGAATCGGGCCATTGATATGGCCACTCAGGAAACCATACGCGAGTTAGATGCCACAGTAGCTGTCATCGAATCCAAAATGGTGGCCCTTCGTTCTATGATGGAACGGGGAGAGATACTTGTCAAAGAATTCAAACATTACCAAAATTCTGGTCTTTCCATGAAATCGGAGTTAGTTCCTGAGTCGGTTCTGGAAGAAGAACCAGTTCTTGATTTGAAAGAACAAAGAACAGGAATTGGTAAAATTTACCAAGCCAACCAAATCCCTGTTCCTTTGACGGAAGCGGAAACCACAGAAGGGGCAGTGAACCAAGCCTTTGGAAAATTAGGCAAAGCAGTAAAAGGAATTTTTGGAATGGAGTCCATAAATTCTCCTTCCCAAGAGGCACTCGATAATTTAGAAGTGCAAACTTTTCAACCTAAGATGAATTATACGATCGGTGGAAATCCGTTTACAGAAGAAAAACCAACAGAGGCCATTCGTAATGAACTAGTGGATGGATCCAAAAAAAGAGATTTTTTAAATGAAGTATCAAAAGCCAATGATCCTGCCTTTGCTTCTTACCAAAAAATGAGTATGGAAAAAGTGGATCTTTCCATTGAGTCTGCATTGGAAGAACTCAGCCCCTCGGCAACAAAGATTGATAAAGTGGTGCATCTCATCAAAAAAGGATACAAACATGATGAAATTTCAGAAGCTATGAATATAGGAATTCATGAAATTCATTTAATTGAAACGATTCGACTTGATCGATCTAGAAGAATCTAAAAATATGTTTCCATGTCTTCGTTTCCGGTACTCAATGTAGGTTTTTCGAACGTAGTATTTGTATCGAAAATTTTGACGATCCTACAAGCCGACTCTGCTGGAGCCAAACGACTTCGTTCAGAGGCCAAATCGGAAAGTAGGCTCATTGATGCTACGGGGGGACGAAAGACAAGATCTGTTCTTGTTTTAGATTCAGGACATATCCTTCTCTCTGCAATCCGACCAGAAAGTTTATCCAAACGGTTGGAATCCGGGGACAATCATTTTGCGGAAGGGGAAGAGGAGTCGGAAGATTGAAAGCAAATCCTAATTTGTATATTATTTCTTCTGTAGCCGGTGGAGGAAAGTCCACCATCATCTCGGCCTTACTTGCCGAGTATCCCGATTTCTATTTTTCCATTTCTTGTACGACTAGAGAGCCGAGGCCTGGGGACGAGGAAGGCAAAACCTATTATTTTTTATCGGTTCCTGAATTTAAAAAACGAATTGCCGAAGGTGAGTTTTACGAATGGGCAGAAGTGCATGGCAATTATTACGGCACTCCGAAAGGTCCGATCCTTGCTGCCATTCGAGAACATCGAGTGGCACTACTCGATCTGGATGTCCAGGGGGCCAAGTCTGTGAAAGAACTAAGACCTGAGTCAGTGACTATTTTTATTGAACCCCCGAGTCGAGAAATTTGGATTGAAAGGTTGATTCGTCGGGGAACCGATTCCAAAACCAGTATTGAAAGACGGATTGAAAACGGAATCAAGGAACTGGATGAAGCGCCAAGCTTTGATTATGTGGTTGTGAATGATCACCTGGCTGACGCGATTCGAGACGTCAAAGCCATCCTCTTTCGAAAAGAATCTTAAACAAAAACAAACCTTTACGGTTCGTCGTTGTCCTCATCGATACTTTTGCCGTAATTCGGAACGTTTCTTGCTCCTGCATCCAACCACTTATTCGAGATCACAGATCTTCTTTCTGCGGGAAAAAGTGTGAGAAGGTATGTTGTGATGGTTTGTCTTCCATCCTCTTCTGCATCTCTATCCATTTGTTCAAATACTTCAATGATATCGTAGTCCGGCCAATTGATTAACATATCCCTTGCCGACTCTGGTGGCATATTGGCTACTTTGTTTGCGAGAACCTTTACTTTTTCCGCGCGGGCATTGTCTTTTTTCAATTTGTCCGCCATTTCTTTTTCTTTCCGTTGGATTCCTTCTTTTAGTTCTTCCAAACGTTCTTTGTCGGCATGAAGAGAAGAAGATTTTTCTTCTAACTCGCGTTTCATTTGTTCTAGTTCTTCACGGTCAGCAATCAGTCTTTCTTTTGCTTTTTCCATCTCCAATTTTTCTAACTCAGTAGGAGAAAGTAGGTCTTGGTTTACGAGTCCTGCTTGTTTTTTTAAAAATGGTAAATAATCTTCTGCATTGATGACTTGAAAGTAATCAAAAACAAAAAAGCCGATTGCGATTAAAAAGAAAATGAGAACGATTAAAAAGAAGGATCTTGTGCTATCGGTTACACTTGCCATTATGATTTCCCTTGTCCTAGGTAGTATTTTTCATAAAAATCACGAAGAGTTTTGAAGTCGGATGTGAGTTCGTCACCCCCGTCCTCACGGTTAAGAATTTTGAAAGTTCTTGGGATCTTTTTAGATTTTGTCGGCCCATAACTTTCTGTCGAATCGAATAATGATTGTTTGCTTAGTTGAAGGTTAAATTCTTCGACTTCTCTCCGTTCCATTCGGTTTCGTTTTTTTTTCCATTCAGCAAATCGTTTGTCTTTTAAAACTTCGATAACCTTTTTATTCATTCGGGCAACCATTACATCTTTACGAACCAAATTGACTTCGTCATTTTGGGTTCTGATACGTTCTTCCAATTCCTCATTGCGCCGCATGAGGCCCTGGATGTATTGTTCGATGGAAAGGTAATCGGAAAGGCTTGTTCCCACTTTGGAGGAAGCAAGGATGGCTTCATAAGAAGATTCAATTTCCCTTTCGTTGGAATCTTTTTCGCCAATGAGGGAATTGAGTTTGGAGACAACTAAAGAGAGTCGGCGGATTTCTTCTTCTTCCCGCCAACCTCGTAATTTGAGAACTGTCTCTAAACTAAAACGAAATCGTTTCACACCTGTCTATTTCTTCGGTTCTGAATAATTTTTGTACTCTTTTTTACTCGTATTTTTAAAAAAATGAGTAAAACTTGCAATATTGTCCTATAAACAGTTACAACTTATCGTTTCGGCCTGTGCACTCTTTTCTATTATGGCACAGCCGTTGTTTGCGATTTCGCCTGCCGAGATCGTACGCAAAAGCCAGGGAAATCCAGTCCACTTAGAAGGGGAATGGGAATTTTATCCCCATACTTTCCTCTCGGAAGTGGGAGAATTGCCAAAGACCAAACTTTCCCTTGTGGTTCCTGGGATTTGGAATTCGGCACTTGGGACGGGGAATGGGTTTGGAACCTACCGATTGGTTTTGGAAAGGCCAGAAGGTACAGATCCAGACACAGTGTATGGGATCAAACTTGTCGATTTGGCTACTTCCTCCCGAGTCTATTGGAATGGGAAACTCCTTGGGTCTTCCGGTGTGGTTTCTAAAAATCCCGAAGAATCTTCACCTTCTTATCAATTCCAATTTTACCCTCTTCCCTGGAAGGATGGACCTAACGAACTTTTGGTGGAGATTTCCAACTACCATCATGATAAGGGAGGAATGTGGGAGCCGCCTTACGTAGGTGAGTGGAACAAACTCTTTAAAGAAAACGAAAAAGACTTAGCATCCTCTCTGTTTTTAGCAGGGGCTGTGTTTATCATTGCCTTATACCATTTTGGATTGTTTTATTTTAGACGATCCGACAAAGGAAATTTGCTTTTTGGGTTTGCGGCCCTTCTTTTGTCCCTACGTACTTTATTTACTGGGGAAAGGTTTGTGTTTAATGAATTATCTCCCTATATCGGTTGGAATCTTTGCCTTCGCATTGAATACCTAACGTTTTATTTATCACCTTATCTATTTTTTGCTTTTTTTCGTGAATTTTATCCTAACTTTTATCCGCGTTGGATGGACCGACTTCTCCTAATCCCAACATTAATTTTCATTAGTTTTCTTTTGATTTTGCCAACTCCCATCTATACAGAGTTAAATGGATATTTCCATATCGTTTTTTTATCGGGTATCCTTTTGATCTTACAAGGGGTGTTTCGTGCAGTATTAAATCGAAAAGAGAGTAGTTTGTTATTTGCGATTGGGATTATTTCTGTGGCGGTAGCAGCCTTTATTGATTTACTCAATGCCTACCAGATTGTGTATACAGTGGAGGCGATTCCCATTGGAATTTTTGTATTTATTTTAGTGCAGTCACTCACACTTTCTAGACGGTTTAGTCGTGCCTTTTCGGAAGTGGAAACCCTTTCTAAAAGACTTCTTGCCTTAGACAAACTAAAAGATGAGTTTTTAGCAAATACCTCTCACGAATTAAAAACACCTCTCAATGGAATTATTGGAATCGCCGAATCTATGTTTGATGGCATTGGTGGAAAACTCAACCAAGAACAAAGACAAAATTTAGGAATGATTGTGAGTTCTGGAAAACGTCTCTCTTCCCTTGTGGATGATATTTTGGACTTTTCCAAAATGAAAAATAGAGATTTGGATTTGGATCTTAAGGCCATAGATCTGCATCAAATTTGTGATTTGGTTCTTGTAATCTCAAGGCCACTCTATGTTACCAAAAATCTAACGGTGCGAAATCATGTTCCTATGGATTTTCCTCCGATTTTAGGAGATGAGGCAAGACTCCAACAAATCCTATTCAATCTCATCGGCAATGCGATCAAATTTACTGAAAAAGGCCGCATCGATGTTTCGGCTGAAATAATGGAAAGGATGTTGGTTCTTTCCATAAAAGATACTGGAATCGGAATTCCCGAAGACAAATTTAACGATATATTTAAATCCTTTGAACAAGTGGATGCATCCACCACACGTAAGTTTGGTGGAACGGGACTTGGTCTTGCCATCTCCAAACGTTTAGTGGAGTTACATGGTGGAACCATTTGGGTGGAATCAAAAGAAGGGGAAGGTTCTAATTTTCGATTCACTCTTCCTTTGGCAAGGGATGGGGAAATCCCGATGGAGAAACCTCCAACCAAAAAGACTGATTTATGGTTTGGTGGTGAGTCTCCCGAATTTGAGCCTATTGAAGAAACCACAGAGGAGTATGATGGGGAGAAAATCAAAGTCCTTGTTGTGGATGATGAACCCATCAACCGCCAGGTTCTCAAAAACCACCTAACGCTGATTGGTTGTGATGTACATGAAGCGTCCAACGGTGGGGATGCCATCCGTATGGTGCGAGATGATGGTCCGTTTGAACTGATGCTCTTGGACATTATGATGCCAGGGATGAGTGGATATGATGTTTGTACGGTATTACGAGAGTCTTATTCTTTATACCAACTACCTATTTTGTTTTTGACTGCTAAAAATCAAATCACAGATATCATAGCTTCCTTGGAAGCTGGTGGAAACGACTATTTAGCAAAACCTTTCGATAAACGAGAGTTAATCTCTCGTGCAAAGAATTTAATTACTTTAAAAAAGGCAGTCGAAGAACAAAATAAATTCATTGCCTTCCAAAATGAGTTAGGTCTTGCCAGAAAACTCCAAAGTTCTATTTTACCCGAAGAAGCACCCAATATTGTAGGTATCAAAACAGAGTTTTATTATGAACCCATGGACAGTGTCGGAGGGGACTTCTTTGATTTTCATGCCATCTCCGAAAAGGAACTGGGTGTGATGGTTGCCGATGTGTCGGGGCATGGAATTCCGGCGGCCCTTATTTCTGCGATGTTAAAGATTGCCTTCTCTACTCAAATTCGTTTGTCCCGAGAACCGGCCCAATTGATGACCCAAATCAACTCCACCTTACTTGGAAAAATGAAAGGTGCCTTTTTAACGGCATCCTATATTTACATTAATTTAGAAACAAAACAAATGATCCACGCGCGTTGTGGTCACCCACCTCTGATCATCAACCGCAGAGGAGAATCCAAACCGAAACTTAGTTTGCCACAAGGAAAACTCATTGGTTGGATTCCTGAGTTAGATATCCAAGAAGATGTTGTATCCCTTCGATCTGGCGACCGGATTGTTTTGTATACGGATGGAATCACCGAAGCCACCAACGCAGAAAAAGAAATGATTGGCCAGGAAAACTGGGAAAGTATTGTGCAAAGATACAGTGGGTATCCTATTTCCGAATCGAAACGTTTGTTACTCGAAAGGATCAAAGAATTTACTGGAAATCGTTCTCCCGATGATGATGTGACTTTGGTAATTTTAGAAATTGAATAGAATTCGGTTTTTTCAGGTTAAAAATCATCCTCATTGCGAGTGGAAGACTGTAGAATTTTTTCCAATCGTTTCATTGCATCACTATAACTAGATTTTTCTTCAATCCTTTGTTTGAGATAATCATCAATTTGAGATTTTTTATCAATAGCCATATCCACTTTTTCATCAGCACCACGAACATAGGCATTGAGTAAAATGATATCTTCTGAGTTTTTATATTTCGAAATCAATTCCCGAACAATGGAGGCTCGCATATAATGGTCTTCATTTACAATCTTTTGCATAAGTCTAGAAAGAGAAGCGGGTACATCAATCGCCGGATAGTGACTTTGTTCTGCAAGTTTTCTTGTGAGGACAATATGTCCGTCAATGAACCCTCGCACTTTGTCCGCTACAATATCATCCATATCATCTTCTGCATCAGTTAATACTGTATAAAAACCGGTAATCGAACCACCATTATGTGAAGTCCCGGCTCTCTCTACAAGTTTTGCCATTTTGCTAAAAACACTGGAGGCATAACCTTTTGTCACTACTGGTTCTCCGATGGAAAGTTCCCGTAGTGCTTCCGCATAACGAGTGAGAGAGTCCATATACAAATTGACGGACATTCCTTTTTCTCTGAAGTATTCGGCAGCAGAACAAGCTAAATTGGCGCAACTGACTTGTTCCATTTTGGAAGAGTCAGAGGTTGCCACAAAGACAACTGACTTGGCCAAGGCTTCTTTTCCAAGTTCTACATGCAAAAATTCATTTACCTCGCGGCCCCTTTCTCCGATTAGAGCCACAACGTTTACATCAGCGTTCGTATAACGAGCGATCATTCCAAGTAAACTGGATTTACCCACACCAGATCCAGAAAAAATTCCAATTCTTTGGCCACGGCCCACAGTCAACATTCCATCAATGGCACGAACTCCGGTTTCCAGAATATCTGTGATAGGTGGGCGATCGAGTGGATTTAAGAATCTGGGTTCGGAAGGCCTTTCTTCTTTGGTAATGAGGATCCCTTTGCTATCGATGGGTTTGCCAAGACCGTTTAACACGCGTCCTAAAAGTTCAGGTCCTGCGTTTAGAGTGATTTGTCTACCAGAAGAAAATACAAAGGCATGAGGAAATATTTGTTGGGTGTCACCTAATGGCATTAAGGTGTAGAGATGGTCTTTGAAACCCACAAGGACACAAGCTAGGTATCCTTTATCCGACCCACGTTCGACTTCTAAAATTTCTCCCACCTTGGAATCGGGAGGTCCTTGGGAGTAAATGACATTGCCTACCACGGATACGACGACCCCACTTTTGCGAATGGGTTCAATTTTTTCGACGACATTCAGGTATTTGGAAATGGCATCGATATGTTCCGTAAATTTCTTTTCAATCATGGGGGCTTTTCACTCATCCAATCATGTGACATAATTAAATCAAGCGAATTGAGGGCCGAGGATTGGTTGGCCCCCTTCCTTACCGGCAGAGTTTGATTTGATCGATATTGGAGATTTGGCGAGGAGTTGGTAGTTTTTTCCCGAGAACCACATTCCCACCTTCACCGATGTTTGCCGAGGTGTAGGCCCATTTGCCAAAATTTGTGGAAACGGTAAAACAATCGGGAAAGGATTTTGCCTCTTGGATCTCCGAACCTGCCCAAACCAAAATACGATCGGGAGTTCGAAGATAGAGTTTTTTTCCATCCTCTGCCCAACGAATTCCGTAAAGAGGAAGAGCGGTCCAAAAGTTGATCGGATAACTTTGGATTTTTTTGTCTGTGAGTTGGATGACATTCAATTCAAATTCAGAAAACTCCCCTTCTGCTGTGGGGTTTGCTGTGACAAGGGCCACCAAGTCTCCGTTAGGGGATGGCGCCATTTGAAAGATGATTCGTTTTTCTGGGGTGGCTGGATAAGAGAAAGCTCCGCCTGCCGCGGGATACAAAGAGAGAGTTTGGTTTAAGGTTCCATACTCATCATCCTTACCATATAACACAAATAAAGTGGAAGACCCTGTATGATAAAAAATACCATCGCCGAGTGACCAAGAAGGTAGGTCCCATTCTTTAACGGACTTTCCGCCAGTAGGGGCATTTTTTACCAATTTGATTTTACTTTTATAATTTCGTTTGTCGGTAGTTCCATTCATCGGATTCCAAGAATCCTTTTCTTCATATCCAACGGTAAGGATTAAATTGAAGTTGGGATCGTTAGTCGGAGACACTTCGTCTGCCAATTGTGTTTGGCGCCAGATCATTTGAGAACATCCGAAAAGGGTAAGAACAAAAACTGGTAGGAGGAACTTCATGACGAAAAGGATAGTCGGTAGGAAAGGGTCTGTAAACAAAAAAGGGGACCAAAGCCCCCTCTTAGTTAGAAAAATGCAGTGAAAGGTTTATTTACCTTTTTTTGCTTTTGCTTTTTCTTTGTTTTTTTGGTCAATTTCCGCTCTGTGTGTGTCACAAAGTCTGTAAAGGATTCCAGTTACCGGGTTTTTACGAGTTACTTTAGTTCCACAAACGATGCAAAGACCTTGAGCTCTTCTTCTTTTGTAAAGTTGTTGAACTCTTTCTGCTCCGGAAGCTTTGTATTTAGAGATTTGAATTCTGAATCCCTTGAAAAGGTAATTTCCAATGGATTTTTCAGGATCTTTTTTCAAATCCTCTGCAATTTTGTCGATTTGTCCTGGGCCTACTTTTTGTGGTTCCATAGCTTTCTTTTTCCTTTAAATCTAGATTTTATCTTTTTTTTGACGAGGGAAATTCCCTTGCCCTAACAAGGGTATCTCTCTCCTCTCTGAAAAATTCAAGATATTTTTTCACCGAATAACAATTTTTTGTTGTTTTGCGACGATTTAGTTTTCTAAAACGATTGATAGGCGATCGTTATTGTTTTTTGAATTTAATCTGAATTGCTTTCGGAAAACTAGGGCATGATTCAACACAAAGCCCACAACCTGTACATGATGATGATTTAAAAATCGGCAAATTCTCCTTAAATTTAACTGTTTTTTCGATGGGACAGGTAACAAAACACACATTACAAGTCAATTCACCAGTTTTTTCGTTAATACAATGTTCTGTGATGGCTTTCGCCTTACCGAAATTTGGTTTTTCACCGGACAGTTCGTACGGTAGGAGCGCCTCTTCAGGACAAACACTAATACATGGCCAATCGCTACACATATGACAGGCCTTGGCATTGGGATCAAAATGTGGAAATGATTTCCCTGATTCTGGTATTGTTACGGGAAATAAGACGGCATAAGGACATGAAAAAATACATTCGTTACATCCCGTACAAAGAGAAAAAAAATCAGGGGAAGCCCCTGGAGGTTGGGAGAGAGTCTGGAACATTCTTGTTTTACGTTTCCGGACAGTTGTTTGTTTATTTGGCGGCTTGAGTTTGCTAGATGGTGATTTTACCTTTCGTTTTGGTTTGGGTTTTTTCTCATCTTCCCAAACTTCTCTTATGGCTTCCGTAAGTTCATCCGCTTTCGTAAAGGTAAATTGAAAGACGGATTTAAAACCCTCGCGGAAAAGATCCTTTCGTTTCATCTAATCGGAGACTCTTTCGATTTGAGCTCCTAAAGAACGCAAACGAGTGTCAATCGATTCAAAACCTCTATCAATTTGAACAATGTTATGGATTTCGCTTTGGCCTTCGGCACAAAGAGCAGCAATGATCATAGCCATTCCTGCACGGATATCGGGGCTTGCGACTCTTTGCCCATACAAACGATTCGCGCCGATCACGATAGCTCTATGTGGGTCACAAAGAATGATCTGTGCCCCCATCGCAATGATGTTGTCCACAAAGAAGAGTCTGGATTCAAAAAGTTTTTCGTGGATAAGGACTGTTCCTTTGCACTGAGTCGCTGTGACAAGAGCCACAGAGGTCATATCAGCAGGGAAACCAGGCCAAGGGGCATCATCAATTTTCGGAGTGGCACCGTGGTAGTCAGGGATGATTTCCATCTTTTGGTCGGAAGGGACAAGGATTCCATTTTCCGTGGGTCTCACTTCAATCCCCAAACGAGAATACACCATACGTATCATGCGGATGTCTTCTGGATTGACATCAGTGATATGGATTTCTCCTCCAGTAACAGCAGCAAGGCTAATAAAGGATCCAATTTCTAAATAATCGGATCCAATTCTATGTTTGAGTCCACCCAGTGGGGAAGATAGTGAACTCACACCTGTGATCATTAGGTGATTAGTTCCCACTCCTTCAATTTTGGCCCCAGCGGCAATTAAAAAACGACAAAGTCCTTGGACATGGGGTTCGGATGCTGCGTTACGAATCGTTGTTAGACCTTCCGCGTAAACAGCAGCCATCACGGCATTTTCTGTTGCTGTGACAGAAGCTTCATCCAGAAGGATGTCTTTTCCCACCAAACGGTCAGCTGTGATCATATAACCATCGGGGAAAACTTCGATTTTGGCACCGAGTGCTTCTAAGGCAAGTAAGTGGGTGTCCATACGACGGCGACCAATTTTGTCGCCACCTGGTTTCGGAAGGAAGACCCTTCCCGTGCGAGCAAGGATGGGTCCTGCTAGTGTCACAGCCCCTCGGAGTTGGGAACAAAGTTCGTAAGGAAGATCCGATTTCACTGGATTTTTTTTCTGAAAGAGGTATGATCCTTTTGTATCGAGGGCAGTGATTTCCACTCCAATTTGTCGGAGGACTTCCATGAGTTTGAGAACGTCAGCAATTTCGGGAAGGTTCTCCAGAATGACGTCTCCTTCCCAAAGGAGGAGAGCTCCGAGAAGCGGGAGCGCTTCATTTTTATTTCCTTGGGGAACTACTGTCCCGTGGAGAGGATTTTTGCCGATAATTTTGAAGTAGGAAGAACTCACCTTGCTTCCATTCGACACAATACGGATATGAGGAAAAGTAAATTATGAATTTTATAGCACAAGTCGTTTGGATTTTTCCCAAATTTGATATTATCTACCTGTTTTACATCTTTCTTATGGGAGTTGCCGCCTTTATTTACGTGAGGGTGATGAATTATTTACAACACAAACAAGCCAGTGTCGTAAACCACTGGGTTGAATTCCAAAGATATGCGATGGCAAGGAAATGCAATCAGGTAGAGTTGAATATCCTCCATGCTTTTTATGACCATCTGAATGAAGAAGAACGCGAAATGTATCTTTTGCCTGAAAACCGAAACAAACTAAAAAACGCACTCTATCGATATTTTTTAAAATCCACTGCCAATACGACAGAAAAGGAAGTAGACCTTTTTGATAAACTCTTTCGCTCCGGAGTAGAATTCAAAAAAGAGATACTTTCCTTAAACGATCTAACTGTGGGGGAAGTAGCTGCTTTGGAAGCCGATGGACGAGAAGAACTTACTTATGTGATGCAAAAAACAGCAGATGAACTGCTTTTATCGATTAAAGGTCTTTCTAAGGATTTGCTCGTTCCAGGTAAAGAAGCAAAATTATATGTGTTTCGTCCGAGTAGCGGTGGTTATCTTCTCGAAGGTAAAGTGATACGAACCAACGAAAGTGGAGCCATTTTCCATTTTAACGGAAAAATTGAAAGGAAAGGTGAATCTCATTTAATGTTGACAGAGAGAGTTTCCATCACGGTTTCCCCTTGGCCCCCACCTGACGAAAAAAAACAGGTTTTGGAGTTGGATAAAAATAAACTTCTACTGACCGAAGAAAATATTGATAAACAACTAGAAGTTTTAAAACGAATTGCAAAGGACCAAAAAGAAAATAATGAAAAGCGATTCGATTTAAAAGATACACCAACTTCCTTTATCACACTTTCGGAAAGGTTATCCGATCGTGGAATTGTGTTTACTTTCCCTTCTGGGATTTCGCAAGAAATTTGGAAACAACAAGATTTGTGGGAAGTAAGTTTCAGTTTTGAACACGGGCCAAACTTTCAAATTCGTGCCAAAATGATGCCCACCAAACAAAAGTCAGATTTGTATTTACTTCGTTATGTAGATGCAGATGAAACCGTGCGGAAAACTTTGTATGAAGAAATCCGAAAACGTGGTGGTGTTAGAGAAGCACTCGTTTAATTCATTACAATCTTTCTGGGAAGGCACCTTTGGATGGTGTCTTCGATCCTTTTGGTAACAAAATCAAATCCACTTTAGGAATTTCTTTTCCTGAGGTGAGTTTCTCACCGAATGCTTCCCAAGATCCTTGGGTCAAAGAAAAAGATAACAAATACTGTAAATTCGGAAGTTCGGGGAGTTTAATAAAGGGAGTTCCGCCATGCAAAATAATAAACCGCTTGGAAGGATATTTTTTTGCGAGAGTAGCAAAGGATAGAACTTCTGTTTCCGAAGTGGAATCAAAAAGGTAAGTTGTTGTTGTTTTGTTTTTTGTTTGGGCCTGGAACGACTTGAAAGGAAGTGTGCTTATCTTTTTTGATTTGAGAGTTTCTTTTAGGCGGTTATTTTTCACGAAAGATAAAGTTTCTTCGGGAAGAATCCCGGAAGTTACAAGCGATTTTGGATACGCTCGGATAGAGTCTTCATTGATTTCCTTTACAAAATTCTTTGACTCTTTTAGTTTCGCATACCTTTGGTTTCTTTCTAAATTCCAGTTGGTTAAATATTCTTTTTGTTTTTGGTTTTCTTCATATACTTTGGGGAAGATTGAGTTTTCATCATAAAGACCCAGTTCAAGTTTTTTACGAATCTGTTTTTGGACCGCTTCTTTTAGTTTGTCATGTTCCTTTCCCTCTTTGTCCACATATCGGAACTCACCATTTTTGTAAGCATCTGTTAGTTGGGCTTTGAACTTACGTGCTGTTTCCCCCCAACTGGTAAGAAGAACAATATTGGCACCAGCAAGTAGGGTCAAAACTCCAGGTCTATCCTTTTCGTAATTTTTTGAGATTGCATGCATCTCCATCGCATCGGTAATGATGATTCCATCGAAGTTTAGTTTTTTTCGTAGAACGTCTGTTAGGATTGTCTTGGAAAGTGTTGCGGGAAACTGAGGATCAATTTTTGGATACATGATATGAGCAGACATCACTGCTTCTGCTCCGCCTTCAATGGATCTTTTAAAAGGAATGAGTTCCAATTGTTCTAACTCTTCTAAACTTTTGCCTATAATGGGTAGACCCAAATGGCTATCTACTGTAGTATCCCCATGTCCAGGAAAGTGTTTGATGACGGGTAGGCATCCACCGGCACGAGCTCCTCTTTCATAAGCCACTGCGACTTCCGAAACTCGTTTCGAATCAGAACCAAACGAACGTGTGTTGATCACTGGATTTAAAGGATTGTTATTGATATCAAGGACAGGTGCAAAAAGAAAGTTGAGTCCGAGATTACGAAGTTCGTACGATGTGACAAATCCAACGGTTTCTCCCCACTGAGTGTTTCCTGTTTGGCCAACGGCCATGGCACCAGGGAAGTGCGTGATTCCGTCTTGGACTCGGAACACTCGGCCACCTTCTTGGTCTGTAGAGATAAGAAATGGTTGGAGGTTAGAATCTTTTGCAGCCGATTGTAGCCCGTTTGTGAGTGAGAGGATTTCTTCTTTTTTCCCTAAGTTTTTTCCGAAGAGGATGATCCCTCCAGGTTGGGTTGCGGCAATCTCATCTAAAGCCACTGGATCCACTACCTTTTGGGGAATCGCAATGTGGATTGTTTGGCCGACGAGTTCCGCTTCTGTCATTGAGTTTGTGATGGCCCATGCTTTTTCTTCCAACCAAACCTTTCGTTCATTGGCGGTAAGTTCGGTCATGTAGAATCCAAAACAATAGGAAGATCCAAAAAATCCAAAAAGAAGGAAAAGGGAAAATGAAGTGCGAAGAAGAATTTGGTTCATAAGGTATGATAGTACGATTTACAGACAGCTTTTCCGAGACAACCAAGAAAAATATCTACTTTGTCTGTGAAATCCACCGTCTGACTCTTTGTGGATGATTTTTATAAAAACCTAAAGCCAAGTGCCGATTTCAAAAATCTTTTCGATGGCAATATGCCCGCAAAAGTTCCCGATGATTGGTTCATTCTAATTACGGACATTGTTGGGTCCACAAAAGCCATTGAAGAGGGTCGTTATAAAGATGTGAATACAGCAGGAGGACTTACCGCCATTGCTGTCGCTAATGTCTATGGACATATGGACTTCCCTTTTGTTTTTGGTGGGGATGGGGTTACTTTCTTACTACCTATCAATTTATTATTCCCCATTCGTTCTGCTATTGCTGATACCATTTCCCAAGTAAGGTCTGCGTTTGGATTAGAGATGCGAGCGGGGATTGTTCCGGTGCAAGAGTTGTATCGAGCGGGTGCAGAATTATTTTTAAGTAAGTTTCGAGCCTCTGAACACTATGTCCAATGTTCTTTGTTTGGCGATGCCTTGCCACTCGCAGAAACCTGGATCAAAGAAGGCAAAGACGAGTCTTATTTGGTTCGTGAAAATGAAAAGATTCTGCCTGCTGATTTTACTGGATTTACTTGTCGTTGGAAAGATATTCCGAGTGAACGAGGGGAAATTGTTTCTCTTATCGTAAAACCCATCCATAAAGATTTTGAAGTTTGTAAAAAAACGGTCACTCGTGTTCTCAATTTCATTCGTTCTGAATATGGGGAAGAAGGAGACTACCATCCGTTACGCGTAAATCATATTGAATTAGATTCAGGTCCTTATTTACGAAACGAAGCTCTTGCTCGTGTGGGTCGGGCCAGTGGATTGAAATTTTATCTGACACTTACAAAAATTTGGATCGAAAGAACGGTAATGGCAATGGCCATTAAGTTTGGAATTCCTCTTCGATCGGGACATTATTCTCTCAACAAGTTAAAAGATTACCAAGTTCTGTCCGCAGACTTTCGTAAGTATGATGGAACCTTAAAAATGGTCATCGATGGATCCAAACAACATAGGGAAGGACTTGTAAAATTCTTAGACCAGTTGGAAAAAGAAGGACTTCTTTGTTATGGAATTTATACTTCCAACAGATCACTGATGACCTGTGTTTTGAAAGTAGCATCTTCCGAAGAAGTTCATTTTGTAGATGGAGCTGATGGCGGTTTTGCGATGGCCGCCAAGTCTTTGAAAGAAAAGTTAAAAGTGCTGAACTAACGAAATAGGCTACACGACGTTCCTCGGAGCTGAGCCTGCAGGGCAGGCGTTAGCGTCGACGCGATTTTTGCGTAAGCAATAAACCGTGACGGAGAGGAATGTGTCGTAGACCGAGCGAGGGCTTGAGTCGAAATGCAGCGTGTATCCGCTGTTATACGACGTCTGGCTATTAAAATTTTAACGTATTAAATTGAGTATCTCTAATTCCTTTTAGAAGAGAACCGATATTTTGATTTAACAATGTATCTAGGTTTTTTTTAAAAACAAGATTTTCATTCTCTGAACGTGAATTTGGTCCAACTATTATCTCTTCTATTGCATGTTCATATTCTACATCAGGGAGATTTCTGAAGATCGGGATATCTACGTATTGGTAGAAGTAATTATTATTTAACCCCATTATAATTCTATTTTTTGAACCAAAATTTTTTGGATTTCTGAGTACGAGTCTAACTTCATTTTCATCTTTGAATTGCGGGTTTTTTATAAAAGGAACAAATAAATGAATCAATTGAAAGAATTTTTCTTTTACTATTGTTAAATCAGGTTCCAGAATATTAGGAATTTTTTCTAGAAACAAGTTAGTGACATCATTAAGAATTAAATATTGTTTAGTTTCGTCATAAATACAATGTAAAAGTTCCGCACCTTCATTCGCTCCATATTCAGCTATAAACGTTTTTGTGAATATAAGAGCATATGCGTCATTGAAAGACGTATAACTTCTCCATAAGAATAAATCATCAATATTTTTTGAAAAACTAACAATATATATTTCAGGATATTTTTTCTCTTTAATTTTTATTAATAATTCTTCTTTTATATTTTCGATTAATTGTGAAATTATTTCGTTTTCAGATTTTATATTTTGAAATATATCGATGAATATATTATATGCTCTTATGATTTCACTTAAATCATTCAAATTTGAAACATGATTTGCTCTTAAATGCTTTGATTGTAATATTCCATTTAATCCTACTCCTTTTGTATAGTGGCAAAGCGGAGAAAAATCTTTATAGTATAGATTTTGAGATTCTGCTACTTGGAATACTATTTGCATTATTTCTGAATTTTCAAGCTTAGTCATTGATTTTAATTTTTAATTTCCAGATGTCGCATAACTTCGGTTTATTGCTGAACGCAAATAAGTCTTTTTGTTGCAGAACAGATGGACTCTTGGCTTGTGATGCCAGTTGAGGAAGCCATTGTCCAAGATTGTCCATAAAGAAAACTCGCCGGTGTAGAAGGACAGTTTTGGTAAGTAAACCCATGACAGTTGTGCCGGTATGTTAGACCGTCTCCGGTACAAGCAGGTGTACTTCCTTGTGTTGCCGGTGCTAATGCGTTTGTCATGCCTGTCCAATATTCATGACCCACCGTAGAAAACTCTCTTGTTAGGTTCGTTGGATCAAATCCAGCAGATCCATTGGCAACAAACAATTGTGAGTGTTCATCACTGCAGTTCGCATACCCGGAAGTATTGCAACGGTAGTAGTGGTAACCAGAGGTTAACACCCAATTGGTGCCGTTGGGAATTCGGTTGTTTGCCACCGTAGCATCTCCGCCGCTATTACTCACAATCAATGCTTTGTAGGTTCCTGTCGGAACTCCACCCGGTTTGTTATTGTTACAAGTATCATCAGCACCAAACACCCCTTGGGCGGTCATCTCTCCATTGTATCCAGGAGCACCACTTGTGGTAACGAAAATTGCTTTTCCCGCTGGTTCATTGTCTCTGTTGGCGATGGTTTGGTTGGATAAGGTAGCAGATCCACTCGAATAAACCGCATCTGTATTTGCATTTTTAGTAAGGTTCACTGTATAATCTTGGGAACCATCCGCATAACTATCATCATCACCAAGGATGGTGACAGTCTGTTTTCTAGCGGAATTGGCACAATTGGCATCTCCGGCATCCGCATCATCCACACGACTTCCCGCAGGGAAGGTGAGAGTCGCTGTAGAAAGAGAGCCGCATTCTCCAAACCCAGCAGTTCCACCGGCGTAAGTAGCACAAGCTACACTGACTGTGATGGTTTCTGCATTTTGAGCACCCAAACAAACATGGATGGTGGCTGTATCTGCAGGGATGGATGAACCTTCTTTGGTGGATCCTAATTTACTTACGTAGAAATAAGCCTCATTGTCGATTGTTTTGGCGTAAATGTCTATAGGGTTGTATGCTATTGGTCCAGAGGATAATGCAGTTGTCACGTCCCAGTTGACAGTTGCATCAACTTCATTGTCATCGGCATGGGTCAGAAGCACCCGGTTTGTTCCACCCGATTCCATAAAGTTATAATTTGTACTACTAACAGTAATATTTGCAGGAACAGTTCCCTCACTTGTGTCGGTGCTTGTTAAGCTGACTGTTACGTCAGAACCTGGGTTCGACTGAGCGATCATCCAAATATGAGTTGTGGCTCCTTCTGTTGCAGAAAGCCGATCACTAGAGCCTGAGGTAGCTAATGGAGAACCAGAAAAATTACATGGTTGGAGCAGGTGGGTCCCATCATTATCACAGGAACGAATGGTAAAGGTAGGTTCGGTAACCGTTGTATTGTAAGTAGCATCGGCAGAGGATGCAACAAAGGATATTGTATAGTCCGCATTGCCAGAGTTTGCTGAATCCGTTTTACCTTCCACTTGAAAGGTTTGGAAATCATTCCAATTGGAGGATGTGTAAGTCAATGTGGGCGTTAAAATAGTACATTTGTTTCCACAATTTGAAGAGAAAGTGAGGGTAACATTGTTTGTGGGTTTTGTTCGTAATTTCAATTGGAAGTTCGAATACTTGGTTCCCAATTGATTACTTTCATCAGTGGCAAAACGAGTCACAGCTCCTCCAGCAGTTCCAGTGCTTCCTGTTGTTGCATCATAACGAGAATATGCATATCCAGGGACACTTTGGTCTCGGTTGTAAACAACAACGTTTCTCGGTTTGATTCCACTGTATTCAGAGTCTGCACTAGATGTTTTGCCGACTTCTATTGTGTAAACCTTGACTCCATCAATTTCCAAATCATCCACCGCAGTCACTGTGACCAGTTGCTCTGTATTAAAGTTTGCATTTGTAAAGGTTAAGGTTTTTGGGTTTGCCGATCCTTCTCGGTTATTTGCGTTCACAGAATCATAAGTATCATTAATCGGAATAGTTACATTTGCCGTTGGTGCCGTTCGTAATTTGATTTTAAAGGTTCCATTGGTTGCAGTCGCAGAGGGACTTGGTTCTTCCATCACCCGAGAGATATTGGAGACTCGCACTCCTGGCGCTTCGTCATCATCGATTGATACAGAAATGTCGCACGCATCTTTACCTGAATAAGTTCCAGATGTTTCTTCGCCCGATCCATTCTTTTGCACCATCGTTCCTAATGCAACTGTCATCGGTTCAACCAAGGGACTTCTGATAGCATCATCAACTCTTGTAAATTTAAAACACTGTCTTTCTGCCACTCCATTGGTTGTGAAGGTTAGTTTCGTAGGAATGGCAACTTCGGCTCCTGGAAAGGATTTCACTGAAGTAATTCTTGAACCATAGTTAGATGTTACTGTGATTGGGATTTCTAAAGATCCACTGAATGGTGAGTTAGGATACACACAAGTTTCAAAAGTGTTATAACCCCAGTCTCCAGCAGAAAGTGTAAGTCCAGAATCGCTGGACGCATTGAAGGTTGCAGCAACATCCCCGTCTTCTTCCAAATATACTGCCTTCGTAGACACTGTCACATCCGTCGAACAAGCGACAGTCGCTTCGTTCCCAAACAAGCGATCAAATCGTTCGCTAAGGCCAAAGAGGAATGTGTCACCTGCAGAAACCTGCCCACTACAATTTTGAATTAGAAAAAAAGAGAAAAAGAGGATTGATAAAAAAAATCGTATGGATTGAAAAAAGTTCATAGGTAGTTTCTTGTTACAAGTATTTGAGCTTTTCCAAGTCTTTCTATTTATCTGCTAGGAGCAACGAAAATCCTTTGTTTGTGAAATTTTGAACCTATTCCACAGACAGAAGTTAGTTGGTGATGAAAAACTAAGCAGTTTGTAGTGAATTCTTAGGAGATGTTTCAGTGGGTTCTCCTAATCAGTATGTCAAGTGTATGTTATCGAATTCATATCACATCCTAAATAGCGTTAATTTTAGATTAAAGAATTTATCAATTGATTTCAGCAGTTACTTCTAAATATAGGGATTGTTGGCTTTATGCGTAAAAGAATACCCTTATCAATCCTAATCCATTCCACCTTCCTTTTGTTATTTGTTATCAATTGTAATAGTATTATAAAACAAGACTGGAAGGATTCAGTTGCTTTTCAAAAATTTTGCGGATGTGTCACTCCTAAAGAGGAAAAAGCCGGTGACTATTTGGGGAGTTTACCCGAAGGTTCTTTGGATAAAATGGGAACTTCCGAATATTTGGAGAAATTATATAAAGGTCTTCGCAATGATTTCGAACACTCTGGAACTCCCTTTGAAGAAGTGGGGGGAAGTCTTGTTGGAAAAGGGGTCGAACTCAAACGTATTGAAGATGATGAAAAAAGGTTACGAGAACTTTTAATTGTGATCGATGGGGACGTAGCTTTCCCATCTGGAAAATCAACTCTCACTCCAAAAGCAAAAGAACTCATCGCCAAAGTTGGGGACGCTATGGAAGCATACCCTGAAACCAATTGTCGTATTGGTGGACACACAGATAGTGTTGGTGCATTCTCAATGAACCTTAAGTTAAGTAAGGAACGTTCTCAATCCGTAAAACTTGAATTAAAGCTGATTCACAGAATTGTTGAAGCACGTTTTAAGGAAGTGGATGGTTTCGCTGACCTTCACAAAATCGTAGATACAATGCTTGCGGAAAAGAAAAACCGTAGAACAGAAATTTATGTGGGGACGGTTCGCATTGTTTACTAAGATACAAAACCTTCTCTTTCCAAAATCCATTTTGATAGTTTTTATTTTTAACATTCTTATCTCCGGATCTTTATTTTCCTTGTTTGCAGAGGAAACAACAAAAGAAGGAACCAGTCCCGAGATCAAACAAGAAGGTTCAGATACCACAAACAAAACCTCTGTTCCCCTCGAAGACCGAGAAGATAACAAAACTCGGATGGATATTTTCAACCAAGTCTATGAACATCGTTTGATGTTCCGCACTGGTTGGGGGATTGGAAAATTATCCCCTGCAATATTAAATGAAACTGGACCTGCTTGGTTTCAAAATTCTCTATTTCGTCAAATCACAGAGCCTGGGGCTCCGTTATCGATTCCTTACAAACCTGCCAAAGACTTAGGTGTGAATTCACAGTTTTGGGACATTCGGTACGGTTATAAAAATAAATTTGAAGTTCAACTAGCAGAAGACACATCCCTTGGAGTGTATAGCCGAGACCTTCCTGCTTCCAATAATTTTATCTCTCCAAGAACGGAAACCTATTGGGCCAGTTCCTTTGAAGGAAATCGGTTGCTTCGATTTGAAGGTGTGAGCCAACACTTACGATTTTCTTATACCCATCCATTTTCTAAAATTTTTATGATCGGGCCTTCCATCAATTTCCACAGGTATACCGAAAGAAATAATATATCTTATGGTTCTTATTCAACAAGTCGGCCTGAGGCCACTGTACCCAACAAGGTCACTTGGTCGATTGGGGGAGATGCCAACGCAGAATATTCTATGAAGGGAATATTTCCCGGGATCTTTACTAAGTTAAAACTACGTGATTGGTGGGAACTACGTGCTCGGGTGGAATTGTTAGATAGAAAGGGAAACTTTTCTGTGTTAGGTTCTCAAATTATCCAGGAAGTTTTTACTGATGGAAGTTCTAACCTCAATGGAGTGGTTCCGGCTTACGGGGGAAAAGTAAGAGACAAAGGGACCATCCTTAATCTGGAATCTTCGTTCCAATACTGCCGTTTTACCTTGGATATTGGTATGATCCGCCAAGATGTCAAAAGAACCTACGAATCTTATTTAGGGGATACGGTGGGAGGTGTTCCAAGGAGTGATTATTCAGCACGGAGTGTTTATATTGGATTTTCGGAAATGTCCACTTCCATCAAACACACGGTTACGGAATTTTACATCATGCCGGGAGTTTCCTTTTTCTACGACGCGGACAAGATTTACTAAACCTTTTTGTTTACTCTTTGGGTCGTGACTCTTTGAGCATTGGACAGAAGAGTCTGTCATTTTCACCGATTTAAAATGTTTGATTTTTCTTGCTTTGCAAACAATCTAATGATTGATGCCGTATCTTATTTTTATTAGTTTTTTTCTTCTTCTCACTTGCGGGAATTCTTCCGACCAAACGAGTACGAATCACTCCGATGCCGTAGTATCCGGTGGTACCAAACGAATCATATATTTTGGTGATTCACTCACTGCCGGGTATGGACTGGCTGATTTTGAAGATGCTTGGCCCCACGTCCTTAACAAACGAATCAATGCGGAAGGGTATTCCTATCAAATGACAAACGCAGGAGTTTCTGGGGACACAACAAGCGGAGGCCTTGGAAGATTGGAATGGGTGTTGGCGGAAAAACCATCTGTCTTTGTACTCGAATTAGGTGCTAATGATATGTTACGGGGAATTAGTCCTACGGTCACAAAGGAGAACCTTCGTTCGATGATTCGCCAAATCAAATCTCAATACCCATCCACCAAGATATTGTTAGTGGGAATGTATGCGACTCCCAATATGGGAAAAAAATATGGGTCTTCATTCAATACATTATATCCAGAATTGGCTAAAGAAGAAGAGGTTCCCCTTGTCCCTTTTATTTTGGAAAAAGTGGCTTCCATTCGCAAACTAAACCAAAAGGATGGAATCCATCCGACAGAAGCGGGACATAAATTAGTTGCGGACACAGTGTACCCTTATCTCAAACCGCTACTTATAAAATAATATCTTTGGAGTCAAAATGACTAGTCCCTTTCCTATCCCGAGTTTTGCCGAACGTTGTAAGTTAGCCGCTAAACAATCATTTGGTGCCTCTTTTTCTCATCCCTTTGTGCGCGCTTTGGCAGACGGGTCTCTGGATCCAAAAATCTTTCGTTTTTACCAAATCCAAGATGCCAAATATTTGGAATCCTTCTCGGATGCTTGTGCCATTTTATCAACCAAAGTAAGAGATCCCGAAGACAAACTTTGGCTGATTGATGCGGCAAGGATGGCCCTTGTGGTGGAAAGCCAACTCCATATGGGGTACGGAAAAACCTTGGGTTATGATGCAAATACCATTGCGGAAACAGAACCCACACCGAACAATTTAGCCTACCAAAACCATATGATTGCCTCGGTAGTGAAAGGATCGGTGGTAGAGGGTTTTGCTGCCATCGCCCCTTGTCCTTGGCTTTATATTGACCTAGGCCAGCATCTACTCAAAGAAAAAGGAACCATTTCAGACGACCATCCCTATGCTTCTTGGTTACTAATGTATTCTGATCCTGGCTTTAATGAATACATGACAAATCTCTTAGCTCGTTTGCAAAAGTATGCAGATCTTTCTGATGAGGATTCTAAAAAAAGGGCAGTGGTCGCATTCCAACAAAGTTGTAATTATGAGTGGATGTTTTGGGAGCAGGCTTGGACAGAACAAAGTTGGCCATCTCGTTAAACGAGAATTAGTTGGGATGATTCTCTTCCCAATCAGATTCCTTAGGAGGTCGGAGGATTTGCCTTTAGTCTCCGATTTTCCTCCGCAATTCCCGACTTTTTTCCTTGCCGATTTGTCCTGATTCCAAATGATGGTTTCACAAACCTTCTGCGGGAATAGCTCAGCGGTAGAGCATCTCCTTGCCAAGGAGAGGGTCGCGGGTTCAAGTCCCGTTTCCCGCTAATGAAGGTACGCTTCTTTTTCTTTCCACTACACTCTCTTTTTTTACACTGGATATAATACGATGGAATTTACGGCTAAAAAAAATAACAACGCAACTTGTGACCTCAGCATTCAATTTAGCGCTGACGAAGTCCGCACTGCCTACTCGAAGGCTTACAAAAATGCATCTGAAAAAGTAAAAATACCTGGCTTTCGTCCCGGAAAAGCCCCCTTAAACATGGTCGAAAAAGTTTTGGGTGATTCCGTTATGGATGATGCTGCCAACATTATGCTAAACCAAGCCATGGCAGATCTTTTTGATAAATTGGAACACAAACCCATTCGTTTGCCACAGTTCCAAATGGAAACTTTTGATAAAAATACTGGTGCCAAAGCCAAAGCAACTTACGACACCAAACCAGAAGTCACCTTACCGAAGTTAAAGAAGATCAAAATCCAACCTAAAGAAATTAAAATTTCTGATGCAGACATCCATAAAGAATTGGAAGGAATCCAAAAAAACATGGCTCGAAACTCTTTGAAAGAAGAGGGAGAACCTGTGGAATCTGCGGATCTACTCGAAATCAACTACAAGTTTAAAGAAGCCGGAAAAGAATACCCGGAACAAGGCCAAGTGGGAAAATTCCAAATGGGAGCTCCCCAAAACCCTCCCGGTTTTGAAACCAACCTTCTTGGCATGAAGTTAAACGAAACAAAAGAGTTTTCGTTTACTTACCCTGATTCTTACCCACAGTCTCCTGAGTCCGCTGGTAAATCAATTACCTACACCGTCACAGTTTCAGCGATTTACAAAGTCACATATCCTGAAATCAATGATGAGTTTGCATCCGAAGTGGATGGATCTGCCAACTTGCAAGAGTTAAAAGAAAAAACCAAAAAACAATTATTGGAAATTTTTGGAACCGCACTCACAAAACGTGCCACAGATGATGCCTATAACGAAATCATCAAAGAATCCAAATTCATCATCCCTGAATCTTTGATTTACGAAGAAACGGAAACGGTTTTTCAAAACTTTATGCGTGAATTTGGCCTTCCTGTTACAAGCCTTGCCGACTACGCAAAACGTTTGAACAAGGAAGAAAAGGAAGTCCGAGAATCCTTTTCCAAAGCGGCAGAAAAACGCATCCAGACCTACATTTTGAAGCAGAAAATCGCAGAAGAACACAAAATCCAAATTTCTGACGAAGAAGTCGAGGCCGGATACGAAAAAGAGGCTACCCAACAAGGAATTACTGCCGAAACTCTGAAAAAAGAAGTCCAAAAACAAAAGGCGGAAACCTTCTACCGTGACAAATTCCTGTTTGATAAAATCGACGAATTTGTATACGCTGAGGTAGAAAAGAAGTCGCCTAAGACTATTTCAACGGAAGAAGCAGAGAAAATTCTCAGCGGAAAAGAAGAGTAAACTATGTCTACACTCATGCCTTATGTAATTGAACAAACAAGCCGTGGCGAACGCCAATATGACATTTTTTCGCGGCTTTTGAAAGATCGGATCATTTTTCTTGGATCTGCGATTGATGAAACCTATGCCAATGTGATTTCGGCACAGCTTTTGTTTTTAGAAGCAGAAAATCCGGATCGCGACATTTATCTCTACATCAATAGCCCTGGTGGGTATGTGAGTTCTGGCCTTGCCATTTACGATACCATGCAACTCATCAAACCTGAGGTAAGAACACTTTGCATTGGACAGGCTTCCTCTATGGCAGCACTTCTACTTGCTGGTGGAGCCAAAGGAAAACGGTCGGCACTTCCTAACTCTCGAATTATGTTACACCAACCTTATGGTGGTGCAGGTGGACAAGCATCTGATATCGAAATCTCTGCAAAAGAAATCATAAAGATTAAGGACAAACTCATCGATCTTTATGGTAAACACACTGGAAAAACCTCAGACCAAATCCGTAAGGATACAGAAAGAAATTTCTTTATGAGCTCCGAAGAAGCAAAAGAATACGGTGTCATCGACAACGTCATCCAAGAACGCAAACAGATGCCACAAGCCTAAGGGGGGCTTAACTCCATGACCAAACGTGCAAGCCAAACGGGAAATCCCAGAGAAAAATTACATTGTTCTTTTTGCGGAAAGGCACAAGACGAAGTAAGAAGGCTTGTCGCAGGTCCTGGTGTTTATATCTGTGATGAATGTATTTCTTTATGTAATGAAATCATCGCAGAAGAGCCGCAAGGTGGTGATAAAACTGCCATTGTCGGTGACATCCCAAAACCAACCGAAATCAAAAAAATCTTAGACCAGTATGTAATTGGACAAGAACAAGCCAAAAAAGCTTTGGCTGTTGCTGTTTACAATCATTACAAAAGAATCTTTCATAATGAACGTAAGGCGGGAGATGTGGAATTGGAAAAATCCAATATCATGCTCATCGGGCCCACTGGTTCTGGAAAAACTCTCCTCGCCCAAACTCTAGCTCGAATTCTAAAAGTTCCATTTGCTATTGTCGATGCAACGGCTTTAACTGAGGCCGGTTATGTGGGAGAGGATGTGGAAAACATCATTCTCAAACTCATTCAAAATGCGGACAATGATGTCAAACGAGCTGAGATGGGAATCATCTACATCGACGAAATTGATAAAATTTCACGTAAATCTGATTCCGCTTCCATCACTCGTGATGTGAGTGGAGAAGGGGTACAACAAGCCCTTCTTAAAATCATCGAAGGCACTGTTGCCAATGTTCCGCCGCAAGGTGGACGTAAACACCCACACCAGGAATACATTCCAGTCGAAACCAAAAATATCCTCTTTATTTGTGGAGGAGCATTTGTTGGCTTAAGTGATATCATCAAACAACGAGTTGGTGTGAAGTCGATCGGATTCCACTCCAATGAAATTGTAAACGATAAGGGTAGAAGGATTGAAGAGGGGGAATCTGTGGTTCACCATGTAATTCCTGATGATCTTATGAAATTTGGTCTGATCCCAGAATTTATTGGAAGACTTCCTATCATTGCCACACTCGATGAACTCACCATTGAAAGTTTAAAATCTATTTTTACAGAACCTAAAAATTCCCTTCTCAAACAATACCAAAAGATGTTTGATATTGAGAACGTAAAACTCAAGTTCACTGAAGCTGCCATTGAAGCCATTGCCCAGACCGCCATCAAACGCGAAAGTGGAGCGAGGGGGCTTCGTGCCATCGTCGAAGAGATTATGATGGAGCTAATGTTCCAAATTCCTTCTCGTAAGGATGTATTGGAAGTGGTTGTGACTGATGAAACAGTTCTTAAAAAGGAAGCTCCCATCACCATCTTAAAAGGTGATATCGAAAAGATCGCTTAAAGTTAAGTTTGGATTTTCTAGATTCGGATTCTGAATCTAGAAAAATGGGAAAGACCTATCTTACAGATAGGTCTTTGTTTTTAGGGGTAGTTTATGGTGGATTCCAATAAAATAAAAAACTCGATCATTCCTCGCTTACTAATTCCCTTTAAGATAAAATTCAAAACTTCATTTTTGATTTTCTTAATTGGATTTTCATTTTCTCGTTGTCACTTGCAAAAAGATTCAGACACCACTTCCGTTGCAAATGAAGCAACTCCGCAAAAATCAAATCATCTAGAGTGGATCAAAATCAAAGAATCTGTCTGGATTCACAAAAGTTATGGTGAGTTTGCAGGACAAACTTACTCTTCCAATGGACTTGTGGTGTTAACAAATAAAGGCGTCGTAGTTGTTGATACTCCTTGGACAGAATCGCAAACTGAAGAGTTGTTTACCGGTATCCAATCCAAATTCCAAAAAGAGATTCTATATTTGATTGTGACTCATGCACATGACGACCGTATGGCGGGAGTCCCTCTCTTTCAAAGCCGAAACATTCCCATTTATAGCACAAATTTAACGGCAAAACTGGCAAAAGAAAGGGGATTGGGGAAAACAAATCCCATCCTCGACCTCCAAACTAGACTTGCTGCAGGAAACCAATGGGTAGAAGTTTTTTATCCTGGGCAGGGCCATTCCGTGGACAATATAGTGGTTTGGCTCACCGACACTCATATCCTCTTTGGAGGTTGTCTTGTTAAGTCAGTTGAAGCCAAAGACCTCGGTAATACAAAGGATGCTAATATAGAGGAGTGGGGAATTTCCGTGAAGAGGGTTCTCGCTCGTTACCCTGATGCGGAAGTGGTGGTTCCGGGGCATGGAGATTGGGGAAAACTGGACTTACTACGTCATACGATTCGGTTACTTGTTGCGGCGAACAACTAAGATAGAAAGTTTTTCCATAGGATTTGTGAGATTTCTTTCTGCTCCTAAAGCACTCATCTTTTTTGCAATCGCAAGTAACATCTGTCTAGAAGAACTTGGTCTTAGATCTAATAGATAATCAACAAACTCTTCCATAATTTCAAAAGAAGTCAGCCCAAACTGGCTGAGGGTTCTGTCACTGGCCCAAACCAAATAATCTCCAATCTCAATCCCATCCGCGATAGAAAGTGGGTGTTTGTGGTTGGGATACCAATGGTCATCACCACTTCCTTCAATCACTTGGATTCCATGATCAGAAAATTGAAAGATAGGCATGTCCATATAGTGAAGAAAAGACATCTTATCTTCCTTGTTTTGGATCACAAAGGCAGAGATTTTTAGTTTCAAAAATGTAAACTGATGAAGAGCATTTTTTAATTTTTCCAATAGTTCTTCTGTGGAAAAAAGACTATCACCAAAAGAAGAAACAATTCCATGAATAAAAACCTTTTCGGAAGATTCTAAAATTCCAGGTTCCATGTGTCCGGCAAGGATTCCAAAGATTCCATCGTTGGCTCTTACGATACGAATGTAATCTGCTCCCGCATAACGCATAATAGAGGGGAATACGGAAACATCAAATCCAGGAATTTTAGGGATATGAATGTCTGGAATTTGTTTGTTTACGGAAGTCGCTTGGTTTGTTTTCCAATCAAATTTGTTTTCGAATTGTTCTTCTCCAAGATTTTCATCTCCTTGCAAAAGAGTAAACCGAACCGATTTGTAAATTTTGTATTCTTCTGATTCGGGATTTAGATTACGGATATCTTTCGGAAGTTCATTGTCCTGGATATGTGCAATCAAATGGAGAATGTATTGGTATAAAAAACCGAGGAAATAGTAGGTCAAAAATCCTGTGATGAGTGAAAATACAAAAGAAGAGTAGATCCCCACCAAATTGAAGTTAAGTGTGTTTTCCCCTTTGGGATTTTGCCAGTGGGTGAAGGTAAATTCTGCAAATAAAAAATGAATGAAAAAGAATAGGAAACTTATGATTCCAAGTAGTATGGGAAGTTTGACACGATAACTCATTTGCGATCTGTAGTTTCCAATACTTTCATGACCATAGCAGAAAGGAAAAAAAGAAAACTAAGAGGAACAAGTAACATCAACATAGAAAAAACATCGGGGCCTGGAGAAAGTACTGCAGATACAACGGCTATGATGAGCACCGCTTCTCTCCATCTAGAAATGAGAAAACGAGAGGAAAGAATTCCGATCCGTCCGAGTAGGATAAGGACAATGGGCAATTGAAACGAGGCTCCAAACACTAAGTGCAGATTGAAAAACAAATCATAATATTCGTCAATCGGTAAATAGGGATCCACTCCATCAGGTCTTAGAACCACAAGGAAGACTCGAAGGAAATTTTCAAAAACGGTGAACCAACAGAGTGCAAGGCCTGACCAAAAAAGTAAGGTAGAAAACAAGATGATGAATTTTCCCCATTTTTCAGTCCTTGGATCCACAGCCGGTGCCACAAACCCCCAAAGGATGTACAAAAGGAAGGGTAAAGAAACAAGGACAGAAAGAATGAAGGAAGTTTTGAGATAAATCAGAAAGGGTGCCATGAGCTGGATCTGGAAAAAATGAGCGTCAGGGCCAAGAACTGATTTGTAAGGTTGGATGAGAATACTATGGATTTCGCTTCCGAAATACAAAGTGGCAATCATAAAGACTGAAACCACTAAAATGGAATAAATCAATCTTTGGCGGAGTTCCTCTAAATGATCCCCCAGGGACATATATTTTTCCCTGGTTTCGGAATCCTCCGGCGGTGGAAGTGGAAGTGGAAGTGCGGTTCTCTTTTTCCCAGCCAAGGTTTCTGTCTTTTAAGCTTTTTTCTTTTTACCGGATTTAGATGCCGCTTGCGAAGACGACTTTGGTTCTTCTTGTGGGAGACTTGGTTGGGATGGTTCCTCATCCCCGCCTGTTAGGGACTTACGAAATTCTTTGATTCCGGAACCCAAATCTTTGGCAAGGCTTGGAAGGCGTTTCCCACCAAAAAAAAGTAACGCTAAGAAGACGATGAGTGCAATCTCCCAAGGTCCCAAATTAAAAAAAGCAATAGGTGCTTGAAAAGAAAACGGATTGGATGGCATATTTCCCTCTTAAGGCAAGAGTTATGCAAACGAATCTAGAAGCAAGCGGAATGATGGAATTCTTTAAGGTCTTGCCCAATCTATTTTCCGGTGGGGTCTACTTAACAGATCCCAAAACTGGTCAGATTTTATTCTCGAACGATTTTTTTAAAAACAATTTGGGTTGTCACAAAGACGGTGCGGAATGTTTGGAGTCCGACCTTTTGATGTGGGTTGCGGAGGAAGATAAAGTTAACTTCCGAGACCATTTTCTTTATTCGAACAAACATTTTGATCGTGATACCGTTCAGGGAGACTTCCGTTTTCTTATGCCGAACGAAATTTTAGTTCGGTGGTTCCAGTTTGAAAAAAGAAAAGTAAACATTCCTAATATGGATTCACAACTTCAGATCGTTTTTGTTCGCGATGTGACCAACGAAAAAACAAACGAAATCAATATTGTGGAACAAATCCAGTTTTTTCTCGGTTTGTTTGAGAATGCTTCTGTGGGGATGGCATTACAAGACTGGGAAGGTGGATACTTTCGCATCAATCCCAGGTTTACAGAAATAACTGGTTATAGTTTCCAAAACTTAACCGATTTGAATATCAAACGAATCAAAGGGGAACCCATATCCGAAGAGGAGATGGAATACTTCGGTTTTTTTAAGGAAGGTGCGGAGGAGTCTCGGCTCACAAGGAAGGATGGTCGCCGAATCAATGTCTATCGCCGAATCAGTGCTTTTCGTAACTCCCAAGGCAAACCGGATTTTTATTATGTTTTTTTGGATGATGTGACGGAAAAAAAACAACTAGAATCATATCAGTTACATTCTCAGAAAATGGAAACCATTGGAAGTTTGGCGACAAACATTGCTCATGACTTAAACAACTACCTACAGCCAATTCATGTCTTTTCTCAGTTAGGTGAAGATCACATCAAGTCGGGAAAATTTGACCAAAGGAAAATTCTGGAGTATTTGGAGAAAATTCGAATGGGTGCAGATAATGCCCGTTCTATGATACATAGAATCATTAAATACTCCAAGGTAAAAGATGAAGACTCGGCTGCAAAAATTGAAATATCTTCGGTAGTTGAATCTACAATCCCTTTGATCAATGCAGGTCTACCTAAAAACGTGGAAGCTCAATTTGATTTTAACAAGTTCCCACTTTATACTAAGTTAGATGCAGTAAGATTTTCTAAAATTCTCTGTGAGTTGACTTCAGGAGGGTTACTTGTTTGGGATGATAGGAAAAGAGGTCTTGTTCGTATCCAAACTTCTCCTATAGATGAGTTCAAACTTTTAGTTTCAATGGAGTTTACCGGACTTTCTTTACCAAGCCTCTCGGGATTAAATACTCTCGACTTTGTAAATTTTGGTGATGAAGAATTCCAGTGGACGGGTATGCACCTAATCAATCGTTATGTGAAAAATTGGGGAGGTGAGTTTTACATTGAAAAACCTGAGCCAATGACGGTTCTCATTCATATCTATCTGCCTTTGGAAGAAAGACAGATTTTGCTTGGGGTGGCAAAGACAACTCAAACAAATAATCCGAAAGATGTTTGGTCAGTGATTTCGGAGAAAGAAATCTGGATTGTAGAGGATGATGAAGCTGCCAGTGAGGCAATCAGCTTTGTACTTTCACAAAAACAAGTCACCCCTAAGGTCTTTCGCAGTGCTTCTGCTGCGTTGGACCAGTTGAAAATTAAAGTCCCTGATTTTATTTTATCAGATTACCGGATGAGAGAAATGAATGGTCTTAGCCTCATTCGTAAGATCAAAAAAGTAAATCCAGATCTTTCTGCAGTTCTTTATACTGGAAATATGGATGGACTTGATTCGGACGAATTGGATGCAGAAGGGATATTGGTTCGTTCCAAACCAATATCCGTTGATGAACTTTACGAAACTATTTTGTTATCGTTTGGATTTCTTTGATTTTTTTACTTCTTCAGCACCTGTTGTTTCCTTGATGAACTGAATGAGTTCCCTTTCGATAAGTTCTTTATCAGACTTTACATATTTTGAAAGTAAAACATGAGATCCGTTTTCTATTTTTAAGAGTTTGTTTTTGGGATTGGGATTTGTTCCTGATTGGATTGCATCATAAACCTTTAACATGGCAGGAATGGAAGCGACAAAATCATGTTCTCTTTCTGATTTGTAGTAATACATAAGTAAGGTGGGCGCAGTTATATTAGGATAAGGATTTTGTTTGTCCATAAAACGTTTTAGATCTAAAATATTCTGAATGGCACCGAAATACTGATCTAAATACCAATATTTTGCTGACTCATCTCTTGGATCTGTTTTTGAAATACGCATTTCACCTTTGATGGTATTGATAAAGGATTTTCCCCAGTGAAACCGAAAGATATGGGCGCTCGGATCATCAAAATCATAAAATGGAGACGCAAGCACAAGCGAGTCAACCAGGTCAGGATGTTTTGCTGCTAAATAAGTTGCAATATTCCCACCCATGCTCGTTCCCACTAACACAGTTTTGTGGCCAAGTTCTCTTGCATAAATTAAACTATCTTCTGCATCTTGTAGGTATTTCTGAAAATTGGTGTGTAGGTGGTCTTCTGCATTGGTTCCATGTCCAGGTAGTCTTAAGTAATATGTATTGGCACCAAAGTATTCAGTGAGTTTGTTTGTGACTTCTTCTCCTTCTCCTCGGCTTGCACCAAATCCATGGATGTAGATAATTGTTATAGGTGTTTTTTCTTCCGAAACTCGAACCAGTAGTTCTTCGTTGTTCGGTTTCGTGTTTTCTTTCGCACTCAGTTCGAGTTCGTTCTGGTAAAAGGCATCAAAATTTTCGAATTTACGAGAGGAATCATAATTGTATTCACCGGTAGACCAGTTGTAAGTGGATACTAGAAATGAAGAAAGAATGAGAGTGATTGCTATCACCCATTTGATTATTATTCTCATCGAGGTTCTCTTGTTACGAAAGATAAATATAACAAATGCAGGAATTCTGTTACTAATTCAAGTCAATTTGTTTGTTTTCTGTCACAAACCGACAGATCCCATCCGGCTGTGGATGACACCACCTCCAGAAGTAGCAAAAACTGCCGCAGTCTATGGAGAAATTCGAAACCCTTATTCGAACGATATTGAAATTCGAACCATTGTTAGTAATGGATATAAAACAGTCGATTTCCATGAAACCAGTTTAGACAATCAATCGGGCGTTGCCAGGATGCGGAAATTGAATTATCCTATTATACTGAAAGCCAATGAAACCATTGAACTTGTGCGATCAGGGAAACATTTGATGTTATATGATAAAATAAATCATTCAGGAAATTTGGAGTTAAAAATCCAATTCTCGAATGGAGAAAGTCGAACCGTAATTGTGGAAGAGAAAACTTTATGAAAAGAAAATTTGTCTTAATCTTGTTAGTTGGATTGATTGTAGGAGGTTGTGGGTCTGCATTAGAATTTGCGGAACTCCCGATCGGTGGAAATATTGAAGCCAAAGATAAATCAGGGCAGTCTATTTCCTTTCAATCTTTTAAAGAACCCGTCCTTCTGGTTTTTTTTGGTTATACTTATTGTCCTGACTTTTGTCCGAACACTTTGGCAAAAATCAAAGCCGCTGTAGAACCCTTAAGCGAAGTAGAGAAATCAAAATTCAAAGTGGTTTTTATTTCTATTGATCCAGTGCGTGATTCCTCAGAGACAACCACAAAGTATGTTCAGTTTTATTTGCCACAATCGGTCGGACTTTCTTTTTCTGCAGAGACAACTAACAAAATTCTAAAACAATATGCGGCCTATGTGGAAAAAACAGAAGACGGTCAAAGTTTTGACCACTCAACCTACATTTATGTATTGGATAAAAATCGGAAGACTCGAAAACTTATCAAGTCCACCGATTCTAAAGAAGTGATTACCAAATCAATACAGGCATTAAGCGGCAATTCCGTTGAGTCGAAGTAATGCATCGATCTCTGGATCTCTTCCATAAAAATCACGGAATAGGTCCATGGCACTTGCCGACCCACCTTTTTCTAGAATTGTTTTTCTAAAATGAGCAGCATGTTCTAAGTCAAAAACACCCCGATCGACAAATGAGTAGTAGGCGTTTGCGGAAAGTAACTCGGCCCATTTGTAAGAATAGTATCCGGCTGCATACCCACCAGCAAAGATATGAGTGAATGAGTTTTGGAATTTATTGTATGTGGGTGGGAATACAACACAGACCTCTTTTCTCACTTGGTCTAAGATTTCTTGAACTCTAGATTCATTTGGTTTTTCCATATGGATTAACATATCAAACTTTGCAAATTCTAACTGTCTCACGACACCCATTGCTGACATAAAGTTTTTGGCCTTTACCATTGTTTCTATATAGGAATTGGGGATTGGTTCTTTTGTCTGGTAGTGTTTGGCGAAAAGTTCTAAAACTTTGGGTTCGTAGGCAAAGTTTTCTAAAAATTGTGATGGAAACTCGACCGCATCCCATTCCACACCATTGACCCCACTTACAAAGGCTTCCTTAACACGAGAGAGCAAGTGATGAAGGGCGTGTCCCAACTCATGAAAAAGTGTTACCACATCGCTTGGCCGAAGCAGTGAGGGTTGTGTATTTGTGGCTTTGGGAAAACTAGCAACCACAAAGGCTACAGGAAGTTCTGTTTTGCCAGTTTCATCTTGGAAATGGGGCTTCCAGTTATGCATCCAGGCCCCACCTTTTTTTTCGGTTCGGACTTCTAAATCCAAATAGAGTCGAGAGCGTATTTCTCCTTCCACAATTAGGTTATAACAAAGAACAGACGGTTCCCAAACGGGAGTGATCACTTGTTGGAACTTGATTCCTAAAAGTTTTTCTAAGAACTGGAAGGTTCCTGAAATGACGGTTTCTTTCTCTAGATAGGGGCGGTAGATTTCCTCATCGTAAGAAAAGGATTCCTTTTTTAGTTTTTCAGAATAGTAGGTAAGGTCCCATGGCTCAAGATCTTCATGTCCTAATTTTTTCGCAAAATTTTTGATATCATTTAGTTCTTGTAAGGCGATAGGTTTGGCTTTTTTGGCTAAATGGTCTAAAAAATCGATTACTTGTTCAGGAGTGTCGGCAACCTTAGTTGCCAAACTCAAATGAGAGAATGTTGGAAATCCAAGAAGTTTTGCTTCCTTATCTCGGAGTTCCAAAATCTCTTCCATTAGTTTTCCATTTTCTGGGGCTCTTGTGCAGTAACCATCATAGAGTTTTTTTCGGATCTCTCTATTTTCGCCATAAGTCATATAAGCAATGTAAGATGGGAAGTGCAGGGTGAATTTAAAGGTTCCGTCTTCTTGTTTGGCGGAGATTTTTTCACTTTCGGGTAGTCCAACAACATCAGCTTCTGAAAGATAAAGTGCAAATGCATTGGTCGCATTGAGGACGTTCTGTGAAAATTGGTTGGAAAGATCCGATTGACGAATCCGAATTTCCTTTAATGCGTTTTTGGTTTCTGAATTCAAACCCACTCCTGATAACCGGAAGTCTCTGATTTCATTTTCTAATACTTTCAATGCTTCGGGATTCAAATCTTGTTCCGAAGTTTGGATTTTTAAAAGTGTAGCAAAGATTTCTTCGTTTTGACCAAGGTCTGTATAGTATTCACTGAGTTTTGGCAAAAGTCGGCTATAGATAGTTTGGCTCTCATCATTGTTTTTGACTGAATTGAGATGGGAAATTTCTGTAACAAGGTCACCAAGTTCTGTTTGGATTCTTTGGTAGGGTTTTGCAAAGTTTTGAAAAGTCGGTTTTTCTATTTTTAATAGGGTTTGAATGAACTGTTTGTTGGACTCCATTTTTTCTAAAATGGCGGATTCTTTTTTAGGAAGATTATCAGAATGAAATTCAGGAAACATAAAGGCCTCTATAGATTTAGACTCGATTTCAAATGGTTCTCCGTCAGTTTGGAGGTAGAGGGAAAGGATGCCACCGGAAAAAAGTAAAATTGTTTTCTTTGATGGGGTTTGCCATTTGTGTATGGGTTCGGTTCAGTTTCTTTTGAAACAAAACCAGAAAGAGAATTTATTCTTTTCCAGCATTGGATCTGAGACCTTTTTATCTCTCCTTCCAAAAGATTCTTATCCGAAACTTCCCGACAGCATCCTGTATTGGAAGGAAGGGACTTTATATTTAGAGTCAGATGCCGTTTTGCAACTGACAAGGGAACTCAAATTTCCTTGGCCATGGTTCTATGGGTTTTGGATTTTCCCTCGTTTCCTTCGTAATCCCATTTACCGATTCATCGCCAAACACCGTTATCAGTGGTTTGGCAAAGCAGAGGCCTGTATGGTTCCTTCACCAAATATCAAAAAAAGGTTTTTAAATTAAAGTCCTTTGGTTTTTACAAGCCTAAGTGTTAACTTTTTATTTCGATCGTAAGCATAAATAGTCAGCAGTTCTCCCTTAGTTTCCCATTCGAATCCAAGTCCCTTCCAAATCAGAAAATCTGATTCGGAGACTAGGAAATATCCCTTGGTGGTTTGTAGTTCTTCCCAAGTGATTTCTTTTATGGGCCTGTGGTAATAATAGGCAAAACTTGGAATTCCAAAATCACCAAATGAGTGTAAGGTTTCATTTGGTGGAACTAAACTTTGAATCACAGTTGCAGCCCTCTTAGTATCTGTTCTCATTTCTGAAAACCGAGGAAGTAAAATAAAAGAAATGGTTGCTATCATCACAAGCGATACGGTGAGATAAATTCGGTACATATAAATCTGATTGTGTTTTCTTGCTAGTTGGTCTCCAAGGAGAATGGCAAGGATGGGATAGGCACTTAAAGGATAGGAGGGGAGTTTACTTGCCAAACATTCATAAAAGATCCAAGAAAAACCAAGTCCAAGGAGTAAAAATCGTTTGGGTGTAAACTTTGGATCAATTCCTTTCCAATTCCAAGGGAGTAGACTTTTTAAAAATGCGAATCCTCCGGTTTTTAGATAAGCAAATAATTTCCATCCGTTTTCATTTAAGAAAGAAAGATAGATTCTAGTCCAAGGAAATAGAGTCACTGCAAATAACATGAGATAAGTGCCAGGAGGACCTGATTGTCCAAATACGGGATCCGTTGCTCTGCGAAGGACATACCAATCCAACATCCATTGGATGAGTGCCCCATTGTCTTTTTGCCAAGAAAGATAACCCCAACGCAAAAGCGGAATGAATGCGACTGGAAGCCATAAAAATGGATTTAATTTCCAAATTTGCGAACGGATTTGATTTACGCTTAAAAGTAAGACACAAGTTCCCCCAAGAAAGATGAGAATTGGTGGACCTTTGACAAGAAGGCCAAGGCTCACACTAAGCCAAAATAAAAAGGCAAAGATTTTCATTTTGGATTGAATCCAGTGGTAAAGAGAAACAAATCCACTCATTCCAAAAAATACTAAAAGAGAATCCACTAAGGCGATCTTTCCATTGAGTGGGAAATACAAAGAAAAACTAAGGATACTGAAAGCATATAATGCTGTTCTTGATCCATACATAACGTTTGTAAGATGATAGGTTAATAAACTGGTTCCCAAAATACAAAGGGCAGGGAAAAGGCGTAACACCCACTCAGAAGGTCCAAAAATTTGGAAAAAAGAAGAGGTAATCCAAAAATGGAGAGGTGGTTTTCTATGCGGTGTGGAGTAGGGAAAATCCATGCTGAGATAGTCCCCGGTTTCCAACATAGTCCTAGAAAAACCTGCATAAGCGGCCTCATCTTGGTCAACAAGGGGAGAGGAATTTCCATAGAATAAAAATACGATAAGAATACAAAATAGGACTAGGAAGGTGCGATGAACAGATAAGAATTTCACAGTTCCAACGAAGGGAAACCCTACCTAGTTTGTCAAAGCAGAAATGAATCTTTGGTTTTGTATCCATTTTGTAACAAAACTGGAATCAAATTGGAAAGAAAGAACTATAAAGTTTTCTTATGCTTTTCAATGTTCCCGGACCTATGATTGACGCAAATAGGCAAACTACGGAGCGACCTTCTCTGTGGAAATACCGGTATGTGCTCGTTCTCCTGTCATTATTTGGAATTTTGGTTGTTTACCAACTAGCAGTTGTATTACTCCTTCGAAAGTCTGTTGATTTGTCTATTTCCCCGTTCCAAGGGTCGAATCTTGTTAATCCTTACCAAAATTGGGATGAGGACGGTGGAGAAAAAATCTCCCTTCATGCACATTCGGATGAAGTTTGGTTTACACCCGAACGACATACAGTAAAAGAAATCCAATCAGAATACAAAAAAGAGGGCTTTTCCAACGTTGCCATCACCGACTATGGACAAATTTCAGAAACAGAAAATTCTGATTACATTCGCGGATTGGAATGGGGACAAAATTTAAAGAAACGCCATCTTCTTGCGATCGGAATCAAAAAGTCTTTTTATGATTATTTTCCAATATATGCAACCCGTGAAAATTTAAATTGGGTAATGGATCGTATGAAAAAGTTAGGTGGCTATGTCATCATTCCTCATCCAAAACTATTCGATTCATTTACTAGAGAAGAGATGTCCGCAATTGGTGGATTTCAGGCTGTGGAAGTGTATTCTCCTTTTGGAGACGATACAAAAATTTTGGATTCGCTTCTCAGCCAAGGACGAAACGTTCATTGTATGGCAAGTGATGACCTACATTATTTTCCCGAGACTTCTATTAAGAATTTTGACCAACCGACTTGGAAAAACATCATCCAAACTCTTGGAAATCAAAGAGGGCGTAAGGGTGAGAGTTTTCTACGTTACATAGTGACTGCTGAAGGTATTAAGGATCAAACTTCCGTATTATCTTCTCTCCAGACTGGATCTTTCTATTGTGTTAAAAAATTCTTTCAAGGTGCAGAGGATCCTAAGGTTCCGAAGATCCAAATCACAAAGAACAATACGATCCAACTGAATTCAAAAGAACGTTATTTAGAAATTCGTTTTATCGGACAAATGGGTGAAGTTTTGCAAGTCAATCCAGATACAAACAAGGCTGAGTATACTTTCCAAGAAAAGGACTCTTATGTGCGGCTGGAGATGATCGCCCTTACAGGATCCATTCTCTCCAACGCAATTTATAGAAATTAGTTTTAAACAACCACCTAATTTTATTTAAAGGTTAGATTTTGGTCAGAGCCATCAAAGGCATCTAGAAAAGCTTTAGAAGTGGCTTCGTATTGTTTTACCGTTCCAAGTCCGGTTTGTCCGGCAATACTTGCTCCAAAGGCCGCATAAGTTCGATTGAAGGCCTCATCCACTGACATAAAATCAGCCCCACCAACCGTTGGACTTGGATAGTCAGATGGAACTTGGGCCGCTAACAACTGGTCTGTTACATATCCATTGATATTGAAGATTCCATAAGACAAACGAACATTGGGTGCCGATGGTGATTCAGGAATGGCACAAATGGTTTCGGTTCTATTGGCACTGGTTGTGAAGGAAGCTTTGGCAGTAGTTTGGAAAGGTAAGTCAAACTTTTGCATATAAGCCAAGGTGTAGTAAAGATTATCCCCTGATGTGCTTTGAGCTGTCTGACAAAAGGACTTTAGGTTGTCTATGCCACTGGCTCCCGCAGGGTTTATTTCTTTTAGTTTCGAAAAAGTCAAACGAACCACGGAACGGAAACAAAGTTGTCTACCTGAATCCACTTCTGTCAGGACTACACGACCATGTTTACTGATCCAACTTGCATTCTCTGGACCGTTCCTCCAGGTATAGGTTTGGAATTTGGTTCCATAAATAGAATCGTTCCCCGTATAACTCTCTGTAATCACATCCCCCACACTGGAAAATTGTGGATTTCCAAAATCGACAAGTTTATAATAAACAAGGGCTCCATTATTTCCTAGAGTTGTATTCGGATCATCAAAGAACAGTTGTAAGGAGGGGACGGATGCTCCAGTTTTTTTGATTTCCATAAAATGTTTAAAGGTTTTGGTACCGGTGTAAGCTGAAGAACTTATATTTGCTGTGGGTGTATTGATTTTGATAGTTAGAGTGGAAGAACCAATTCCACTTAAATTGACATTGGATAATACATCAACTCGGGCTGAGTCAGGATTATTAAAGTATCCTGCATTTTTTAAAGCAAGAATGAGAGAATCGATGATCCCCGAATTTCCGCGAGCCCAAGTGGCGGACTGACGCACAAATCCCCAGTTGTCTGCACTCGTCGCTGACCAGAGTTTTTCAGAACCGATTCCCAGGTAGATGGATTGGCTAAAGAGGTTTGCAAGTTCTTTGTCTCGATTCAATCGAGTGAGTTTGTTAAAATCAGCAACCTGGAGACTCACTCCAAAAAATAATAAACAATAAAGCAACTTTTTCATGGGTTTACTCCGCAATTCCTTTGGGAATGCAAATGGTGAAACCTGATTTGGGTCCCGTACAACCGGCTGCTTGGTTGTATGTCCAAACGGAAAGTAAGAGGGCTGTTAATAGATCCTCTTTTTTGTCATCCTTCTCGAACAAGGAACATGCGAGGAGGGTACTGAGTCCTAACAAGGCGATGGATTTAAGGATAAGCGGTCTCATACCTTTTATAACAAAAGATATGAGATGAATTTGCAAGAATTTATCGGGAAAGGATTTGGTATTCCCACTCCATCACTGGACTTTGTTCGATCGACGCGGTGAGAGTGTTGGGAACCACCATCATAGACCTAGCAATCGTTTTGGTTCCCGTAACTGCTGGAGGGAGGAGCCTATAAAAGGAATCTTCTTTTTTTCCTCTCAGTTGGAACTCTTTCCATTCTTCCCTGGAAGCAAAGGCGCGAATGCGATCTTTGGATGGGGTAGCAGAAGCTTTAAACGAAATTCGTTTATCAGGTATGGTCACTCGATCCCCTTTGCGTACAAAGTTATCATTTTGGATTTGATTAGGGAAAAGGAGGACTGGTTCCCCTTTTTGGTTTTCTGGAACAAGAACCACATATACGTAATTATCTTCTGTGGATTCAATTTCGAAACGGATGGGTTCCCCTGCTATGTAGGTCGGTTTTAGAGAATTGATTTTAAGTTGGGCATTGGACCCAGATCCAGTTTCAGAAAGCGCTAAGTAGATATTTTTTTTGTCCAGAAATCCTAGGAAGTCAGAAACCAAAGTTTTTGAGAGACTATCTGGCAAAGAATTTCTATATTCCAATTTTTGCTGTAGAACATCCACAAAAGAAATGATCGCCTGTCCATCCTCCGTGGAAACTAGAACAAGTTTGTCTGTGTTGGTTAGTTTTTGCAAACTTTCAAGGGTCTTGGTAGAGGGATTCCCTTCTTTGTCGAATTCCCAAACACTGGCCTCTTGCCTTTTTAACGAAAGAGAGAGCACCCCTCGTGAAGTAGATTGGATTTGTTCTTTAATAAAATCTCGCAAAGTAAAACTATCCTCTGTTTGGGATACTGCTTCGACCGCAATTTTATAAACGGGAAGCCTTCCTATCTTATCCGAAGAAAAGATAGAAAGGGAAATGATGCAGGAGAGAGTCCAAAAATGTTTCATCATTCGTCTGCCCTACCTTTGTAATCATTCATCAGTTGATCATTCTTTTCGTATTGTTCTTTGATTCGTTGGTAATTTTCTTCTTTGATGGCTTTGAACTCTTCGAAAATTCGCATTTTTTCTTTCACGAATTCATCCAAAATTTGTTTCTTTAATTCTTTCCCCGATACAACAACTTCTTCGTTTTCGGCAACAAGGGTTTGTTTTCCTTTTTTATCGGGACTCACTGCAACGGTTCCTTCGTTCACATAAACTCCGGTTTCTACATTGCTAAGATCCTCATCGACTCCACCTGTGTCGGGTGCCGCAGCTAAGAATTCCGTGCCTCGAACTCCGGCCACAAAACTTGGATTGACTACACTGAGTTGGTTTTGGCTGGGAACGCCAGGGGCCGGTTTGTGTGCTTTTACAAATAACTTTCCACCCACAAGTTTCAAAGTGGTGGATTTTGATTTTGGATTGAGAAGGTCTTCGATTTGGACGGAAGAAAATTTGGCTAAGCGGATGGTTGCCTGGGTTGCCAATTGGATCTCACAAGTTCCATCTTCGGTTGTGATTGTGTCTCCCTTTTTCAGGATACTACCTAACTTTACGGGTTCCTTGGCTTTTTTGAAACGGGGGCCAGAAAGATAATTTGTTCCTTGGATGAAACTAATAATCCCCACTTCATCAGCAGCTAGGGTCGTGGTTACAAGAAGAAACAAAATGGAAACAATCGTTCGAATCATGCCACTTTTATAATGGAACTATTTTCTCTTACAAGTCAAAAAACGAAAAAAAAAATCAAAAAATCCCCTACAAACTAGGATATAGAGAACCATTCTTAAAATCTACCACCTATCTTTTGATATGTGGCATAAGATAGGGATCATTTGTATCTTTTGGGGATATCTTTGTTCTCCCCTCCAAGCGGAAGGCAAATTGTTATGGGAAGACTGTGTTTGGATTGGGATGGAACGAAATGAAAGTTTGGGTTTAGAACATCTTCGTTCGGAAATTTTTCCAATACTAATGAAAGACAAATGGAAACAATATCTCCCCAAATTAGGTGTACATTATTTTGGAATCTTTTCAAAAAACCAGGAACAAATCGACCAGGAATATCGAGATGTCCGTCTGCAGATCCAACAACTTTTGTATGATGGAGGAGAAACGGAAAGGGAAAAACAAAAACTAGAAGTCAGGCGACTCATCCACACAGAGGAGAAAAAACTTCTACGAGAAAAAGTATTCAAATCTATTTCCATATCCTATTTACTCTTCATTAAGCGACAGTTAGTTGATTCTATTTACCAACTCAGATCAGAACGATACCAATTAGAACATGACAAACGAAACAAAGAATCCGCCCTCGGCCTTTCTCCTCTTGGAGAATTGGGTTATCGGAAGGTGCGGGAGGTAGAGTTTCAGTCCAAAAAGATCCATTCCGAATCTTCAAAGAAACTTGCACTGTTAGAATTGCAACAAGCGATGTCTCTGGATCCAAATGTAAATCTATCTCTGGAAGGGGGACTCACGGAACGCATTCGTTTATTTGATCCAAGTGAATACCAAACTACTCCAGATGAAAATCATCCTCTGCGCAAAAAACATCGACTTCAGATAGAATTGGAAGAACTCAATGCAGAAACATTAGAGAATGATTGGAAGCCAAAACTAGTATTAGGTGGATATGTGGGAAGAAACGGAAATGCTGGGTTCCCTTTGCAGAATGAGATTTATGGTTTGAGTCTTGGTGTCCAAGCCAATTTGGGTGGGACTAGTTTTCAATCCAACACACAAAATGGAATTCAATCGGAAGGGAATGGAATTCAGAGAATTCCTGGATATGGCCCGCAACCCGTTGGCCCCGGAGAAAATTCTTTTCAAAGTGGATCAATTGGAATATTTGATGAAGTCGGTCGAAATAAAAAAGTATTCGATTCCAAAATGAGTTTATTACAAGCAAAAACCGAATGGAAACAATCTGAGATAACTTTTTTAAACCAAATCAAATCCATAGAAATCAAACTAATTGAGTTATACAGAAAGTACAATCTGTACTTGGAAAATGCTAAATCTAGTATGTATGAACACAAATTTAAAAGAGAGGAACGAAACCAAGGTTTAGTCTCTGAATTAGAATATTTAAAATCAGAAGAAGAAGTTTTTATTACTTTAGAAATCTTATTAGATCATTATTTCCAATACATTTCAACAGCTTTGGAAATTGTTTTACTCCTTGGAGAAAATCCTTTTGATAATCGTTATTACAGGTTGGAGTCCAAACGGATTTCTAGTGACCTGACAAAAATATTAGAGGATTGGAAGGAAAACTCCCTAACAGAAACCAGAAAATTAAACGAACCAAAAATAAAGAAACAATACCCATTCTTTATGGAGGATTCATATGAAGCTCGTTAGATGGAATAGTTTGTTTTTTCTTATGTTAGCAATGTCCCATTGTTCTTCGAATTTGGGTTCTTTGGAGGATTGGCTTGGGGTTCTGAAAGCTGAAGATTCTCCAAAGGTTATTTTATTTAATCCAACTTCCGATGCTATCGGTGTTGATCCAAAAACATCTATTTCTATTGTTTTTAGCCACCCTATGTCCATTCAGTCCTGTGTATCTGCATTCTCTTTGGAGCCACAAGTAAGAGGGATTTTTGAAACAACAGATACGACTTTAAATTTTTTTCCAAAGGAAGAATTGTCTTCCGGTGGTTATATTGTCAGACTAACAAAACAATGTGAAGACAAAGAAGGAAAGGATTTGGATCGTATCTACGTTGTTCCCTTTCGTGTTGGTGACAAAGAACTTCCGTTACCACCAGAGCTTAGTTCGGTAATTCTTTTAGAAGGAACAGAATCGGAATGTTTTTCTGGAGGTATCGCTTCTGATCTTAAATTGACTACCGTATCGTCCGCTTGTTCTGGAGTTCCAGAACCCCCGCCCATTTTAGTTCGATTTAGTAAACCCATGAATCAAACAGAACTAGGTCTTGGACTTCGGATTGATCCCCCTATTTCCTATCGGTTGGAATGGGAAACTCCATCTCAATTTAGAATTCTACCAGATTCAATTTTGCAACCGGAAACTAGATATCATATTTTGTTCCCGGCAGGACTCCATTCTTTGGAAGGTGGAGAGGTTTTGGAAGCTCTTCGATTGAATTTTCTAGTTGGTAAGGATTTGTCAGATCCTGAAGTCATTGGGTTCGGCCTCGAATCGCAAAATTGCGGCCTAGGTGTTCAGGAGTTAGGATCTGTAACGGGCGCTAACTGGAATTCAGGGTCCTGTTTTTGGAGCTCGGGATTGCCAATTTTAAGCCCTCATTTTTATCAGTTTCGTGGTGGCGACGATGAAACGGGCGGATCTGGTAGTCTACAAGCATGCGCGGATGTAAATACGGATAACTTTCGGATTTTTTTTAACCAATACATGGATACCACTTCTGTCATTGGAGCAACAAGGTTTTCTAAGATCTCACCTCCATCCACAAACATTCGTTTATCGACATGGGTTTGGTCGCATTGCCAAACTGTATTTCCTTTTGGGTGTCGAGAGTTGACATATTCTTATGCCGAAAGTGAGGCCAGTTGTAACGGCTCCGTGTTTGGGAATATTTCTACTGGTGGGGATTTTAATCTATCAGCATCGGCCCTCGCTCCAAACTTCTATCCTTATTACGAATTTCGTTTAGAGTCGGAGGCAAAATCCATTTCAGGCAAACGAATGAAATCTGCTTTTGTCATTCAAGTGGAGGCAAAATGAAAGTTTTGATCCCTATATCTATTTTCTTTTTTGCTTCTTGTTTTTCTACTCCTCGAGACTTAGAAATGGTCACCTATCCGATCCCAATTCGAAAGAAAGTTATCCTCTTCCAAATGAACTCTCCTAGTTATTATAACTCTTATTCAGAGGAGAAGGAAATAAACCTTCGAATTCTCGAGGAATTAGAAGAGTCCGGATATTCTGTAGTGTTAGGTGACTTAGATTGGGAAGAAAGTATACCTATAGAAGCAAATGATCATTTAGGAAAGTTTCAAGAAATTTTGAAACAACAATCACAAGAAGAAGAGGTAAGGATTCAGGTTTGGAAAAAACGAGCCGAAAAAATTGGAGCTTCTGAAGTCTTTCTTCTACGTTGCAGATTCTCCTTCGAACAAAATACAATTCCGGTTCGATTGTTTTGGATTAAATTTTCAGATAATGAAGTTAAACGTTTTGATTGGGTCTGGAACGAAAAAGATGTATTCCCTTTTCGCAAATTCATTCGTCAAAATCCGGCAGGAAAATTATGAGACAAAAAATTGTATCAATTCTATTTGTTATTTTATATCCATACTGTTCTCCTACTTCTGAGTTCAATTCAACCGATTATAAAATTATAACGGAAGCTTACCATTCTGGACATCTAACGATCGTAAGTTCTATTCTGAAAGAAATTCGGAATGAAAGAGAGTTTAGTCAAGAGGAAGCAATACTCTATTCTAAAACTTTATTTTATTTAGGAGAATGGAGGGAGTTTTTTAAAAATTGGCCTAGAATACCGAACAAAACACCGGAAATGATTTTGTTGTATTTTAAGGCAGTTTTAATTTCGAAACTTCCAATCATTGTCTCTCCAGAAGACGAGTCAAACTTACTTGCATTATTACCTGTTTCCCCGGAAGCCTGTTTGCTTTATTTAAAATTAAAAAAAAGTAAACATCCCCATAAACAAAAAAAAATATTTTTGGCCCAGTGGAAACAATTCCAAACCCAGATAGATAGACTGAACAAGGAATTGGTAAATACAAAATGAAATGGATTATCTGGATTGAGATATTTCAAGAAAAAGTTCAAAGTAGAATGAATCGATATAAAGGTCTATTCGTTAACTTAATTCACTCGCCTATATTTTTTGTTTCCCTCTATTTATTTCTCTACGGATTTCACTGTTTGTGGAATTGGGATGAGTTTATGAGAATGAATCGGAGTTTGGAAATGGAGGCTGCCAATTCAGGTAAGCAGGTTTCTCTTTGGAGTTTGTATCCGTTTCAAATAGTGAGTGTTATCATTACTTCCTTTATGTATTTCGTTTTTTCCTTAAGTTCCAATCTTTTGTTTTCTTTTGGAGGAAAAACTAAAAAAGTATTCCGGGCCAATATCGGAGAATTGTTTCGGAGCCTGATTCATCAATTTTTTCTTTTTGTTTGTGTTTTGTTTATAGGAAACCAGTTTTTAGGATTATTTTTAAATACAAATTTTTATTCCCTTTTTGTTGTTATGTTTTGGACCAGTTTATTTCTTCTCTTTACCATTCAAAATGGGAACTTATACAAACGTTTGTTTGTGTCCAATGACCGATTGGTAATTTTTCTTTCCCATAGTTTGGGTTATGTTAATCCCATCCTCTTTGTATTTTTTGTATTGACTTTGGCGAACTTATGAACTCGCATCGCTGGTTTGTTTTGAAAATTTGGATTCGAAAATCTCTCATCTTGGCTGGATTCTATATCCTATCTTCAGTTATTTATACTTTATTTTCTACTGTTGGTATCCGAAACCGATTCCCATTGATTGTCACTTTATTCTACCATCCCAACTTACTAGGGACAACGATGGAAGTTTCGGCAATGGAGGTAGCCAAACAAAGGATAACGTTTCAGCGGCCACGTTTGGTAGAGGAAAACAAGGTTTTAGAGTTCCCTGCCGTAGTGGAGCCCACAAAAGAAATTCTATTACATGTAAAACAAAGTGGGTTGGTTCGAAAGATTTATGTGCAAGAGGGAAACTGTGTTAAAGAGGGGCAAATACTTTTAGAAATTGATGATGAATTGATACGTCTAGAAGGAGAAAAATTACGCATTTCGCTCGAGATTGCTGAATCACAAGTAAATACAGCTCTTCAAAAATGGAAACAAGCGGAAAGGCAAGTAGAAGTCAAACTAAGAGAGATTGATAAAAAAACTGAATGGATTGATTTAGCTGAAAAAGAATGGGCCTTGAGTCAGGACCTAAAGGATAAAAAAATAATTCTTTGGAAACAAGGTTTTGTTTCTTTCTCAGAAATAGAGAAATTAAAACAAGAAGAAGAGTCCAAACATACCCAATACAATAATCTAATACGAGATCGCGAAAATCTTTTGAGTGGGATTAATTTGGATTTGCAGGTAGAGACTTTCAGTTTTGAAGACAAACTGAAAATTTGGAAGGAAAAAAATACTTCACTAGAAAGATCGGAGTACGAACTAAGTTTGTCCCATCTAAAAATCATTGAAAACCAAATCAAATCTAATAAGCAGCTGTTAGCTGATACACGCCTGCGAGCCCCGAAACCTGGTAAAATTTTAAAAATTCATGCGAAAGAAGGGGAATTAACAAACCAAATTCCAGTTATGACTTTAATGGAAAAGGGTGAGTTATCCGCTGGATTTCAAATTAGTGAATTGGATCTTCCTCATGTTTCTGCAGGTAAGGGAGTTATTTTTCTTCTTTCTCAGGAAGATTTGCCAATGATACCGGGTAAGGTGGATCGAGTTGGTGGATTTTTAGATCCAAGGTCGCATAGCATTGGAATCAAAGTACGATTAGAAACAAAGCAAACAATAATACTGCCAGGTATGTTTGGAATCGTACAAGTGAAACTTCCAGAAACAGTAGAAAAGATTCTCATTTCATCCACATCCCTTCGTGGCGATGAGGTTAGTGGCTTTTATGTAAATGTGAAGGAAGGGGTGGGTATAAAAAAAAGATTTATCCAATTTAAGCCATATAAGTTGAATGAATTGGAAATCGTATCTGGTCTTTCACCAGAAGACGAAATAGAATCAGAATTACCATTATGAGTTTTGAACGGTATGTTCTGTCTTTACTCAAACGCAAACGGCTTTATTGGGTAATTATCATATTTATTTTTATAGCTGCATTTTTTAGAATTCCTGAATTGGAAATTTGGTTATTACCAAAACTAAAACCATCTAAGTATTTTGTAGTCACTGAATTTCCAAATCACTCGGCAGAAGATACGGATTTGATGGTAAGTTTACCTATTTCGGAAATGGTATCTTCCGTAAAGTCTGTCGAACGTATTCGTACGATTTCGGAACATGGAAAGTCTATTGTTCAAATTGATTTGCGGTTTGGGGCCTCTCTTTCGGAATTTAAAGATCAATTGTATCAAACAATTTTTGAAATGAAGGATAAACTACCGTTGGGTGTAGGAAGTTCATTGGTTTCACAAGGAGATGCCATTGAAAGACCCTTTATGGAAATACTCATTCCTAAAGGAAATTGGAAAAAGTTCGATAGTTCTGATTTTCATCTTAAACAATTACAATTTCAATTGGAAAGAATTTCTGGTGTTACAGAAGTTCGAATGTTTGGGAAACCGCAACATTCCTCTTTTATTTCTATAAATTCAAATGTTTTAGATTTATTCCCAATCAGTATTCGAGATTTAGAATTCCAGATCCAAGCAGCTATACAAGGTGGTTCTCTCGGAAAAATAGATGGGTATACGAATGATACAGAACTAAAGTTCGCAGCGGAAATTCTTACCCATAAGAACCTTCCCAAGTTTCCGATTTATTTAGGGAATGGAAACTCAGTTCCACTCGGGCGCTTGGCTACGGTTTTTGAATCAGAATTGCCAAGTGAAAAACTCACTCGCATTGATCAGAAGGATTCTATTTACATTGCCATTTATAGCGATCCATCTTCCAATCCATTGAGAGTGTCCTCTGAAGTACAAACAAAACTTCAAATTTTGGATTCTAAATTAAATCTGCATATTTTTTACGATGGTTCAACAGAATTGCGTAATCAATTACACCAATTTGGAATCAATATAGTTTGGGGTCTGGTATTTGCCTTTTTATTTTCATACCTTCTCTACAGAAATTGGATCCCGGCGATTATTTTATTTGCATCAGTATTTTTTTCTCTCGTTCTGTTCTTCCATTTTTTACTACTGTTTTCAATTTCAATCAATTTACTTAGTTTAGGTGGAATATCTGTAGGGATCGGTATGTTGTTTGATGCCAGTAACCTAACAGTATTTTCAATTCGAAAACAACTGAATAAACAATCAATTCTTGGAGAAGCTGTCTCGAAAGGAATACGATCTGTTCTGATTTCGCTTGTTTCATCTTCCTTTACAACTATTGTTGTTTTTATCCCCTTGTTGGTGTTTCCAATAAAATGGAAAGATTTCTTTTTTGATTCTAGTGTATGTATCGCTCTTTTGGTTTTTTGTTCCTTAATTTCATCCTTATTGATTGTTCCTTTATTATCTCTTTTGTTTGCAGACTCTTTAAGGGAACGTAAGGAGAATCTAAATAGAGAAACATTTCTTTTTCAATTGTATAAAAGATCCCATGATTTTTGGAACCGCTTCTGCAATAGAAGATTCGCAATTTTTACATGTTTTATTTTATTTTTTGGTGTTTTTAGCTTTGGTGCAAAATGGGAGGTATTCCCCAAACAACCGTCTATTGGACTTCGATTACAATTGTCTCCCCGTTCAAATCTATCGCTACAGGAAGAACTCACTTTTATTTATGATCTGGAACAGCGAATAAAACATTTTGATCCCAGACTTTCAATTCTAGTAGTTCCCTTAAACCTCCGAGAAACCAAACACCAACACCTACAAAAAACAATACCGATCGAATTGAAATTAATGAGAGCGGAAAAAATAAAAGAATTAGAAACTTTCTTAGCGGACGTTCTTTCTGGATCAAACTGGGATTGGAAATTGGACTCGATTCAGTCTGAAGTTTCTACTGCTTTACCTTTTGTCTCAACGGACTCTATCGTTTTCCTTCATGAAAGTTGGGATGAACTGCGAAACTTTACATCGGAGTTTGCGAGAAATAATAAATTGATGTTAGATGGTGGTTTTGATTTTTATCCGAAAAAGATATATATTGAAGAGTTGTCAAGAAATCAAATCCCCGTTGCAGAGTTGATCCCCAATGAAACCGATTTTAAGCAGAAGTATTTATACCAGCAAATTCCAAAATATTTGGGATCAATAGGTGAAACTAAACAGGATTTATATTTGGGAATAGATTCTTTGGATATTAGTCTAAGAAACAAAAAAGAAATAAAAAAATTCAGTTTCAAAACCAAGGCAAACGATCTTACTTATGTTGGATCACTTTTCAAGTCAAAAATGAAGGAAAGTTTTGATCAATATCGTAGAGAATCTGGATTATTTTATATGGAATGGATCGGAGAATTATCGAATATTAATTCTCTTTCGATTGGCACAACTAATGGTTTGTCCTTAATAAAGGTTTCTGAAAAAAAAGAAGTTGGGATTTTTTTTCTTAGTTTGTTTGTATTACTTTTTCTTTCTTTTGTCTTTATTTATTTGTCATTAGTCGGCATTTACGAGTCTTTCGGAATTCCTTTATTCTATTTGGGGATTTCTTTTATGTATCTTTCCATCACTACATTTTTTGTTTTTCTTCTATTCAAAACCTTCCACCTCGGTCATTACATTGGTTTGATAGTTCTACTCGGACTGTCCATTGATAGTATTTCACTGTTTGGCGAGAGATGGATAGACTGTCCCGAAAATTTTTCTTTTTCTGGACGTATGGAGTCTGTCTTTCGGTGGTTACTTTGGCCCATTTTTTTAAATTCAGGTACTACAATGATGGGGTTCCTTCCTGTCATTGTTTTTTCTTCGATTGGCTCAGAGTTTACTAGATCAATCGCTTTGACTATGTTTGTTGGAATTCCTGTTTCTGTTTTTTTTACATTTTATATCTATCCAATTTTATTTAATCGATATTTGGTGCGATTGCAATGAATCGAAATTGGATTCGATTCTACCGGTACAGAATATTGGCTTTCGTCCTTTTTATGATTTTGGTTTCATCGATTTCACTGAATTTCAGGGTTTTCGGTGAAGAAACTTTTTTAGAGAACCGGAGATTGGTTCAAATTATAAACCATTGGCCTAACAAAACGGCTCTCCAAGTAGAAGAACATATAACCAAACCATGGGAACAAATTTTAAGATCAATTTATGGTTATAAACAAATAGAATCTATATCGGAAGCAGGTATTTCAACAATTTATCTCGAGTTGGCAAAAGGTGTTACAGCACAGGAAGTGATCCAATCCATTCGCAATGAATATTTACTACAAAGACTTAGATTTCCTGAGGATTCTTTGTTTCCTCGGATTCAAGAAGCAAAACCTGAAGATAGTTATATTGTGATTTTGCAGAAAATAAAAATAGGTCCAGACAAAAACAGAAAACAATTAGAGCAGAGGATTCGTAAGATAACCGGAGTTCTCTCCTTTTCTCACCATTCTGATCGCGAAAAAGAAGTAGTCCTCCAGGTTCAACCTGCTTGGATTCAATCTCCAGAAATTCCTTCTGCTGCCAAAATATTTGCTTCAGTCAGAAATTATTTTTTTGGAGTTAATATAGATCATTTTCATGGACTATTATTTCAAAAAGACTTCCCCTCCAAGCCGAAAGATTGGTCAGAGTTAGGAATTCCATCATTATTTGGGGAAGGACTATTGGTTTCCTCTATTGGTAAAGTCACCTTACAGGAGAGAGATGTTCGACACGGAACACGTATTAATGGGCTGAGTTCCGAAACAATCATTCTAAATGCTGAAAATAGCACCTCTCTCTATCATATATCAAAAGAATTAAATTCGATTCTTTCGGAATTTGACGACTGGGCTATATTATATACAAGCCACCAAGACTTTCTCGATGATCTATGGCGCTTTTTTATTCTTTTTATCTCTCTTGATTTAATTCTTATTCTATCCGCCATTTCTTTCGGGAAACCTGGAAAAGGGATCATAGGTGATCTACTTTCTTTTTATGCTTCTCTTCTGATCTTGTTTGGTATTTGTAATTTCAATTCCTATCCCATCGGTAAGTCAGTTTTGTTTTTAATGTTAGTTTGGAAGTATTCGATGGCAGTTTTTCCGATGAGAAGGATTGCGAGATGGACACTTCGTATTATCTATTGCAGTTGTCTGCTATGGTTATTTATCATTTTCAATTGGATTCCTTTTTCTTTTGGCATTATCTCTCTCATTCATTTATACTTCAGACTCTCCACTTCATTATTAAAAATTCTTTTTCAGTCTTTTTTTTCTTATTCAATTCCCATTATTGACTTACGGTTCTTACATTTAATCGCAGTTTTTTCTCATAAGACAGTAACTCATTCGGGTAAATCTAGAAAGCTCTTTGGCTGGATTGTGGTTGTAGTTTGTTTTTTTGTAACAGTCCTTTCTTCCTTTATTTCTAGTTTGGACCAATACATTCTTCATCCGTTTCGCGGTACAATTCAAACGGGTAGATTGGAATTCCCAACTTCCGTTCCTGAACAAGAAACGATCCGAATTACTAAACAAGTAGAAAATCAAATTTTAAATCAAAAAATCACCGATTTGTTGGTAGTAAAACAAAACTCATCGACTGCGGACTTTTATTTCCGTTTGAACGAGTTAGGTGCAAAGAAGGGATTAGATGATCTCCCAACTGAGTCAGGGTATTTTCATGTTTTGTCTGATACGGAAAAAACTACAGATCGCACTCTTCGTTTTGGAAATGCTAATACCGAAACTTTGGAAAAAAGTATTCTCGGTCTCGTTCCCTGGTTAAGAACCAAAGGGGGAGTAACCGAAGTTTTGCTTTGTTTTCAACCATCTACGATCGGCTTGGAATTTAATTCAAATGCAATGTTTCAAAACCTAGTCGGTTATGAATTGGATGAGTCTATTCGCGAGAGATCATTGGGACTACAGTCGGTTATCTTAGGAAAAATGCTGATTGAAAATAAACTAACGGATGTTCGTTTTGAGGTAAAACAAGATAAGGAAATGGATCGGTATCTAAATAGACCTACAAAAATGGCCTCAGGAATTCCTGTGTTTAATAAATCATTTGTGAAATACAATAACATTCGAACTCCAGGAAGGATCTATCATAAAAATGGGGAGACCAGTTTAGAAATATTAGTCAGAGGAAAGAATATTCAGTGGGACGAATTGCAATCTAAAATACAAGAATTCTTAAATAAAGATGTCGTGAAACTTTCGGAAATTTTACCACCAAAGGATATTACTATTAAGTATAGGCCCTTCTTTTTACTATTGTTGATAGCAATTTTTCTTTATAGAAAGAATCATAAGGCGAGATGGTGCATTCAGTGTTTTTGTTTTCTTTTTATTTGGAAATTGCAAATCTCTCTCTTAGGGGAAGATTATTTATTATTTGGTACGGTTACCACCTTGTTGGTGTTTTTAATTTTATGGGTTCCTCGCCTGTCGTTTGATTTTAATACTAAGTTTCCTCTTTTATTTTTGCTTTTTTTATCTTATTTACTTCCCGGAGATGGTGGACGTTTCTTTTGGGAAGGTTTGGTTTTGATGTTTAGTTTCTTGTTAATCCAATCAAATATGTTTCAAAAATGGGAAAATTTTAAAACCAAACATTACTTTTAATACCCAAGAGAACTGAGGTTCTCTATGTTTTCCAAACCTTCTTTCCTTTCATTGCCTTTAGTTTTAGTCATAATTTTTTCAATCCTGTTTGCGTACACTACTTACGGGCAATCCCTCTCCGAAACTTGGAATGTCCCAACCTATCAATCGTCAGATTATTCTGAGTTTTATGGGACTGTCTATTTTGCTAATTCGATGGAAGAATGGGATTACCGAGTAAACGAAGTTTTAGATTTTTCTGCAAACCAATGGTTAGAAAATGCCAACATAATGATAGAACAAATGTTATTTGATGAAAATGGTGAAGACTCCTTTGTCTCTCAGGAGGGGTATGTGGATGAAAGAAGGCGATCTTTATATTCGGAAGTAACTGTATTGTATTCTGAATGGGAAAGACAACTTACCGAAGATTACTTTGAGAATCGGATTGCATTTTTACAAAAATTAGAAACCGGAAAAGTTGATGTTTTGTATTTTCAAAGAATGGGTCAGGATTCATTATATGAGGAATATACGAATGAGGAGTTAGGCCTCGCAGAGAACAGAAACCGAATTTTGGAGTCCGCAAGGGAATGGGAGTTTGAATGGGGGCAAACAAAGCAAGAGGGTTTGGATTCATTTGCGAAGTCTTTCTCGGATCTTCAAAGTGATTACGATACTTATATCCGTTCCTTAGAAGAAACCGAAAATCAATTTTCGAATAACCTTAATGCAATCAATTCCTATAAAGAAACTGTCAAAACTGCGTTACGTGATGTTGTCTCTCAACTGAAAGTTGGCTTAGATTCCACATGTTCTGTGGCTTCCGGTTGCCAATATAAAAATTCAGATGGGACTTATAATGAAGCAGGTAAGATATTTTCTAAATTCATTGGCGATCTTTCTGAAGAATTAAATCAATCAAATATTGATCCTGACTCTATTCTCACATCTATATCTTCTAAAATTAAGGATTTCTTATCAGATGAATCAAACAAGGCCTTTTCTGAATATAAACTATATAATGGTAGAATATATACATATCAAACCGGATTCCAGATAGATTTAGGCCAATCAACATCCACTTTCGATTTGGCCTCTGCCGAATGGAGATTAAGAAACCAAACCTACCACGAATTATCAAACGATAAACGTTATGAAAACTGGTTAGCCGGTGGATTCGGCGAAGTTGGTGCATTTACAAATATATATGATTCAGAAATGCAGGGCATTTTTCAGTCGATTCATCATGGTGATTACGGAAGACTCATTTCAATTATGAATAATAAACTAGGGGATGGGAGGCGCGTTCAATCTTTAGTATCTGCTAATTTATATACAGATGCCTTCCATTTCGTTAATAACCAACAAATTGCAGGTTTTTATGTTCCTTTTGAAGAGGCTCATCATACACACGGAAATCTTCTGTTAGATGGGCATGGCAAATATGGATATTGGAGAGCAGATAGATATGTTACTATCCTAACTCCAGGAAGTCATTTATTTCAAATGGGTGCCATAGGTTATTCAGTTCTTTATGAAATGTTTGATGAAAACTCCTCGAAAACCTCTTTATATTGGAAAGATAACTCTACACAGTTAGGTGGTCAATACAATCACTTCCAAAATACATTGCTGCCAGCGGTGTCTCACTGGGAATCCAAGGTGAAAGAATACGCAGATACATATGAGGAATGGAAAGACAATAGAGAAAATCTAGTTATTGAAGCTACGGCTGAATTGGAATCCAATCGTAAGGAATTGGAACTTTCAAAAGAAGAGTGGCTAAAACGTTTGGAAGATGAAAAAAGAAGCGGATTAAAATCTTGGACGGAGCTCTATGAAGCAGGGGAAACGAAGGAAGTCAACCCACCTTCTATATCTGCGTGGACACCGAATCAAACGTTGGAAGTATTCGATAAAACAAAAGTATCTGAATTTCAATCTTTAGCCAAATTCGAATCTCCTGCAGACGGAATTAAGATCGGTGGGACAGGGGCTGGATTATTAGAAGAATTTCACAGAACCATCACTGGTGTGAGTCAATATGCATCGGTGATTCAAATGAATGCTGATTTGGAAGAGTTTAAACGTTCAGAACAGAAAAAGTTAATCAATCAAATGACTTACGGAATCAACGCTGATTCGTTAGGTGGACGTAAGTTGACTAAAGAGGAAAGGATATTACTAGGAAATTATGATCCTTCGCAACTTTCTCAAGAAGAACAAAGTAGATTTGGTTCCTGTTACGAGGATCCTAATGCCAGTAATTGTAAACATCTACTAAAAAAAGAATATGAAGCGACTATGGATTCTAATAATGGAGTCTTAACTTTAAGAAAAGAAATCCATAACGGGCTTCTTACTAGTAAAAATACAAATGGGCAATATGGAGCTGGAAAAACAGAAGAAATTCGACACGTTCAGCTCGGCGCCATTAGTAAAGTTCATGTTCCCATTAATAAAGGATTTTTTACTGATTGGACTGAGGAGGATTGGAATACTCTTCAGGAAAAAAAACTGAATATCACAAAATCCTTTCTTTCTAACTCTCTTGAGAAAGATAAAAACTCTATCAACGCAAATCTAACCGCCATTCAGGATAAAGATCATAGGAATCAGGAATTATTTTTAGCGAGAAAGGAAGCGCAGGAAAATGCTGATTCTCTGATCCAAGAATTGGCCATTGCCTACGTAACTGGCGGTGCAGCTGGAATGAGAGCATCTTTAAAAGGAAAAATAGAATCAGCGATTAATAGTGAATTGGCGAAGGCATGGATTACTGCGACAGGTGGTAACGAATCAGATATCCAAATGGCATCTATGGCATTTGATTTTATGCGGGGAAAAATTAGTGCAAAAAAAATTCAATCACGTGATCAATTTATCTCAATAAAAAATCCAATACAAGCTTTGGAATCAATAGTGGCTAAAACTTTTTCGACAACCATGTATGTATTGGATAAAGTATCATTAGGCACTTCAACCTTGGCGTATAATTTATTCCAGGCACCTGGAATGGCAGTTATGAAAACTTTGGTCGGGGAAAGGCAATACAAAAAAATAAACGAACGAATTGCAGGTACAGAGAATCTTTTGCAAGAAATACAAGCGAATGAACAAAGTTTGGTTCAAAATGGTATTTCGATTGCGATTTCTCAAGGTACAGGAATACCTTCTGAGGCCATATCGAAAATGTTAGGCGATAAATATGGACAGATTAAAGCAAAAAAAGCAAACAAGGCGATGGCTCAGAATCCAATTTATGATATCGGGTCGCAGGTAATCGGTGCCTTCGGTGGGATTTTAAAAACTGCTGTTGTTGCTTCTGGAATCACAGAAAATGAAATCCAGTCCGTCATGCAAGATACCAATAGCTTTGTCAATGCAGGTGGTCCATACCAAAGTTCCTCAACTAATACTAGTTTGGGATATGCCTTACAATCGATCGGATTACAAGCAAGTTGGACGAAACATCAAAGTGCATATATTAATCTTCGGGATTCCAAAGCTGTTGTGGAGGAATTAGGAAAAAGAGCATTTGCCAAAGAGATCGCAATGTCCATGGGTATCGATGAAAATGCGATCGGTCAAATTATAGATTCGAGTTATTCCTCTTACCAAAGACAGAAATCTGATAAAAAAGCCAGATCCAATGCTGTGAGACAGACTGCGGTAAATGCAGCATCCATTGCAATCACTCTGGGAGCCAGTGGGGCATTGACTGGAGTCAGTTCTACACTTTCAAATATAGGAAAAGCTGTTAGTAGTTTAACAAATGGTCTATTACCTGCGACAACTCAAGTGGGTCAAGTTGTTGCTTCCACCTTTGTTCAAACCATTGCCGGAAGCCATGAGGGACCAAAAGGAGCAGTTGCTGGTTTCGCCAACGGTGTGCTCGGTGGCATGGCACAGGGAATGGGAAAAATCCAGTCTGGTTTTTTTAAAGGGATGGTCCCAGGAATTGGGGTTACTTATTCGGAAAAGGATGGTTGGGGAGGTTCTTTAGGGCTCGGAAATACGATTAACAATATGAGTGTTAGTTTTTCAGAAGAGGGGGATACTTCGATTCGAACTTCTAAATCTCTCGGTGATGGATTACAATTGGCAACAGATATCACTACCAATGGCGCTGCGAATTTTGGTTTGAATTATAATCCAACAGGGAAGGGCCCACGGACTGATTGGAATTTTTCGATGATGTATGATATAAATGGCGGAGGTTTTAGTGGAAGTATCGGTTACACTGACCCCAATTCAAAACTTGGTTTGAATTCTTCTGTAGATAAAAATGGAATTTCCACCTCATCTGAGTTACAAGGTGTGACTTTAGGAAATAATTCAGAGGATGGTTTCGAAGTCCAAATTATGAATTTTGCAGAACAGAATATCAATGCAGCCCAAGATAAAAGTGATCTTGGTAACACTGAATCATTAGTTGCTTCGGAAAATGGATTTGATGATTTTTCTGACTATGCAGAGGCAGCGGGAACCATGGGTGTTTTTCTATTAGGAGGCCTTGGTTTGGGACTTGGCGTAAGAAATCGCTTAGGTGGAGGACTTGCGGGGATTACCTCTATTGGATCTGATTCAAAGTCTATATCTTTCGGTGCTTCAACAGATAAGTCAATTTTTGGTAAGATCACCAGTCCATTGAAAGTGGGATTCCAAAGGTTTGGTGCAATGATCACTGGCATTGTGGACCGCTTTAGTTTTAATAAAGACTCAAATAACGATTATCAGGCGTCAAAGGGAACAGACCAACATATCTCCAGTGAAGAAATCAAAAAAATCCAATCTAGTGTGATCGATGATTATCCAAAAGATTCTAGAATTGATACGGAAAAGAAACTCTATGAACTAAGAAAGGCCGGAGTGGATACCACAGAAATTGAAGCAAAAATAAAAAAACTTAGGGGTGGAAAGGATATCCCTATGTCCAAAGCGGTTGGAATTGAACTCAAGGAGTATATTCGGTTGCGTGAAGGGAATTCGCAGTATCCATTCATTCCAGATAAAACGGTATTGATTCCTTCTAGCGAGGCTCTGGCAGGGATCAACCTAAAACATGATCCCAAAAAGGAATCGAATGCAGCTTACGCGAAACGATTGGGTAACGAAATTTGTGAAGCTTCTAAAAATGTAGATCTTTCGACAAAGGAGTTAGTCACCGAACATGCCGTAAACGTAGCTAAACTTTTAGGGGAATCTCTGAAAGGAAAAATTTCTTACCAACAATATAAAATAATCGATGGTAAAGAAGTGGTATCTGCTGTAAATCCGGTAGATGCGAGTGGGTTTCGCGCTGTGGACGGATTGGATTGTATCCGGTTCATTGGAGCCGTTTTGAATGCTTCGGGCATCACCACCCATGGAAGTTTTGCAAATCTAAATACAGACCTTTACCAAATGCCAGAGGAAATGAAAAATATGGGTGCAGAATATGACAAGCGATATGTCCATAAAAATGGTGTGGAGTACTTCCGTCAGGCTTCCAACTTTATGAACTTAGTTTCCGATCGGATCACTACGACTAAGGAATTAGAAGACCACAAAGCCAATTTCAAACCTAAGGAACTCAGCGTGGGACTTATTGGAATCACTAGAGCGGATAAGAATTTACCTGACAGCAAAATTTCTGCAGTAAAGTCGGATCATGTCTATATGATTACTGACAAAAGGTTCAATCAAGAGCTTGGAATTTTTGAGTATCAAATTGCGGAATCGCGAGGGAAAGTCGGAGTTGATAGTCGGTGGGTACGGTCAGAAACGAAACAAGTATTAACGGAAAAGTTACAAAATGAATTGCATAAGACTAAGCTTTCTAAAAAGGAAATTGGTGATCGTATTAAAATATTACTAGGTTCGTCCGAGACTTCCGATTACCTGAGACGTTCGGAATTCTATGAATTAAAACCGCAAGTTAGAGTCGGAGGAGAAAATGAAGTTTAAGATTTTATTGTGTTTATTGGTCATACCAAGCTTAACGCAGTGCAAGAAGAGTGAAGTTGTAGCTATTGAAAATGCGACCTCATTCTATATGGATCTAAAAAATGGTTGCGATTCCAAATCTGGAAATAAGCAGGAGAGGGACGGTTTAGAATGCATTACGAAAAAAGAACTACTTTTATGTTATAGACAGTTTCAAAAAGCGGAATCTTCTCAAGTCGATAAAATTTTCGATGATACTAAATGGTCAGTTTCAGATCAAGAATCCATACATTACTTTGTCGATAGACGAGGTAATATCTCTATTTTCGAAGGAGGTCCTTCTGATACTGAATATGAAGCGATCGGTAAAGGTAGAATCTATAAAGTCAAAAGCAGTTGGGTTTATGAGCAATCCTGCCAACCCGGTAAATGTGAAGATTTTTCTTTCCCTATTGAATATTTAAGCTGTGATGCAAGTTTTCATCCAAGTGATAGCGAATATCATATGTCTCTTACTATTGGCAATAGATACTATGATTTCCTCGATGCTAATAAAAATGAAAAACACATTTCGCTCGAATACGATGGAACTATTAAACCACAAATCAGAAACGGATTCGAGTTGTATCTAGTTCCTCCGCCACCGAAATAGAGAGCCTGCACCAGCGATTGCAGCGGAAATCCTTTCCGAAGGAAAGATTGGAGCGTAAAGCGCAGTCGCTTCTTCTTTGGATTTCGCTCCACCAAACGATTGCGAGGCGCCAAAAAACTTCAAACCTTCCAAACGTAAACGAAATCGGTTCGGTTGGCCCAAGGGAGGGGGAATTCTGTTTTGTGGAGTTTGATGGATTCGGAGCGTAGATATTCTCGGACATCGCGGTCACGGAAGATAGTTTCGCTAAAGGAAATTTCACCGGAGTTGGTTACGGATTGGATTTTTGCGGTATAGTTGACTGTGTTTCCAAAGTAATCAATGTTACTGTTCAGGTTTACGGCAAGGCAGTTGCCTGTATGGATGGAGATTCTTATTCTAACGGGTGTATGTTGGTTTTCGGGGTGAAACCATTCCTGCATTTCCTTAGCAGCTTTTAAAGCGTGCAAGGGACTTGAAAAACTTGCCATCACCGCATCACCTATGGTTTTCACCACGACACCTCGAAAGTTTTGGATGATTTGGTTGGTTTTGATAAAGTGTTCTCGCACTTGCAAAAAGGCACCGTGATCCCCTTCGGTTTCATAGAATTTCGTTGAACCAACTATGTCAGTGAATAGGATGGTTTTGATCCCAATATCGAGTTGTAAATTAGTGGCAATGGCTTCTTCGGAAAAAAGATCTCGAAATTCTTGGTAGTTAAAAATCTCTGAGGGTCTAAGGCTTGTTTGGTCTTCGCTTCGTTCCTCTAAGACGATGGTAACATCGGAATCGGATTCGTTTTCAAAAACTAAGTTTGGTTTTGGGGATACTTTGATTTCTTCTTCTTTTGTTTCCGGTAACCACAAAATATCTGTTTGTTGGTAAGATGGTTTAATATCAACTAGACGGTATTTTTTATCACCTTTTTTTCGTAGGCGAAAAACTCCTGATCCAATCAGTAAACTCGCAGAATAGGATTTTCTAGCGGGGATGGTTTTTGTAAGTAAGATGTGTTGTTTTGTCGCGGGTTCTGCTGCACAATAAAATTGTTTTTCTATGATTCGGATGCTTGGATGGAGGTGAAAGGTAACTTCGATGGAGTTCACACCGGTGGTATCAAAATCAATTTCGCAAACCTCACATTCGTCTTTGGATGGTAAATCACTTAGGCGAGTGAGACTTGTTCGAACACCACGGCAATGGGGGCAAACAATGTCCCAACTGAGTGTAAAGATCCCCAAACGACAACCTTGCAAAAATAAAAATAAAACTTCATCGGGATCTAAATTTAATTTTCGGCTAACTTCTTTTATGCGGATTCTATCGAGTTCATTGTCGGATGTAGTTTTGATCCATTGGAAAACAGAATCAACTGCCTCTTTAGAAATACCTTTGTTTATTAAGTTTTGGGTTTCTTTGTCTAACTTTTCTGGATGGATCCATTGGGCCTCAGGTACAAAAGAAAATTCTTTTCCAGGAACCAAGCTTGGTTTTGGTTTTTTCCGTTTGATTTCTTCTGCTATGTCATTCAGTGCTTTTCGAAAGGAAATTTCCAATTTGGGCATCGCATATTGCAAAAGTTTACGCATAAAAAAGTTTCGAGGAATCCAACCAAAGTATATATATACTTTACTCCTGGATTCACCTAACATTTCTAAGATGATTCTGCTGCGGACGTAGTGACCAAATCCCTTACTGTAAATCCGCGCGTTCCCAATTTCTTTGAGATATTCCCACTCCCAAGGAACTTCTTCCCATTCTAATTGGAAACCAACTTGTTTGGTTTTTCCCATCAGTTTTCCATTTTGTTCCTGATAATCAAATTTGGGCATGCCAATCCTATGGTTGAGGGCGGAGGTATCGATCAAGTGGGGCCAAATTTCTTCCCGAGTCACAGGAAGGTCAAACTCCCATAAAGAATCCATGGGTGATGCAAGTGTTTTCCAGCGATCTTCCCAGGGGTATTTTTGCAGTAAGGATTCTAAATCAATCATAATGGTTTTAGGATGAGGCTCGCTTTCCCCCCATTCCCTTTGACTGTAAGTTCTCCTTCATTTTCTGAAATTTTTTCCGCATTGAAGAGTACAATTTGTACGCCATTTGGGTATACAAACCGGGGAACTTTGATGATACATGGTTCTGTTATGGCAAGATCAGATACCCATTCAAAATGAAATTCACGGTTTTCTAAATGGTATTTCATTTTAGTAGGAGTTCCTTGGGTGAAAGCGGCATAAGGCCTACAAAATCCTTCGATGGCACGCCCTCCCCCTCCATAGACATCGGGATCGGAGCCTGGAATGATTTGGTCTTTGGAAAAAATGCTGAGGTCTTCTTGATTCCAACCATCTCCCACCATCAAATCGTTTTCATTTGTTGCAGTGTAGTTCCAGAGAGTGTTGGAAAGGAATAGATGATCCATTGCATTGTACATCGCATCGAGGGCCATCACATGTCGTTTCCAAATTTTTGGAGAGTGGTTTCCTTTTTTCCATTCTTTGTATGCCTTTCCCCCTTGTAGGTCAAAGGGAATTCCAAACTCACCGATAAGACTCGGGATTTTTCCTGGAACAGAATCAGCAGTGTTTTTAATACGAGTGAGTTGTCGCACATACATGGCTTCGATTCCAGACTTACCGAATACGGGCCGTTTGGTGAGAGTATCTATCGCAATTGGATAGAGAAACATTTTGAAAAGGAGGGTAAGGATATCATACCAATGGGCAGCGTTCACTGCCAGTTTTGGCGCCTCTCCATTGAGGTGCGGGTGGGTGAATGCATCAGAGGCTTCTCTTTCAATAAATACCATCCAATCCTTTCTTATCGCTTGGATCGTTTCTCCGACGGTGCGCATAAAAGGGATCAGGTAATCCGCATCAAAGTCTATAGTTTTTCCTTTTACGGTTTGGAAAAAATCATTCCGTTCAATGAAGGGGGTTCCGTCTTTGGTGATGGTATAAGCTCCTTCCAGCTGAAACGGATCACCTGGAGATTCAGGTAACCAAATGGATACTTTGTTTTTGTTGACGGTAACGGTTTTTGTAGGAACAAATCCACCCTTCCAAACTTTGAGAGTGAGGTAGGGTAACTCAATCGCATGTCCATGAGATGAGAAGAGGGCATCGATTGGCGACCAACCTAGCCCCGGTTTGGCGGGATCTTCGTCAGTGTTCTTGAGGCCGCGATCGTTCATGGCTCGACCGATAAATCCTTTACCTGGTTCATTCAGTGAATCAAATCCCAAAACAAAATCAAAACCTTTCACTCTTTCGGCAATTTGTTTCATACAACCTAAATAGTGACTTTGAAGATAATCCTGAACGTTTTTGCCTTCGATGAGGAAGTTCGGTGCAAAGTCCTTCCCTCCAAAAAACAAAGTCCAGAGGATTGCATTTCCAGCATAACGATAGTTTTGTGACCAGCACATGGTTGGATAATTCTCTTCCTGACGAATGCCAGGTTTTGTGTAGTCGTAAGCTCTTTGCATCACAATGGCTGCATCAGCTTCCGAAAGTTTGCGATAATCGATTCCTAGTTTTTCAAAAATCCATCCAGGAGCTCCGTCACCACCAGTCATCCGCGACCAAACATCTTGGTGAAAATCGACAAAAACATAAAATCCGTATTCTCCAGCCAATCGAACGATTTCTGTAAAATAGTCCAAATAGGCTTCGTCGTAATCATTCGGGCCTTTGTGTTCGACAGCCTCCCAAGTGGTTAATAAACGTAATACGTTAAACCCCCATTGTTTGAGCCTTGTGAAATGGGTATCTGCTTCGGAAAGGGGAAAGGGCCTGCCAATGAAGCTGACTTCTTTATGGTCTGAAAAATCGGTAGGAAACTGAGTTCCCCCATTCTTATAAGGAACCTTGGTATCACCACCTAAGTTGATTCCGCGTAGGATTACTTTTCTTCCACTAACATCTACAAACCATTCGCCTTGGGGGGAGAGTTTTTTTTGTGCCATTGATTTATCCTTCTACCTTAAGTTCGGTTGTCTTTTTTTCTGACTCGGCGTAGAGATTGAGATACCCAAGTAAAAAGTAAAACACAATCAAAACTTCATCATCTTGAAAATAACATTGTAAAAGCCCGGAAAAGAAAAATCCGACCAATCCATAAGTCATAAATCGAATTTTTTTTGGGATGTTTCCGTTTAAAAGTGTATAAAGGATGGTCCCAAATAACAGAAGATAGAGAATTCCTTGTGGTCCACCAAATACGGCTGTTAAATGGAAGTAGTCATTATGGGCATGACCACGTTGAGTGACTTCGTAAAAGAAACTTAGCTCTTTGTTTTCTTTTTCCCTTTCTTTTCTTGAGATCTCGATCTCTTTTTGGTAGTTCCCTGATCCAATCCCAAAGAAAGGATTTTTTTCGATAATAGGGAAGGTGGAATCCCAGATAAAAGTCCTTCCAGAGTCCGTATGTTTTTCTCCACCAAACAAGGGATCGACTACCCGTTTGACTGCTGATGTAGTTTTATAACCCGAAAAAACTACTACTAAAAAAAGAAGACTAAAGATACCGATGCGTTTTAACATTTTTTTAGAAATGTCTTTGTCGATAAATACCAGGATATAAATACCAAAGATTGTGCTTACCAAAGCTCCAAGAAGCGAAGACCTTGCATTGTTAAACAAGAAAACCATGGATACTAACAAAAGTAATATGGCGTTGATAGAAATTTTGGAAAATGATTCTTTTTTATACCAAGAATCATACAATCGAAATACAAACCCAGGAAAGATAAATGCAAGTAACCCCCCGAAGGTAAGGTGGGTATTCATAAGACCTATAGGAAGATAAATGTTGAAGTTAGAGATTTTGCCGTAATGGTGTTGGTAAGGCCATGAGGCAGAGGTTTTATAAAGATCAGAAATCAATCTGGAAAGCCTGGTCATGGAAAAAATGGAGATAAAACCTGTGATTACGATCACAAAAGCAAAAATAAAAAAAGTTTTATATAGGTATTTTTTATCTTCTGGTTTGATTCCTTGTACTGAGATAAATGCAGTGACAAGAAAAATGTCTTTCATCTCATCACGAAACGCATGTTTGATGGAAACGATCTCAAGACCGGAGGCGGAGAAATGATACAAAACGGTTACAATTTGCCAAAGATAAAATAAGAAGAGAATTTTGACCAAAGGACTTGTCAGTTTTGGTTTTTCTGGGAGAAGGAGGAAAAAAACAAAAGAAAGTAGTAAGAAAAGTTGGCTAAGAGAAACAGAAAGGGCACAGGAAATGATGGACAAAGCAAGAAAGAAGCGATAGATTCGGTAAAACATAACTTTGGATGAGACTAATGCTTTTCTCCAATTTGTAAAGAGGTAACAGTTGCGAGTCTTATATTTTTCCGATACTTTTTTGCCAAAAACCGACGGAGTCGCTGTTTCGATTAAGAATTTTTCTGAACTTTTGGCTTTGCGTGGGCACCAGTTTTGTATTTGTGCTCCCAAATACGGTGACGGGGACTTTGATCGGATGACGGACAATATCCAAGTGGTTCGATTTCGCTCGGGATACCTTCCGAGTTACCCCGATATCAAAGTGGTTTTGCCTTCTCCGGGAAAAATCAAACGGATCATTGAAGATTTCAAACCCGATCTCATCCACATCCATACCCCAGGACTTCTCGGTCTTTACGCTGTGAACGCGGCGGAGAGGTTTGGTGTTCCCACCATTGGAACCTACCATACCCTAATGGCAGAACAAGAAATGTATGTTTCCTTTTATCGTCTGTTCAAACTAGATAAACTATTTTTTAAAGCCAATAAGTTTAAGAAAAAACTAAATATTGATGAGTTAGATAAAATTGTAAAATTTGATAACTTCAATATCCGCAAAAAAATCATCTTAAAAATTTGTAATGATATCTATAATCGTTGTGATGTGGTCATCTCACCGAGTCACCTCATCAAAGAACAACTGATTGAATATGGAATCACTCGTCCTATCACAGTAGTTTCCAATGGAATGGATTTAAAAAGGTTCCAAGGCACTCCCAAAACCTATACTGGTGGGGATGCGCCGAAGTTTTTGCATGTGGGTCGAATCTCTTATGAAAAAAATTGTGATGTGGTACTCAATGCTTTTAAAACCATCCATGAACATTACCCGAAGGCAACACTTGCGATCATTGGCGAAGGCCCTGCCATTCCTTCTTTGGAAAGACAAGCGGAACATTTGGGAATCCAAGCTGCAGTTAGTTTTAAAGGCTTTATCCCCAATGCCGTGTTACACGAAGAGTATCCGAAGTATGATGTTTTTTTGACTGCCTCCACTATGGAAACACAAGGTCTTGTTGTTTTAGAAGCGATTGCTTGCGGACTTCCTGCTGTGGGAGTGGACGCTTTTGCCTTGCCGGAACTCATTCGTCACGGAGAAAACGGATACATAGCCAAACCGTTTGATTCCAAAGGAATCGCCCAAGGTGCCTTAGAAATCATTCGTAACCCGGAAGAGTATGCTAAGTTTTCCAAAAATTCCATTCAAATTGCGTCGGGCCATGATATGGAAAAATGCGTAGATACAATGGAAGAAGTATATTCTAAAGTCATTGAAGCAATGAAGGGAAAAGTTAAAAAATCCAATATCTTTGATTTGTTTTTTGATTTTATGCAATGACAGGTTTAGTCAGTGTTGAATTGCGCTCCGTAATTTCGGGCTGTGCTATTCTTTTAACTTTTTATGCATACATTCCTTACATTCAGGGGATTCGTTTAGGAAACATTCAGCCTCATGTCTTTTCTTGGATTATCTGGGGAGCGACCACCTTTATCGTGTTCTTTGCACAAGTTGCTGGGAATGGAGGTATCGGAAGTATTCCCATCGGTGTTTCTGGGATCATCACTATCCTTGTGGCCGTTTTTGCTTATCGCAAACGTGGTGATATAAATATCACAAAATCGGATTGGTTTTTCTTTGGGTTAGCGCTTTCGAGTTTGCCATTTTGGTTTTATTTTTCCCATCCACTCGCTGCCGTGATTGTTTTGTCTATCGCCGATATTTTGGGATTCATTCCCACCTTTCGAAAAGGATATCTTCTTCCCAATTCTGAACCCCTTGGATTTTATCTGATCTTTTTGTTTCGTAATTTCCTTGCGATCATTGCTTTAGCGGAATGGAATCCAACAACTTTATTATTTCCTGCGTCTGCTGGAATTGCTTGCCTTGTTTTTGTGATGATGGTAAAGATTCGAAAGTCGAATTTAGAAACTAATCTTTATCAGGAGCTGGATAAAAAGTCACAGACTTAAGGATTCGGCCTTCTTCTGTATCTTCATAAACAATCTCTGCCTGTTTGGTGCGAGCAGGCAAATAAAGTTGGATCGCTTCTACAATTTCGTATGCACTTAAGGTATAATCCAAAGCTTTGATCGCAAGTTCTACACCTAGAAACCTTTCCCGAGTCACTGTTTTTGTATCTGTTTTTTTAGTTATGATCAGCCATTTGTAAAGTCTTGCCGACCTGTTGGTGTCCAAAAGATTTCCAATATCCAGTTTCATTTGAGGGAGGATGGCAGGTGTTTGGTTGAAACGAACTTCAATTCCTCTTGCATTTGACTCACTTAGCCTTAAGGAAAGTTGTTTATCAAACAAATCATCATCAATGTATTCAATGCGATCACAGGTGGAATACACTGTGTTACAGAGATTCCCATAATTTTTATGAAAGAAAAATACCTGTAACACTTTTCCGGTTGTGGGATGGTAGAGAACCTTCGCATTGTAATTTCCCATGCGACCAAATTTGAGTGCCGAACGAATTCGTTTGTATAAATTATAACTGAGCCCAAAAAGATCCTTAACAATAGGAACATCTGTAAAACCTAGGCCTCTTGTAGCGATATAAAATGGTTCTAAGCTGACATGACCGTCTCGTTTGGCAATTTCGCGTAAGTATTCTGTGATCTCATCCATTCGCGATTCATTGAGAGAAAGAGGGGAATCTAAATAATCAATGACCACTTTCCCACCGTTTTTTCCCAGTTCTTCCCAAACCTCAGACAAATACTTTCCGTCCTCTGTGTAAGGTATTTTTTTACAATACAAGTCTTGGCATTTGATTTGTTCTTCGTAATCAGCTTTGTTAGGAGAAGGAAGAATGACTGGTTGAAATTCGGAAGAAAACTCTTCTGCCTGGATTTGTGATGGAACTGAAAAAAGAGAAAGGAAAATAGAAAGTGTAAGGGATAGAAAAAAACCTCTTTTTGGGATGGTTCTATATAATCGGGAATGGATCACCATAGAAAAGTGAAACGAGATTGGTTTGGATTTAGAGGTCTTAGGAGAAACAGATGAAATTTTTTCCATTCGGAATAACATAAAAATCTCCTATCTCTCTATTGGCTGACGTTCCGATGATTAGCACATCACCAAAGTGTATTTACATTTTGAATGAGACGGATTCGACGAACAACGTCTAGTGGGTCAATGAGTTCCATACAAGCATGGTCTCCTCGCCAACATTTTGTATTTCCATAAATGGAACAAGGCCGGCAAGGTAAGTCCACTTGCAAAACTCCTGAATCTTCTTGGGCAAAAGGGCCAAATCCAGAAAGGGGGTGGGTGGTTCCATAAATTCCAATCACAGGTTTTTTGAGTAGGGCCGCAATGTGGACGTTGGAACTATCCATTCCAATCATCACATCTAAGCGATCCATAATCCCAAGTTCCCCGCGGATACCTAAGTTTCCACCTTGGACAATATGAGCACGATTTTGACTATTCCTGAGGATTTCTAATTCTTTCGCTTCGTCTTTTCCACCAAACAGAAATACGTTGCAGTCAGGAAATTCATCAAGTAAAACTTCTACGAGCCTTTTGCATTTTTCAAAACTCCATTCTTTAAGTGCATGTCCAGCAAAAGGGGCAAATCCAAACCATTGGCCTTCTTTTTTATCAATACCTTTGGACTTAAAAAAGTCTTTTGCATACATTTTCGATTCCCCATCGACATTGAGCCAAGGACCTTTGCGAATGGGGGCATCAAAGCCTGCTTTGCGGAATACATTTAAATAACGTTCCACTGTGTGCGGGAGTTGGTTTAGTTTTTTATTATAACGTCTTGTTTGTGCTAATTTTTCACGACGGCCTTTGATGATTTTGGAGTAAGCGACTCCTTGGCTACGAAATAAAAAGGCAATGAAGCGGGAACGAACAGAGCCATGTAAATCGATCACATGGCCGAATGGACCAAGTTTGGCGATATCACGATACATCCGCCAAAGACCTAAAATTCCTTTGTATTTTTTTAGATTCATTCCTAATACATTGAGATTAGGAATATTGTAGAAAAATGGTGCGAAGTTTCCTCTAGTAACAACTGTCAGCTGAATATTGGAATATTTTGCTGCAATGGCAATGAGAGCCGGTGTCATTAATGCCACATCCCCCATCGCTGAAAATCGTAGTACTAAAAGGTTTGTCATTTTTGATTCTTATACAAAGACGGATTTAGATTTTGGTCATTGTACATCTTCATTTGACGATAAACTTTCACTCGTTTTGTTCCCTCGGAATAGTCGAGAAAAAGTTCATCCAAACATTTTTTCAAATCTTCTCTTTGGTCTAGGAGAATATCTAGTTTCGCTTGGCATTTGGCGATATGTTCTTTGGAAGCAGATGAGTCTTTTCTTGCGACTTGTTCTTCCATATGGTAAATTTTGAGTTCTAAGATACTCATACGATCGAGTAACCAAGCGGGCGATTCAGAATTCAACCGCGCATTCGGTTTTGGTGTGACGGAACGAAACATTTCGATCACAAAGTCATCGAGTTTTTCTACCATATCGGTTCTGTCTTGGTTCAGTTTGTCGATCTTTCGTTTGAGTGCCACAACATCTTCTAAAGCTATGTCTGGTCTACGAATTTCATCTTCAATATGCCACTGGATGGTATCGATGTGGTTTTTTTGGTAGAGGGTGGACTCCAAACTTCCTTCAGGATAAGGATTTGGATGAGGGGCTTCTTTTTTATGCCAATCCAGAACGGATTCCTGGAAAATAGAGACGGCTTTTATGGCTTCCAATGCTTTCATATCGTAATGCAATTCATGATTTAATATGGTTTTTGGCGTTCAATCCAAATATTTCCCAGGTTTTTCGCTTTCTTTTGCCATCTCTTTCAGGCATTTGAATTCTCATGTGTTTAGTTGTAATCGCATACAGGGTCCATCCCGAGTTTCCTCTTGTCATCGTATCGAATCGAGATGAGTTTTTTGAAAGACCCACGGGGCCTCTTCAGCTTTGGGAATCGAATCCAAAGGTTCTTGCTGGAAAGGATTTAAAAGCAGGGGGGACTTGGCTTGGTGTGAGTTCTCTCGGCAAGTTGGCCTTTCTCACCAATGTGCGAAACCTAAAGAAACCCCCGCATCCAAAACCGAAATCTCGGGGAGGGCTTGTTTTGGAATTTTTAAAAACATCAAAGGATCTGAATTCTGAGAAATACCGAGACGAAATTCTTAGAACGGCCTCTGACTATGAAGGTTTCAATTTATTTGTATTTGATGGAGAGGTGGCCAGTTACATCGGTGGGGATCCGTTGCAGTCTCAGATTTTAGAACCAGGATTTCATGCAGTGAGTAATGCCAATTGGAATACGGTTTGGCCCAAAACCGAAAAATTGAAATTTGCCGTTGAACAAATGTTTGGTTCTATTTCGAAAGGCCAGGACTGGACTAAAGAAGTGACGCCGGAATTTTTTCGAATGTTAGCTGATTCTGATTTAGTAAAAGAAGACTCACTTCTTCCCGATACAGGAATTGGCCTCGAACGCGAAAGATATTTATCATCCATCCGAATTCGTGTTCCTGGTTACGGAACCCGAGCCTCAACTTTGGTATTTTATGGAAAAGAATCGGTGGAGGTAGTGGAGCGCACTTTCTCCGATCCGCTTTCGAATGAATTTACGGAACGGAGAGAGGTTTTAGAGTTTAACGAAACTTAGTCTTCCAATCGGAATTGTTTCATAGGGAAAGCGGAAGTGATTTCTTTCACAGCTTGTTTCACTTTGGATTCCCAAGTGGCATCACCAAAATGATCCAGGTAATCGCAGATTAGATTTCCAACCGCTTCGATTTCTTTTTCTTTTAACCCACGAGTGGTAAGAGCGGGAGTTCCCAGTCGAATTCCGGAAGCAACCGCCGGTGGATTTTTATCAAAAGGAATGGCATTTTTATTTACGGTCACTCCAATATGATCAAGTCCATCCGCTGCGTCTTTTCCTGTGAGTCCTTTGACAGACACATCTAAAAGAACGATATGATTGTCCGTTCCACCGGAAACCACTCGGAATCCACGTTTTTGGAATACTTCCGAAAGAACCTTTGCATTTTTTACCACTTGTTGGATGTAAGTTTTGAAATCAGGTCTTAGGGCTTCGCCAAACGCTACTGCTTTTGCAGCAATCACATGCATGAGTGGTCCACCCTGGATTCCAGGGAATACTCTTGAGTTCAAAATCTTTTCGTGTTCGCTCGAGGAAAGGATGAGTCCTCCTCTTGGCCCACGTAATGTTTTGTGAGTGGTGGTAGTGACAAAATCACAAACACCAATCGGAGTCGGGTGTTCGCCCGCAACCACCAAACCAGAGATATGTGCAATGTCGGCCATAATTTTGGCACCTATTCCATTCGCAATCTCTCTGAATTTATTAAAATCAATGGTTCTTGGATAAGCGGAAGCACCGACTACAATGAGTTTAGGTTTGTGTTCTTTGGCAAGTTTTGCCACTTCATCATAATTGATGGTTTCTGTTTTTTCATCTACCCCATAAGGGATGGGTTTGAAATATTTTCCGCTGATATTGACCGCACTACCATGGGTTAGGTGGCCGCCATGTGCCAAATTCATTCCAAGAAAACTATCTCCTGGTTCGAGAGTCGCAAGAAAAACCGCCATATTCGCCTGAGCACCGCTATGTGGTTGAACGTTTGCGTATTCTGCTCCGAACATTTTTTTTGCTCGTTCAATTGCAAGTTCTTCTACTTTGTCTGCGTTTTCACAACCGTTGTAGTAACGTTTCCCAGGATACCCTTCGGCATATTTATTGGTAAGGGTGGAATGGTAGGCTTCGAGGACTGGACGCGAAACAAAGTTTTCACTCGCAATCATTTCGAGGGAATGTTCTTGGCGTTCGTCTTCTTTTTTTAATGCAGCGTAAACTTCAGGATCTTGTTTTTCTAAATAACTCATGTGGGAATTTCTCTGTGGAGTGTATAGTCTGGATTTTGGTATTTCTTCTTACGAATAGATTCAGATTCCTGGAGGACGAGTTTCCGAAAAGTAGAAAAGTCCGGGCCAAAGAAGGAAATTTTTGAAAAATCTTCGGGCTTTGGTTCTCCTAAATAGGAAAATACTTCAGAAACGAGATCTTTTGCCCAAGTACTTTCCGAAAAAAAATCTGGCAAAGAGGTGAGAAAATCCTTATGACTTCTTTCTTTGCGATAGTCTGGTTCTTCTGGTGGGTGGTGGAGGACTTCCGCCACTCGTGTGATCAGAGTTTCTTCTAAAATCAAAGTGCCATGTTGGACAACACAATTACGTTTTCGAAACTGAGCGTTCCCTGAAATCTTTTTAAAAATTCCATTTTTTTCCAAAACCAAATCGGACTTACCCTTGGGAGAACAATGGATACCTTGTTTACTTAAGGATTTGGCAACAATACCAAGAAGGATATCGTAGGAATCTTTCACAGGAAAGAGTTCTTTTCTTTGATTTAAATTTACATAGAGGGAATAGTTGATATTTCCTGTGAGGGAGTGAAATACTGTACCTCCACCGGATGCCCGTCTCGCAATATAACAAAAATTAGGTTTTGGTTTTTTTTGGAATCCCTTGGTGCGGGCTTCCGTTTCGTATTTAGTTACAACGTCTTCTTTGACATTGCGGAAAGGATTTTCCGAAAGGCCTAAAATAATGGAATCTGGATTTTTCCACAGCCTGACCCCCGCAGTGAGATTTTGGGAAACCAACTGGAGAGACAAAGCCTCCTCGATCGCCAAATTATAGTAAGGTGATCTGGGAGGAATTTGTGGAAAATAGAATACTTTAGAATTCACTCGTTGAAGTATTTTTGCGAAGCGTCGTTAAGGAATTTTCGTTCGCTACGAGAAAGGGACTCCATTCCATTTTTAGAAATTTTTTCCAAAAGTTCATCCACTTTTGTTTTTGCATTTTCTCTTTTGGCCATTTCCTCTTGGTAACGTTTGAATCTACGTTTTTGTAAATACCGAGACAAAGACCAAGTTGGTAGGGAGGTCGCAGTTTTTTTCCAACCTGTATAGACTTTCATTAAGAAGAGTCCACCAATGGCCCCACCTAAGTGAGCAAAATGGGCCACTCGTTCCCCTTGCGCAAAAAGAACCATAAGCATGACAATCATCACAAAGTATTTGGCTCGCATGGGAAAAATGAGAAAAACAAGAAGTTCACGGTTGGGCCAAGTCATCGCATAAGCAACGAGTAGGCCATAGATACTGGCACTGGCACCAACGACAAGTCCCTGGGGGATGCCAAAAAAATGGGCAGCTATGGTACATACCCCACCAAGAAACGCGGTAAACAGGTAGAATTTTAAAAAAGCGCGTTCTCCCCAAATTTCTGCGAGTTCTGAACCAAACATCCAAAGGCTCAGCATATTAAAAAGAATATGGAGGAAACTTCCATGCAGAAAAGCGTAACTAACGAGTTGCCAGACCCAACCATTAAAAACCAGTTCTGGGGTGAGCCCAAAATAGAGTTCTATTAAGGGCGACTGGAAGGTAAGTTTCGTTGCCATCTGCAGGAGAAAGAGAATTGCATTGATTATGATGAGAGTGCGTACAACGGGGACCATGGGAGGTCCAAATCGGAGTTCATATCCTGGGTAACGAGAGGCCATAAATTCAAGGTCGCAAATCTTGAGTGACAAGGAAAGTCGATTTCCTAGCATCGAGGAAGTGATTGTGCAACTCTACGGAGTCCGCGGCTCCATAGCGAGTCCCCTCCGAAACCAAGACTACCGCAAAAAAATTATCGATATTCTGGACCTCTACAGGAAAACGGGGGCTCGGGTTTCGGCGGATGAGTTTTGGCAAGACCTCCCTTACCATCTAAAATTTGTCACAGGATCTGACACTACTTGCGTTTCTGTCACAGACGACGAGGGAGAAGTCTACATTTTGGACATGGGAACGGGTCTCCGGAATTTAGGGGACGAACTTGTTTCAGAATATTTTTCTAGTAAGTTAAAAAGGACAGTCTCTTTTTTTATCACCCACACCCACTGGGACCATATCCAGGGCCTTCCTTTCTTCAAACCCATTTATTTTCCAGATTTCCTTCTGAATTTTTATTCTCCGTATTCGGATTTAGAATCCAGGCTTCAAAAACAGCAAGAACCAGAATACTTTCCGGTTTCCTTGGATGGAACGGGGTCCTCTAAGGACTTTAAACTTTTTTTTCCTGGAGATGTTTTGGAATTTGCATCGGGAATGAAGGTAGAGTGTTACCCACTGAAACATCCGGGTGGGTCTTTTGCTTACAAGTTTACAAACAGGGCTGGTAAAATTTTTATTTTTGCCACTGATGCGGAATTTACAGGAGGGGATATGGACTTAATCCATGAATGTTATCCTTTCTTTGCTGAGGCAGATTTACTCATACTCGACACCCAATACACGTTAGACGAATCTTTCTCCAAGTTTGATTGGGGCCACACGGCATACACTATGTCTGTGAACTGCGCCTCCTCTTGGAAGGTAAAGAACTTGGTTTTAACTCATCACGAACCAAGTTACTCCGATGAAAAAATTTACGAAATTTATAATGATGCCAAACTCCACAAAGAGCAGTTAGGCGAAAAAAAATTAAAAATTCATTTAGCAAGGGAAGGATTGCGATTCCACCTATAATACTATGAACAAAGAAAAAACACTTCGAATCACTATTACAACTTTCTTTAGTATTGCACTCCTTGGGGGATTCTTTTTTGGATACATCCTCTCCGAGGTAAACAAAGGAAAAGAGTTACAAAAGTTGGCGTCTTACCAACCCACAACTCCTACCAAACTCTATGATTCGAATGGGGTTTTGTTTGCAGAGCTTTATCGCCACAAACAAGAATTATTAAAATACAGCGACATTCCTCCTCATGTCATCCATGCCTTTTTATCAGTTGAGGATGATAACTTTTTCAACCATTTCGGAATCGATTTTTTGGCTATTGTACGTGCAGCAATAAAAAACGTATTCGCTGGACGGATTGTCCAAGGTGGGTCTACTCTCACCCAACAGTTAGCAAAAACCATCTTACAACAAAGGAAAAAAACTTTTGGTCGTAAGTTTTTAGAGGCACTTCTCACCTTACAAATTGAACAAGAGTATACCAAAGAAGAAATTTTAGAAATTTATTTTAACTTAATTTATTTAGGTCATGGAACCACAGGGCTTTCTTCTGCGGCCAATGTTTACTTTCAAAAAGATGTGAGAGATTTAAGCATTGCAGAAGCCGCTATGCTTGCAAGGCTACCGAAAGCTCCTGTAACTTATTCCCCATTTAAAAATCCGAAAGAAGCAAAACAAGCCCAGATGGTTGTTTTAGGCCTAATGGCTAAAAACGGTTTCATTCCGAAGGACCAGGTGCAAAAAATCCATGATGATTTTTGGGATCGGTATTGGCCTGTTGTCATCACACAATCTCCTTCTCGTTCCACTTGGGGGGCAAAACTCAACCGAGCTCCTTATTTTACGGAATGGGTGCGGCAAATTCTAGAGAAGGAACTTGGGGAAGAGGCTTTGTATACGGGTGGTTTACGAGTGTATACAACCATCGACATTAGAAAACAAGAGATCGCCGAAGAGGAACTCAGAAAAGGCCTAATTGAACAGGATAAATATGCATTTGGAGCAAACTTCCGTTATGTGGGTCGGGCCGACAGGGGTCTTGTTTCATTGTACAATCTATTCGGTTCTATTTTTCCTGTGGGAGTTCCTTACGTAACAAGTTTGGATGATAGACAAGTATTTCGTCTTCATTTAGAAAAGGAAATGGCTCCAGCCTTGGAACTATTGACTGACTTTATTCCTTCAGAAAATGAAAGTTCTGCAGTCAAAGAGTTTCAAAGGTCTTCCCTTGTGTTTTCATCCAATTTACACGTAGAAGGTGCTATTGTCACGATCGACCACCAAACTGGTTATATCCAGACAATGGTGGGTGGTTCCAGGTTCTCTCCGAAAAATCAGTTCAACCGGGCTATGCAAGCAAGACGCCAAACTGGATCTGCTTTCAAACCCTTTGTATATGCAGCAGCCATCCAAAATAGGGCTGTGGGATCTGGAACGGGAATTATGGATGCTCCTCTTACAACAATTACCGAAGAAGGAGAAGGGTATTCTCCGCAAGACATCTCGGGTGATTTTAGAGGAATGGTTCCCCTTTCCCGCGCACTTTCTTTATCTTTAAATATTGTTTCTGTGCAAGTGCTGATGAGGACAGGAACCGACGCAGTCATTGATTTTGCTTCCAAAGTAACAAAAACAAATAAAGCTCGGTTTCCCACTGGTCCCGCTTTGGCGCTGGGTGTCGCAGAACTCACTCCTTATGAAATGGCACTAGGTTATTCGATTCTTGCAAACAAAGGAAAGGATGTGATTCCTTTTAGTGTTCGTTATGTATTGAATCAAAGTGGAACTGTGGTTTATAATAAAGAAAAGGAAGTCCAGGAAACTCTTGCTGAAGAAGCAAAAAATGGATCCATTCAAATCATTCCCGAGGCCACTGCTTACATCATAAAACAAATGTTAATCGGTGTAGCTATGGGGGGAACTCCCACACAAGCCCTTCGTGCGGCCGATAAAGGAAATTATAAGGGAGAGTCTGGTGGAAAAACTGGATCCACTTCTTCTTATACCAATGTTTGGTATGCTGGGTTTGACCCGAAATACACCTCTATCGTTTGGATGGGATTCGATAAATCCTCTCTTTCTCTTGGTAAAGGGGTGACTGCAGCAGGTGTTGCAGCACCAATTTGGGGTAAAATTTATTCTCGTTGGTACAATGAAGGTCCATACCCGGCATTTTATCCGAATGGCCGGGCAGAAGAGATCCCTGCCGATGTGGTGAAGGGAGCCACCTGTGCATTCAATGGACTTTCTCCAGGGCCGAATTGTCCTTTAGTAGGAAATTTATTTCTAAAACCCATCACCATCGCTGGTCGCACCTTGGCCGTTCCTGGTGGTAGGCAATGTGATGGTGACCGCGATCATTACCGCTCGATGGACCTAACTGACTTTCTTCAAAGAGAATTAGAAATCTCAGATGAGGAATTAAAATAAGTTTTTAGTTTTATCTGCCGCAATTTCTCCTCTCAAAGAAACAATGGGGAGGAGAAATTCACTGTTTCTACTCGATCCAAACACAAACACATAAGATCTGGATTGGATTTTTTCCAAGAAGGAGCCTACCTACCTACACTCCTCTTCACTTTTTAGGCAATTTATTTCTAATTCATCATTGTGCGTACAATTTAAGCATTTTGGGCCTTATTTTACCCATCTGACTTTCCCATTTGCCCTTCCTTTTGCCTTTTTAGGCCCTTTGGCTCTGGCACGATAGTTGCATCATAGTAAGGGAACCATTGGTTCGGAGGGAATATGAAAAAAGCAATTCTACCCATTCTAGTTTTGGCACTCACTGCTTCCATTTCTGCCGGCGAGTCTTCTTTTATGAATGAAGACCTTGATTCCCTCATTAGCCAATACGACAAAGATACTTTGACCGCAATCTCTAACGAACTTGTAAAACTTGCCAGTGATGAAGAGGGGATGGGAGAGTTTGATTTAGCTTCCGGACATTATTCGCGAGCAATTAAAATTAGAGAAGCAATCGGAATGAGCGAACATAAAAGTTTTGCTTCCATTCAGTACTTAGCAAGCCTTGCTCATTCTAAAGCAGGAAACTTTTGCGAAGCTTCCACACATGCTAAAAAAGCAAGTGAAGGATTCCGCCAACATGGAATTACTAAATTTGAACAAAAAGCAAATCTAGAACATAAAGAATACGCACGAGCTTGTGCGGTTGTAGCTTTTAGATAACACTATGTAATAATTCTTTCTAGAGATGGTTACCCTTTTTTGATTCTTCTTCGAATCAATCCAACTTCACGTGGTTGTACACGTGGGGTTGGAATTCTTTTTTCCCATATTTCAATTTAGCTTTTTCAAACAAACTTGACTTGGTGTAAGGTTGGTCTGATTCCCAAGCGATACCAAAGTTTGCCTCACTGTATCCCGATTCATATTGTAAAGGGTAAAGTGATTTTCCATCATAATAATACAATAATCGATGGTTCGTCGAACTTCTATTTTGCGAAAGATAGGAAGAACAAGGAAAAATTGTTAACCAATCTTTGCCAAGAGGTGCCGTTTTGGTTTTTTGATTAGAATTACATTTTACTTCATTGATCAAATCTGTTTGAAATAAAACCCAATCCCCAGATTTTTCAAAGGTTCCAGTTCCTTGTTTTTGGTGAAATTCGGAATGACCTTCGTATACTCTCCATTCACTCCAAGTTTTTGTGAATGTGGAATTAGTCTGTAAATGGATATCTTCTTTCCAATACAATTGGAATTGTTTGGATCCATAGGCAGATTTTTTTTCAGCAGGACGTGAATAGAATCCCAGCGCGATTTTCTGATCTCTTGCGGCATCCACAGGAAGGGAACGAATCCATTCCAATTTGGGAGTGCATTGCGATAGACTCAAAAGTAGGATCGAAACGGAAAGAATGCGAATCATTCTTTCCGAACTTTTGTCAATGTCCCTACTTATGCGAAGAAGGAAAGATTTAGAACTGGAAGTAAATAAAATCTTGTCCACCGTCGCCAAAGATTCCGAGTAATAATAAAATCACTACTGATAGAAAGGGAAGGAGGATATTTTGGTAAGGTTTTAGTTTTTCATAAACAAAGTTTGAATATTGGAACCAATTGAACATAAGTCCAAGTGCAATGAAGGTCGGAAGTTCATCTACCCGACTCAACGTTTCTCCCGTATTCCTGAATGTCAAAACACCTTTAAAGATTTCAAAGGCGACATTCATCGATTCCTCCCCTCTCGCTGCAGACCGGAAAAAAACACCGGAAAAAGAAAATACGATAAAGATAACAATGGTTCTTATCACTCCCACAAACGGGATCGTGTCGGGGAGGAATTTCTTTTTGCCGCGACCTAAATACAGTGATCTTTCGATCCATATCAAAGCCCCCAAATAGGCTCCCCAAAACACAAAGGCCCAGTTGGCTCCGTGCCAAAGTCCCCCAAGGCACATTGTGATGAAAGAGTTCACATTGGAACGAAAGATACTGCCCTTACTTCCCCCGAGAGGGATATAGATATAATCGCGTAACCAAGAAGAAAGTGTAATATGCCATCTAGACCAAAGTTCCCGAAACGATTGGGAAAAAAATGGTCCTTGGAAGTTTTCTGGAATTTCATACCCAAGTAAATTGGCCGATCCACGCGCCATATCAGTGTATCCAGAAAAGTCGCAGTACACTTGTACGGCGAAGGCGAGGACACTGAAAAATATGGAAAAACTATCGAATTTGGACGGATCCATAAAGATAGGGGAGATGATTGGAGCAATGTTTTCGGCAATGATTACTTTCTTAAAAAGACCACCGATAATCAAAAACAGACCTTTTTTCATTCGGTCGGAATCGATTGTGGGATGGTCTAGTTGGGGAAGGAAATCCTGAGAACGCATGATCGGTCCCGCGATCAATTGTGGGAAAAAAAGTATGAATAAAAAATAATCCACGGCGGACATTCTTTTTTCAATGATTCCTCTGTGGATGTCTACTTGCACTGCAATGATTTGGAAGGTATAAAAACTAATTGCAAGTGGTAAAAAGATACTCCATGAACCAGAGATCTCTTTAAAAGCAGGATAACCTGTAAGCGAAAAAAGAGAACCAGTGACGAAGTAGAAGTATTTGAAAAAACCTAAATTGATTAAGTTTAATGCAACAATGGCAAATAGTAAATGGCTGTATTTTTCCCCTTTGTCTTTTTTGCGAAAGATCCATTCACTAAATCCATAGTTAACTAAAATGACTAGTAGGAAGTGGAACAAAAAAGGAAAACTGAAATAGGCGTAAAAAATTAAGGAAGAAATAACCAGTAAAGGTTTTCTTCCTTTTTGAGGAATATTCCAGTAAATTAAATATGTGAACGCAAAAAGTAGTAAATAGGGAATAGAATTAAATAACATTGATTAGTTGGCCTTGAAATTATAGATCCCATAGATAAAGAAATTTAGCATTGGTTCCAGTTCCTAAGATTTTATCAGCAATTCCTAAAGAAAACGGATTTTTGTTAACGTCAGTAGCTTGGTAAATATTATCTACACGACCTTTCCCTCTTTGGTAAGTGATGACACGAGGACTGCCATTTGGATTCCCTTGGTATTTAGGATGTTTTTGCAATTCTAATACAAATTCATCAAAGTAACCGATGAAATCAACCATCCCTTCTTTTTTAGCTTGTTCTGCTGTAAAGATCCTACCATCACAAATTTCTTTCAGGCGAGTTTCCGCTACACGTGGTCTTCCTTTTTTCACAATTTCAAAAAAACGACCATACAAACTATCAATGATGGACTGAAGGATTTTCCTTTGTTCTCCAGTCATTTCTGTTGTTGGAGAACCTAGTGCCTTGTTTGGGCCTGAGATAAAAGATTGATCCTTTACTCCAATTTTATCCAAACCTTCTTTTACGTTGATCCCAGACATGATGACTCCGACAGATCCTGTAACAGTTGTTGGGTGAGCGCCAATAGCATCGGTTGCCATTGCAATGTAGTAAGCTCCACTTGCTGCAGTATCCATAAAACCTGCAAACACAGGAATGGATTTTCTGCTCTTAAATTTCAAAATTTCTTGGTAGATAATGTCACTTGCAGTTACTGTTCCACCAGGCGAATTGATTTTTAAAATCACACCCTTTACATCTGGATCTCGCTCTGCGTATTTGAGAGACTCTTTGATTCTTGCGACCATAGATTCTGTCGGAGGACCAAAAAAAGAATCTTTGGATTCATCAGAAATCATACCCTCAATGGAGATGATAACGATTTTTTCTTGATCCTTTCCGGCGATGAGTTTCTCTTCGAAATCAGCCTTGCCACTTTGTGGTAATAAGTTAAGACTGTTCCCAATGACACAAGACTCGGTAAAAAGAACCGAAAGAAGAACGATACAAACGAAAAGAAAAAGCTTTCTTGAAGGCATACAAACCTTTCTAAGATCGCAAACTATGACTTCAATCATTTTTGGGAGATAAATCTTGTACCAACTGAAAACAAAACAGTCTTGTTTTGAAACCCACCCAACAGGTGGCGGGCAATGGCTCGGTTTGCATCTTCTATCGCCAGTGGAAGGGAAGTCAGTTTCTGTCGTTTCCGGGCACAAGGCCCCAGACCCTTTTTTTGCTTCTGGATCCTTTTTTATGTTTCCTTGGGTCAACCGTCTAGAGCCCAATCCCTGGGCCAGAGAGCCGTTCTATCCTAGCACCCATTGGCTCACCGATGGGAATGGAATCCCCTTACATGGTCTCTACCACAATCTCCCCAGGCATTTGGTAAAAGAAGAGCTGGGTGATCAGGAATCTTATGCCGAATTTGAAATGGAAATCCCTTCCATTTGGAAAGGCACTTTGTTATCCCAAATTCAGGTGAAGGAATGTTACCACCTTTTTCCGTCAGAGCTAAAGATTATCTACCGATTGGTGAATGAGTCGAATACAGAATTTCCCTTTGCACTTGGAATTCATCCTTACTTTCGATGGAATGAAGACGAATCCATTGATGATTTATTTTTAATTGGTTCAGGGTTTCATAAAGTAAAGTTGGGAGACTACCTATTGCCAGAAAGGATTCAAACAGAAGATGTGGTACTCAATTCCGAAGAAACTTTGATGGGAAAGAATTTAGATGATCTTTATGCAGCCATCGACGGAAAGAATTCTTATATAGGTCTTTTCTCCATGAATAAAAAGGAAAAACTAATCATCCAAGGTGGTGAGTTTTATCAAGTATATACTCCACAAGATCGAAGATCTATAGCGATTGAACCTATGACGGGAACCGGGAATTTTTTACACTTTCCTGGTGGTAATCCTAAAACCATTGGACCGAAGACAGAAAAACAGATAGAATTTTCCATTCGTTTGGATCGTTTTTAAAAAATTAAAATCTCTTTATCGAACAAACTGTCTAACACGAGAGAGGTTAGTTCAACAATGTCAGATGCACTAGTGAATACATGCAAACAAATCAGTAAAAATCTATTAGAGATCAAATACTTCGCTGAAAAGAAAAACACTAGCCGAACCTCTGTTTACCGAGCATTACAAGATAAAAAAATCAATGAGGTTGTCATTGGTAAAAACTCTCGTTTTATCATCTTGGATGATTTGGCGAAGAAGTGGAAACCTGGTAGACAGTCCTAAATTCCAATTCTTTTTCCGAAAGATTTTCTTCTTTCCAAAGGGAAGGATTGGGTGATTTCGAAAGGTTCCATATCTCCTCTGGAATTAGTTTTCGTATCGAATCTGGAAGAGTCGTTGAAAATCCCCAGTAAGATAACAGATACTCGTCCGTTTTTTTCTCGAGTAAATATCCTAAAAAGGTATAAAAAACCTTTCCTAAACTTTCGTCATTATGTTTGTCTCGTGTTTTGATATACACTTCCGCAAACTTAGGATGAGGGTATTTAAATTCTTTTTTCGTCAATCGGTAGTGGATGGTTTTTAAATGTCCTGTGCGAAAGTAGAATTTCTTTTCGCCATCGAAAGAAAGGGGAATGGCATTCGAAAAGAAATTCGGTTCTAAATCTAAATCCATTCGCAATTTGATAAATCCTAAATCCATCCAAACCAGGGTAGTAGGGGTGTTCCAAAAACCTTTCCATAAATGAGAAAAAGAGTTTGGTTTGATTTTTTTTCCTTTTGAAAAAAGATTATTTCGCAATATTTCTGTTAGTTGGTCTTCTTTTCTTCGAGAATACCATCTGGGTAAGATCCAAAAAGTCAAAGATTGCCAAAATCGCAAGGTTAAGATTAAATCGAAAACCAATCGGACCTTACCCAAAGGCAAAGATTCTGTTTTCCAATCCATAACCACGGCCGGACGAAAGAAGGGAAATCCCAGATCGTCCCAATCTAAACAAAGTTGTTTTAAATCGGTCTCTGTCATAGGGAGATGTTCTAAAGAAATAGAGGCGGGGAGTGTTTTTGGGAATTTCCACATTTTTTATACCATTCGGTCGATCTATGATAACAAGATGAATGATTTAGCCTTTGAGAATCAAAGTTTTTTATGGGGGAATGAAGCCGGCCCCATCCGTATCCTTTCCGAATACCTCCACCCTAAATCGGAATTCCAAACCCATGGAATCACAGACACCATTGTTGTCTTCGGATCTGCAAGAATCCCCTCACCCGAATCACCCAAACAGAATCCACCTTCCCCTCTTGCCTCTTTAAGCCATTATTATCAGGAAGCATGTGAGTTTTCACGATTGATTTCGGAATGGGCTGAAACTTTGAAGCAGGAAAATCCTTCTAGAAATTTGAATATTTGCACCGGTGGAGGACCTGGAATTATGGAAGCGGGAAATCGAGGGGCCAGAGAGGCTGGGTCCAAATCCGTTGCCCTTAATATTGTTCTCCCTCACGAACAACATGTGAATCCCTATGTAGATCCAGAACTTTCCTTTGAGTTTCATTATTTTTTCATGAGAAAACTTTGGTTTATGAAGACCTGTCGTGGAATGATTGCTTTCCCTGGTGGGTTCGGAACCTTCGATGAACTTTTTGAAACCTTAACCCTTGTCCAGACGGGAAAAAAAACAAAGATCCCCATCCTATTGTATGGGACAGAATTTTGGACCCAAGTGATCAATTTCAAAAAACTAGCCGAGATGCGCCTGATTTCAGAAGAGGACCTGCAACTTTTTGGATTTGCTGACACACCCGTGGAGGCACTTCGATTCTTTCAGGAAAAGATTCGTTTCGAATTGACCCATTCTACGGGTACAAAAACATAGCGAAACAAGGTAATAATTATGGCTAGAACATGTGTAGTAACCGGAAAAGGAACAACGGCAGGGAACAACGTAGCCCATTCTCATAAAAAGAATCGCCGTATCTGGAAGGTGAATGTGATCACAAAGAAAATCTTTTTGGAAGACGAAAACCGTTGGGTTCGCGTTAAGATTTCTACACGTGCTTTGCGAACTCTTCGTAAAAAAGGTTTGAAAGTGGCAATTAAAGACCACGGCGGCGATATCACTGCCATCACTCCTAAAAAATACGTAGGAATCACTCCAAAAGCACAACCAGCACCAGCAGCTTAATTTTTTTAGTTTGCTTGTGGATTGAAACGATCCAAAAAAACACCCGCTATCACCGAAGTCTACCGTCTCTTAGAGGCGGAGTTCGGTGAAGTAGAAGCTCCCCTTCTTTTTTCGAAACCTTATGAATTGGCCATTGCGGTCATTCTCAGTGCCCAGTGTACAGACGAACGTGTCAATACTGTCACACCTGAACTCTTTCGTAGTTTCCCCACACTCGAATCTTTTGCTAATGCACCACTGGTAGCCATAGAGAAAAAAATCTTCTCCACAGGATTTTATAAAAACAAAGCCAAAAGCATCCAAGGTTTTGCGCGTATGGTTTTGAATGAGTATGGAGGAAAAATTCCAGATACAATGGAGGAGGCCATCAAACTCCCTGGGTTTGGAAGAAAAACTGCAAACGTGGTGCTTGCCGAAATTTATGGAGTGGTAGAGGGCTTTGTGGTGGATACCCATGTGAAACGTCTTACCAAACGATTGGGTTTTACCAAAAAAACTGATCCCGTACAAATTGAACGGGAAATGATGAAAATCACTCCTAAGGAGATTTGCCGAAACCTATCTCTGTACCTAATATTTCTCGGTCGTAAGAACTGCCAGGCACGCCGGACATTTTGTTCGACTTGTCCTCTTTCTTCCCTATGTCCTTCGTTTTCGGAGTAGGTTTGTCCAGTCCTTCTTCGGATTCTGATTCCTTTCTTTGTTTCCAAGAACGATTCCGATCGGTTAAGTTAATCGATTCTAGTTTATAATCCAATCGAATCAAATTTCGTTTTCGAAAGAATAAGTTTAAAGTTCCAAGCCTTCCATAGTCTTTCGGACATTCGATTTGGTGGACATTCGATAAATACCGAAACCGCACTTGTGGTTTTCCTTCCACAAGAAGGAATAAAGGAAGCTCAGGGTGGTTTTGCCAAGGAAGGAGGGGAATCTTTGTTTCCTCATCGGCCCCTACATAAACAATCCAACCATCAAAATCCTCAATATTTTTGACATCAATGAGTTCCTGGATGGAACCTAAGCCTAGTTTTACGGGGCCATGGTTCATCTCTTTTGGTTTTCCGAGAGTAAATCCATCAAAAGGAAATTCCAAAGGTTTGTCTTTGGGACTAAAAGGGTACAACATGTACCCTTTTCCTCGTTTTAAATCTAAATCCATTTTTTCTCGTTCCACAAATCCAAGTAGGGCACTCAGGCCTCCGCGGCCTTCCTCGTCCATTTGTGTGAAGAGTTCTTTTCCACAATGGAAAAAAATTCGGAGGGGTCGGTCTTCCAAACTGGGGTGAGCACTCGTAGACGTGGTGAGTGTGGTAAGAATAAAAATCCCGAATGTAACAAAGGATACGGGGAATCTACCAAGAAATGAAAGACGGATATTCATAAATTAAGACCTTGGTTCTAAGAACGGAAGAAATCGAATCAGAATGAACCAAAAAACCTTTTCTCTGTCTAAACTATGGGCAGAAAGGATGCCATGAACTTCTTTAAAAACCTAATTCTCTACGCTAAAATGGTAAAATTTTCCCACACACTCTTTGCCTTGCCCTTCGCTGGGATCAGTTTCCTCCTCGCCTATTTGGAATCCACTTTGGATACGGGAGACTTACTTCGTATTGCGGCCCTAGTGCTAGTTTGTATGGTGAGTGCTCGCAGTGCCGCCATGGGGTTCAATCGTTATGTGGATTCAGAAATTGATGAAAAGAACCCACGCACCCAAAACCGAGAAATTCCTTCTGGAAAAATTTCTAAACTCTCCGCCCTTCTTTTTATTGGTTTGTCCTCCTTCATTTTTATCTTTGCGAGTTTCTTTGTAAACAAACTGGCTTTTTTACTCTCTTTCCCAGCTCTCTTTGTTTTATTCCTGTATTCACTTACCAAACGGTTCACTCTTTTTTGTCATTTGGTTCTCGGGTTTGCGATTTCTTTGGCACCACTCGGAGCTTGGATTGCCATCACAGAAACCATCAACTTAGTTCCTATTTTATTTTCTCTGGGCCTTCTTTTCCATATCTCCGCCTTTGATGTGTTATATGCCATCCAGGATATGGACTTTGATGCTAAAGAAAATCTTCATAGCATTCCCTCTCGCCTAGGTGAAACCAAATCGAGAGCCATTGCTGTTTTTCTCCATATCCTCTCTTTTGTATTTTTTATCTTTGCCGGAAGCAGTGCAGGTCTTGGTGTTATGTACTTTCTGATTTTATCTGTGATTGGAGTTTTAGTTTTGTATGAACATAAAATTTCTTATCAGTATAAATCGAAAGACTTACCGATGGTTTTTTACCAAATCAATTCTTGGATCAGTGTTGTGTTGTTCCTTGCGATTCTTTTTGATAAATGGAATGAATTTTTACTGAAAGTCTCTTCAGGAATTAGTTTCTAATGAAACTTGTGGTGGGTCTTGCCGGAGCCAGTGGTAGTATTTATGCTGCAAGATTCCTTCGTGCTTTGTCTGAAGTAGAGGGCGAAACCTATATCACTGCAAGTCCTGCAGCATTACGTATTTTTTCCGAAGAGTATGAAACGAAAGTGGAGTCCACAGAAGACATCCTATCTTTTGTGGAAACCAAATGGAAAACCAAACCCAAACATAAATTTCATGTGCGTAATTTTTTTGATATAGGCTCAGACATTGCCAGTGGATCCAACCGTTGGGATGCGATGGTTGTAGTTCCCTGCAGTATGAAGACTGTGGCTTCGATGTCCCAAGGTTTAACCGAAAATTTAATTGAAAGAGCCGCTGATGTATCCTTGAAAGAAAGAAGAAGGCTCATTGTAGTTCCGAGAGAGACTCCTTACAACCGCATCCATCTAAAAAATCTTTTGACACTGGACGAGGCGGGGGCTATCATTCTTCCTGCATCCCCCGGTTTCTACCAAATGCCAAAAACTTTGGACGACCTTGGAGATTTTATTGCGGGAAGGATCTTTAATCTACTCGGAATTGATCAAACTCTCTATCCTAAGTGGATGGGGTAAAGTTCCGAAAGTAAGCGGTCGGTTTTCCATTGTCACCTAAACAAACATAGGTGATATCACTTTCGATCACTGCGGACATTTTTCCCGTTTGCGGGTTATTGGTAATGGCCAAAGTCCGGGAAGTGACAGAAGATTTTCCGTATTTTACGATTTTTCCGTAGATTTGGATGATGTCTCCAGCCCTGGCAGGCGAGCGAAATACCACATTGTCCATACTCATCGTGACAATATTGGTATAACGAATTTTATTCATCACATACATTGCCATCCCTTCATCGATCCAGGAGAGCATTTTCCCCCCAAAAAGATTGTTATGGTAGTTCAAATCGTCAGGTTGGACCAGGTGTTGGGTGACCAGTTCCATATCGCGGAGTTTGTTCTGAATCGTGTCGACCATAAATACCAAAAAATATGTTTTCGATTTATTCGATACCAAAAACCCTAGAGAAAAGATTTCTGACTTATGCACTCTTATTCTCACAAAAACATTTTAGACACCCTCCAATTTTCCAAAGACGACCTCAATTACCTAATTGGAAAAACAAACCGGATGAATGCCCTGCATGAATCAGGTAAAGCCTTTGGAATCCTACATGGGAAACTCCTGGCCTCTTTGTTTTTTGAAGCCAGCACCCGGACGAGAATGAGTTTTGAAGCGGCTATGGAAAGGCTAGGGGGAAGGCTGATCTCTACCGTGGGTTTCCAGTTTTCCTCGATCTCTAAGGGGGAAACCTTGTATGATACGATGAAGATGATCGAAGCCTATTGTGACATTGCAGTCATCCGCCACCCAGTGGAAGGATCCTCACGGATTGCCGCAGGGGCCGTGAACATCCCTGTGATCAACGCAGGAGATGGTGCCGGCCAACACCCCACCCAAGCCCTTCTCGATTTGTACACGATTGTTTCTGAAAAAGGAAAGATCGATGGTCTAAACATCGCTTTTATCGGCGATTTGAAATACGGAAGAACCATCCACTCTCTTATCAATCTACTACGTCATTATCCGGTGCACTTGTATCTGATCAGTCCTGAAGAGTTGCGGCTTCCTGAAAAGTACAAAAAGAACTTAGAAGGTTTTCCTATGACTTGGGAAGAAACCACAGACATCAAAGCCTTCTGGGACGCGGATGTTGCCTATGTTACCCGTATCCAAGAAGAACGTTTCCCTGATCATAGAGAGTATGAAAAACTAAAAGATATTTATAAAGTGAATAAGGAACTTGTCCTTGCTTCTAAAAAAGATACAACCATCCTCCATCCACTTCCTCGTGTGAATGAACTTTCTACCGATGTAGATGACCTCCCCAATGCAGCTTACTTCCGTCAGGCGAAGTATGGCGTGGTGGTTCGGATGGCCTTACTTTGCCTAAGTCTTGGAGTGGATTTTGACTAAAAAGATTTGGACATTAAATGAGGCAAAAGAGGTCCTACCGCTCGTGCGAGACATCACAAGAGAATACTATTTAAGGGCCAGCGTTCTTGCTGACGATGTGCGGAACAAATTACTGCCGGAAAATGTTTTAGAAGCCAAAGAAGAAGAAATCGGTGAAATTGTAAAACATTGGACGAATGAAATTTTGGCCATGCATATCGATGTCAAAGGATTGTGGCTCGTTGATTTTGACCACGGGACTGGGTTCTATTGTTGGACTTGGGGCGAAGAAGACGTGTTATACGAACACGGTTATCATGAAGGATTTAGATCGAGAAAACTCATAGAGGAAAATAAAGAAGAAGATGACTCAGATAAATGAAAACTATTTAAAATTAAAAGCAGGATATTTGTTTCCAGAAATTGGAAGAAGGGTCAAAGCCTATTCCGATGCCAACCAAAATGCTAAAATCATCCGTCTTGGAATTGGGGATGTTACTCTTCCTTTGGCACCAACGATTGTGAATGCTATGGTGGATGCGGCCAAAGAAATGGGAAGTGCTAATGGATTCCATGGTTATGGACCAGAACAAGGGTATTCTTTTCTCATCCAAAAGATCATTGCTCACGACTACACCGGACGTGGGGTCCAAATCGCAGAAGATGAAGTTTTTGTTTCAGACGGTTCTAAATGTGACTGCGGAAACATCCAAGAGATATTTTCTTTAGATAGTAAAATTGCCGTCGTCGATCCCGTCTATCCCGTGTATGTCGATACCAATGTGATGGCAGGTCGTACGGGAGAAGTGGGTGCGGACGGACGATATGCGAATATCATTTATATGCCGGCAACAGAAGAAAACAATTTTGAACCAGATTTTCCAAAAGAAAAACCAGACATCATTTACCTCTGTTATCCGAATAACCCAACCGGGATGGTCGCAACTAAGGCACGTCTTACGGAATGGGTGAACTTTGCCAAAAAAATGGGAAGTATCATTCTTTACGATTCGGCTTATGAATCTTTTATCCAAGATCCAGAAATTCCCAAATCCATTTACGAAATTCCAGGAGCCAAAGAAGTGGCAATGGAATTTAGATCTTTTTCCAAAACGGCTGGATTTACCGGAACTCGCTGCGCCTACCTTGTGATTCCCAAAGACTTAAAAGGAAAAACAAAATCGGGAGAAGAAGTGAGTTTTAATTCTCTTTGGAACCGCCGCCACACCACCAAGTTCAATGGAGTGTCTTACGTAACACAAAAAGGAGCCGAGGCAGTTTTTTCCACACAAGGCCAAGTGGAAATTAAAGGACAAATTTCCTACTATATGGAAAATGCGAAACTCATCAGAGAAGGATTGGTAAAGGCAGGTTATACTGTATTTGGGGGAATGAACGCTCCTTACATTTGGCTAAAAACTCCAAGAGGGCTCAAATCTTGGGAATTTTTTGACGAACTTTTGGGAACAGCACAAGTGGTGGGAACCCCTGGTTCGGGATTTGGCCCGGCAGGAGAGGGATATTTTCGACTTTCTGCCTTTGGAAAGCGCGAAGATGTCATTTCTGCCATAGAACGAATCCAAAAAATGTAAAATTTAGTCCTGGTTTTTCCTGTAGCTCCGATATATAAAACAAGGTAGAGCTATGGGAAAATGGAAATTCATCCTCTTTTTTGCAATGGTTGTGGGTCACATCTCACATATCAGCGCAGTATCTCCAGAACAAACAAATCTGGGGATTTTAATCTTTGAAAACAAAGAAAACTTAAATTTTATCAATGTGGCTCTCAGCAATTTGGCGCCTTCCCAAGAAGAGGTGCAGGCACCGGCACAACCTGGAGCTGAGACACCCGCTGCGGATCCTTCCAAAAAGAATTTGGACTTTGATTATTTCAAACTTCTCAAAGCAGCCAACCAATCTGACTTCAGCGGAAACATGTGGTACTTACAAAGTAACTATGTGTATGGATTTCGCCAACTCCGCCAAGCCCAAGGAGAACTAAAAGCTATCTTTGAAATCGTTCTTCAAAAGTACATTGAAGATGCAAGAGCGCTACTTGAAGCCGCAGCTCCCACAATCATTCGATCCAACGACAATAACGCCAAAGCGTTGTTACGTTTAGGTTTCCGGGACCTTCGTTCTTCTGAAGATCTTTATACAACAGGTCTTAACTCAAGCCCACACCAATACCGATACAAACTCACTCTATATAAAGAAGGGATTCTTACTTTACGCCGTGCCAAACGTTTTGCTATCCTTGCGATGATTTACAGCAAAACACCGGATGAAGACAAACCAGAATACCAATACCGTTCCAATGAAGATTTAAAAGATGCTCGTAACGAAGAAAAACAACGTAACTACGAGAAGGTGAGAGATACGATCATTAACTTTGTGGAAAACAAACGTATGGAAAGAACGGTTGTTCCACCCGGAAATCCTGATGCAAAACCTTTGGATCTTTTAGAACAACATGACGACAATTACGGCCTCATCACTTCCAAAAAATTGGATCTACTAATGGAAGCCAATGCTCAAATCAAAGAGACGGAAGGAGCAAGACGTGAGTCTGTTCCCCCAACTCCTAAGTTTGATGAAAACGGAAAAGCGATCTATCCAGAAGAAAAGAAAAAATAATATGAAGAGGATTGCCGGTGTTCTCATCTTCTTTTTTACTCTCAGCATTGTGGCTAAAACCACAATGTCTTACAGAGAACGTAAAAAACAATTAGATGGAAAAATAACACTGGTTCTCGACATCAAAGAACAATTGAAGTTGGAACCAGAAATTGGTAAAACTTCGGTTGAGGCGATGCGCACACAAGTGGAAGAAACCTACCGTGGTGGCAACCGTGTGGAAATTGAAAAAACTCTTTCCATTGCCGAGGGAGACATCCACGCCACACAAAGAAAACTCTGTTTTCCCATGGAAGAATCTGCAAACCAGCTCTACCAAAAAGCCATGGGACAATGGATTCTTATCGAAGGGGAAGATAAAAACGGTTCCAAACAATTGGAATGGGATACCAAAGAGAAAATCCAAAGGTATCTTGTGATGGCAAAAACAGAAAAAGACCATGCAAAAGAGTTTTTTTTATCCGGTAATTACCAACTTTCTCTCCACACATACAAACGTTCGCTAGTTTACAGTCTTATGTCTTTACGATCGCAAAAAGCTGAGATCCCCGAAGAATACCAAACCGCTGACAATGTTTGGGTCCAACCGATTTGGATGGGCCTTCACAAACAAAAGCAAAACACGATTCAAGAAAACTAAAATTTCGATTTTCACAGGTATCAAATTCCAAAGAATGACTGGTTAGTGAAGTTTGAATCACTCTACCGTCATTTTTTGCTGACAAGAGCTACCCACCTTCCCGTCATTTCGGAGGAGGGTGAGTTGTTAGGTCTACTTTCCAAAGATCGTGTCCACCGCGAGTTATCCGATTTGGGAAGAGAAAGAGAAGATTTGGATGAAATCCCCTTGGACATCCTCGAAACGGAACTTCACGAAAACTTGATTTTATATTTTAAAGAATCCGCTCAGATTCCGGTCATCGGTCTCAATGGAGAAAAAAAAGACAATTGGGACAAACCTCGGTTTCTTGCCGCCTTCACTAAGTTAGATGCTTTGCAGATTCGGGATCCAAAACTAGAAGAAATCGAATCCAAACTCGAAAAAAAGAAGGAAAACGCTGATTCTGTCCAGTGGTTTATGGAACTCATCCTATCTCATTTTCCGGATGGACTATTGGCAACTGATGTCACAGGCTCCACTGTTTTTTATAATGAAACTTTTGAAAAAGAAATTCTCACCAAATCTTTGTTTCGTGACTCGCTTCAGTTAGCAGAAAAATTCCTTCACAATCTCAATAGAGAAGTTCTTGCGGCTTATTTAAAGGACCATGATATGAGTTTGGGTAAGGACGCCGACACCAGTGTTTTGTATACGAACATAACTGAGCTTAGGGTCACACTTCGAATCGTGACATTAAAAAAAGAAAAAAAGGTGTTTGGGTTTTTATATCATTTTTCTCCTTCTTCTTTTGCCAACCCGACGGGGAATGGACAGTCTGAATTCCCGAATTTAGAGGAAGCCTTCCATTCCAAACTTCCCTTGGAGTCAGTTTTGGAAGAAATGGAAGCGCATTACATCCATAAGTCGCTTAAAAGAAATTCAAACAATATCTCACATACAGCAACGGAGCTCGGTGTTCCAAGAACTACTTTGCAAAATAGAATCCGGTTTTTAAAACTTTCCGAACGTTTCCGTAATGAAACCAAAGTGAAGACAGTCATTCCTAGAAAACGCTCGGAAAAACCAGAGCAAACGGCGAAAAAAACAGCCATGAAAGGAAAACCTGTTTCTTCTAAAAAGGCCAAAATCCTTAAGAAACCGGTGAAATCTTCGAAATCAGGGCCTATTGCGAAGAAACAGAGTAAAAATCAAAGTCCAGCGAGAAAAAAGACAAAAAAAAGACGTTGACGAAAATCAGGGAAAAACGATTTTTTCATTACCGTTTGAGAAAACACCTCCGCACTTCGCTGTTTCCCTTGCATACTTAACTTGCACAAATGGTTTCCCAAATTTAATCAAATACTCTAACAATCAATGTAGAACAATCTATGGCATCACGCAAACAAGACGAAATTCAAGTTAATCCCCCCGAAGACCAAACCGAATACACAAACGGCATCATGGACCAAGAAGATGGTTCCGAACCACCGAAACAATTTAAGAAGAAAAAAGGCCGATACGAAGGTCCCATTCCTCCTCCACTTGATTTAGTAGAACTTAAGAAAAAAAACATCAATGAACTAGCAGACCTTGCCAAAGGTTTGGGAGTGGAAAACACTCATGGACTAAAGAAACAAAACTTGATGTTTGCTCTTCTCCAAGCACAAACCGAAAAAGACGGCCAAGTGCATGCAGCCGGAGTGATGGAAAGACTCCCTGATGGTTATGGTTTCCTAAGGTCACCTGACTACAATTATGTGCCAGGTCCAGATGATATTTATGTATCTCCTTCTCAAATTAAACTTTTTGGTCTTCGTACTGGCGATACAGTAACGGGACTTATACGACCACCTAAAGAAGCAGAAAGATTTTTTGCCATGCTCCGCGTGGAATCTATCAACGGATTCCCGGTGGAAGTGGCCGGGAAAAGAAATTTATTTGATAACCTAACTCCGCTTTATCCAGACGAAAGAATCAATATGGAGTTTGACCCGAGTCATTTGGACACTCGTATCATTGACCTTATGTGTCCGATTGGAAAGGGACAAAGGGCTCTCATTGTAGCTCCACCTAGAACTGGTAAAACGGTTCTTATGCAATCGATCGCCAATGCGATTACAAGAAACCACCCTGAAATTTTTCTTATCGTATTACTCATTGATGAACGTCCCGAAGAAGTTACTGACATGGCTCGCCATGTAAAGGGAGAAGTGGTGAGTTCCACTTTTGATGAACCAGCACAACGCCACGTACAAGTAGCAGAGATGGTCATTGAAAAAGCAAAACGACTTGTAGAACATGGGAAAGATGTGGTCATCTTACTTGATTCCATCACAAGACTTGCTCGGGCTTACAACCAAGTGGTACCTACTTCAGGAAAGATCCTTTCTGGTGGTGTGGATTCCAACGCCCTCCACAAACCAAAACGTTTTTTTGGAGCCGCAAGAAACATCGAAGAAGGTGGGTCACTCACCATCATCGCTACGGCCCTCATTGATACCGGTTCCCGAATGGACGAGGTGATTTTTGAGGAATTTAAGGGAACGGGAAATATGGAAATTCATCTAGACCGAAAACTCGCGGACAAACGAATTTTTCCTGCCATTGACATCAACCGCTCTGGAACGAGAAAAGAAGAACTCCTGCTTCCACAGGACACCCTCACTCGTGTTTTTATCCTCCGAAAAGTACTTTCTCCCATGAGTATCACCGAAAGTATGGAACTATTGATTGAAAAAATGCGCGGTGCGAAGACCAACGACCAATTCCTCGCCAGCATGAATACGAACTAAAAGGGCCACCATGAAAACTGACATACATCCAAAATACGTTGCTGCTAAAATCAAATGCGCTTGCGGTACTGTGATCGAAACTAGATCTACTGCCGGGGATATCAGTGTGGAAATTTGTTCCAACTGCCACCCATTCTTTACTGGAAAATCCAAACTTTTGGATACAACAGGCCGCGTAGACAAGTTCAAGAAAAAATACAAAATGAAGTAATTGGCATCCGCCAAATCCGTCTAACTAATAAACGGGGAGAACACTCATGGCAGTAATGGACTTTGCTCGCTACAAAGAAATCAACGACCAAAGGATGAATTACCGTGAGATGGACGATGCTACCGTCGTCTCCTACTACCGCAACACAGGTTGCGGGGACGGATATCGCATCTACTTAAAGTTAAACGACCACTCTGTTGTGGAAGACGCAAGTTATACCACGACAGGATGTGGGTTCGGAATTGTGGCTCTTGCCATGGCAACCGAATACGCTAAAGGTAAATCGCTTCTAGAACTCAAAAACTTATCTCCTGAAACTTTAGAAACTCTGTTCGAGTTTCCTGAAAGAAGAAAAAACTACCCTGAATCCGCTGTAGCTGCTCTGAAAAAAGCAGTAGAAGATTACGAGTCGGGACAAGGTGTTCCGAAAGAAAACCGAATCACCAAATCCCAAACCATGGAACTCCTTCACAACCAAGGCCACCTTAGGGAAGCCAAGTTATCCAGTGTTATGTTGGAAAAAGAAAAGTTGGACGGAGTTGATTTTAGTGGTGCGGACCTTCACAATGCCTTCCTTCAAAACTCTAGTTTTGTGGGAGCCAACTTTCAAGGTGCCAATCTCAAGGCTTCGTTTTTTAATGGAGCCGATCTTCGAAACGCCAATTTCCGCGGTGCCGACTTAAGGTTTGCCAAACTCGCTTCTGCCAAAATTGAAGGTGCTGATTTTACAGATGCTATTTATGACATTGGAACTCGAGTGGACCACAGCCAAATGTATATCTTTGATGTCATGAAAAAGGCCGGCAAAGACCTCTATTTAAAAACAGAGGATGGGGAATGAAGCCAGGCGATAAGGCAAAACTCACCAAACCAACTTTCCTAAACAAAGGAATTTTTATCTTCACTGGATCCACAGTGGAAATTAAAGAAATCCAGTCTGACAAGGCCATAGTAATTTATAATGATAAAGAAGGGTATCCGCACGATTTAGAGATGAATCTAACGGATTTGGCCCCTCTTTCGTAAGCCCGATTTTCTTGACACAAATCCAGAGAATCGTAACGTATTGTTAATCCATCTATGTTGATTCTAAGCCACCGTCAGGAAAGTCACCTGCTTCTATCGATCCAAAGGGATGTCCTGATGGAAAACTCAAGAGAGTTTTATCAAGAATTTGAGAAGGCGATTGAAAGTCAGAATTTTGGAAAATTGACAATGGATTTCCATTCTGTAAAATTTTTGGATTCAAGTGGGATTGGAGCCGTAATTAAGGCTTCCTCGGCACTCCATAATCGTGGCGTTGAAATCTTCGTCACCAATCTAAATAAAAACCTTAATTCTGTATTCCGTCTTTCTGGACTCAACCATATCCTTTCCATTTTGACTTTAGATGAATACCTTTCCAAATTTCCGGAGTTTCAAAAAACTCTAGAGGCATAAGCGTAATGAAACTCTACCGAATTTTTTCCCTTCTTCTTTTATCCTTAACTTTTAACTCCTGTGCTACAGGTGTAAAGAGTAGAGCGCTGCTTTTTCGTAGTAATGAGTTTGCGATTTACACAGTTGCTCGCGACAAAATCAATCTAAAATCAGAATCATCGGTTCCCAAAACTTTTGCACATCCTGTGGAAATTACAGAAGATAAAGTTTTGGATTTGCTTGGAAACATTCGTTTTCGCGAAGAAAGTTCCTATGGTGATGTAAACCAATATGTTTTTGAAGAAAAGGAAATCAAAGAGTTTGCTTTGGACCTTGTGGATGGTTTACAAAAATTAAAACCAGACCAACTATTGCTTGTTATCTCTAAATACAATCCAGTTCGATCAGTCGTGTCTCACTATTCTAGAACAGGTTTTTATATCTGGGCTTCTGAAACATCGATAGAGATTCTTTTTGGAGAACTTCAGAAAGAAGTTTCTTATGATGAACAAGGGAATTATTTTGACTGGTCCAATATCCCAGATATTCCTTTTGAACATTTCCCACAATCAACGTACATATTACAAGGCCAAGGATTTTCCTTCAAAAAAGTTTCTGGATTTCGTAATAAACATTGGTTAGTTTTTGATAAAGCTGATTTGACAAAATTGAAATTTGAGAAAAGAAAGAAGACCACTATCCCAGAAGTGACAAACTCTGTTGATGCAGATCTTAAATCCGAAAAAAGAATTTCTCGTGATGAAGAAGAAGGGATTATAAGCGGAGACTAGAAATAATCTAAGTCTTTAGTCTTCCTTTCGAATCACAGTTCTATCGGTTTGAATGCTACCGTCGGTTCCTAAATAAAAATGAGTTTTCCCAACGAGGGAATTAATTCCCATTCGGTAGTTTTTTCCTGCTCCAAAACTAAGATCTACTCCTGGAAACACTTCTCTCTCCACATCCACAAATGCCTCTGGGTTTGGCTCGTAAGAGCCAAGGGCTGTTTCAAATTGTTTGGTTTGTGTTTCTAAAACCTTTGTGAACTTTTCGTTAGCATCTTTTAGTTTGGAGATGGTTTCTTTTTCTTCATTACTTAGTTCTTTTTTCTGACTTTTTTCCACGAGTTTTGTAAGTGTTAGTTGGACTTTGTGGAGAGTGATCTCTTTGTCAGCGATTTCTTTTTTCATACGATTGAGTTCATCTAAAAGTTCAGGTGGAGTTCCAATTGCTACTTTGGTTTTGGTTTCTACAACCGCACCAAGTTTGGCACAAGTGAGCGAGTTTCCAGCAATGACGGTTCCCCCGATGACTTCTCCTCTACCTCCCATGACCCGAATGAAATCTTTTGCAGAAAGCTCCGAATGCATCACAGCTTCCTCCACAAAGATACTTCCTTGGGCTGTGAGTTTTCCTTGTTCTACAAATTTGGCGTAGATATTTCCTTCTGATTCAATATAACCTTCGCCCCGTCCCATAAACCCACCTGACAAAACGATATCGCCTTTGGCTTTGAGGAAAGCTTTACCTACAGAATTACGAATGATGATACTTCCGCTTGTGGTTAAGGAAAAGCCATCTCCAATCTTTTCTTCGACGATAATGGTTCCAGGAAAGTCAATATTTCCGGTGGAATAATCAACGGCTTCCAGTTGGATCACTTCATCCACTTTGATTTCCCAAGCTGCCGATAGAACGGGACGGCCGGCGATTTTAGCGTACAGTTTGTCCCCTCTTAGTTCCACGTTTGGTCCCAGATTCCAGTCGACAGTTTTCTCTTCCTGGTAAGGAATCATGGATCCATTCACTGTCTTGCCGAACTCTCCTTTTTTGGGAGGAATTCGTTCCGCAATTAAATCATCTGGTTTGACTGACTGGATGACTCCAATATTTTTATAGTCGATACGTCCATGTTCATCTTCCTCTAACTGGGGTTTGTTGTCCGATCGAAAGAAAATTTTAATTTCCCCATCTTTTCCTGAAACTGGGGGATACCCTTTGGCGATCGTATAAGGAACAAAAAAATCGGGATTTTTAACTTGGTTTTGAATTACTGAGTCAATGATACCGACGGAAATTCCAACGGAAGCAATTTGTTCACGTAACTGGTATTCGCTGAGAAGTGCTCCCCCATGTTTGGGAGGATGGAGAACCATTTTGGCTTCCATATGATCTTCGGAGATCGTGATGTCAGCATAAGAGTTTACGGGATCCCCTTTGGACCAAGTACCGATTTCAACAGGTTTATTTTCCGCCAAGGCCACTACTTTTTTGATTTGTTCTAGGTTATAACCTTCGACACCAAATAGTTGCACCCGAGCTAAGACGTCTTTGTAATCGACTTTTTTCCCTTTCGGACCAGGTTTCGTTATTTTTAATACGGCTTTTCCAGAGGAGTTTTCGATTTGGAAGTATCCGTTTTCTGTGGCTTCTAAATCTTGGAGGATTCTGTCTGTATATGAGTCTGGGCCTGGCATTTAATTGTATTCTAATAAGTGCGAAACAACATCTTCTTCTCCATCGGTTTTCAGTTCTAACTTAGGAGTCATCGAGTCGATCGTATTAATTAGAGTCAGCACTTCCTCAAATTGACAAGAAATTATTCGGGGAAGGTCAATATATGCCGACCGAAAGTAAAGATCGAGTGCATTTACCAAATAAAGATACTCTGAAAAATCACCTCGGTCTGTATAAAGAATAGGAGTTTTTGCGTAATAACATTCAGCTAAAATTCCGTATCCCGGTTTTGTGCAAACATAATCGGCCGCTGCCACAAGATCGGGATAGTGAGAGACTTCCGGGACAAGGATTCCTTCTGTTTGGATTCCTGGAACCCCATAAGCAACTAACTGAATGGAAGGGTTAAGATTTTTTGTTTGTAGTTGGGTCCCTTCCAATCCGTAAGCTCCAAAAGACAATAGAATGTAGGTAGTATCGTCTTTAAACCCAAACTTTTGTCTGGTCAAATCTTTCGACAGGGTTGGTTTTCTTCCCACAAGACCAATGTTAGTTGAATCTAAGAAAGCAGGCATGGGACAAGAGAAAGGTAAAATGAGTGCTTCTGTGGCAAAACCATATTCAACCTGCAATTGTTCGCCTAGGTTCCCAAAATAGGCATCGTCTTTGGCATAGTTTTTATAAATAAAATCCCAAGTAAAGTTACCGAGAAAAATACTTTGGATTCCTGTTTCTAAGGCAATGGTGATAGGAAAAGAAGAACTATCAGTTAGGATGAGTGAGATATTATTTTTTTTGCAGTATTCGGTTTCTTCTTTTAAGAGGTGATTTTTGTTTTTTTCAAAGTCTTGGAGTTCCTCTTTGGTAGTTTGTAAATCAATTGAGAGAGAATTTTTTTGTGAAACCCCTACATCTAATTTTAGATTTCGTGTTTTAAGTTTGGGATGGGTGAAATCTAAAAAGGTAATCCTAGTGCTGATTAGATGGATCTCATCAATAAATTCGGCTGCCAGTAGACGTTTGATGATATTTCCTGAACGACTGATATGCCCAAACCCATGGCCAGAAATATAAAAATAAATTTTCATTTGTTTCTTTGTCGGATGGATTCGTATAAAACAATTCCGCAAGACATAGCTAGATTTAAAGAGTCAGCCTCACCGAGCATCGGTAAGTGGAGAGTGTCGTCTGAAAGTTGTTTTGCATCGGAACTTAGGCCATATTGTTCACTTCCAAATAAAAATACTGATTTCTCTTTCATATTGACAGATGTATAAAGAGTTTTTCCTTCAGGGGTAACTGCGTAACGTTTATAACCTTTCGATTGGAATTTTGTGAGGACTTCTTTTAAATCTCCAATATAAACAGGCAGAGTAAAAATGGTGCCTGTACTTGCACGAACCACATTAGGATTAAAAAGATCAATCCTTGGATCGGTCACAATCACAATTCCCACCCCGGCCCCTTCTGCCGTTCGGAGAATGGTACCCAGGTTTCCTGGTTTTTCCACTCCTTCAATAATAAGGATAGGATTGGTATCTATTGATTTTATTTTTTCCCAAGGGACTGCGGCATCAGGAGTTTCTGCCACAGCGATGAGCCCATCGGGCCTATCTCTATACGAAATCTTTTCAAAAATTTTACGAGGAAGTTCAAAAACGGGGCAATGAACTGATTGAATCAATTGTTCTTCGTTTTCACCTAAAAAACATTCGGGTGAGATAAACAAACTTGTGATATTGACAGGCAAACAAGGGATAGGTGAGCTAGGGTTACTTGTGATTGCTTTTTTGATTTCACGATACCCTTCGATGAAGAATTTTTTTTCTTCATCCCGATTTCTTTTTTCCTTAAGTCCCGCTACCCATTTGACCTTGGGATTGGAAAAACTAGTGATGTATTGTCTTCTATTTGGCATAGGGCTTACAAAGGATTCACTTTTTATTTGGAGAAGAAAGTACAAAATCCAGCCGGGTATTTTTTCCCTGATTTTTCAGGTATAAATAACTCTGAGGTTTGGTAAGTACCTTTTGTTTTGATTCGTGAAGACAATATCCTTTCTAATGTTAGGGGACTAAATCCTTGGCTATGGCAACTGAGAATGACAAATTCTGGTTTGGAATCAGAGAGTTCCATAAGTGCATCCATTAGTTCCGGCAAGTTCTCTTCAATCTTCCAAACCTCTCCTTTGGAACCACGACCGAAACTCGGTGGGTCAAGAATGAGGCCTTGGTATTTTTTTCCACGTTTGATTTCCCGACGAATGAACTTCATGACATCATCCACAATCCATCGAACTGGTTTGGAATCGAGTCCTGAGAGTTTTGCGTTTTCGCGAGCCCAGTCCACCATTCCTTTGGAAGCATCTACATGACAAACACCCATACCAGCATCCAAACAAGCAAGAGTCGATCCACCCGAATAAGCAAATAGGTTTAAAACTTCGAGGCCATGTTTCTTTTTTCCAATCTCTCGGATACGGTTCCAATTGGTTTCTTGTTCCGGGAAGAGGCCGATGTGGCCAAAAGGAGTGAGTTTGATTTTGAAAGTTAAATTGGAAAATTCAATGGTAAAACTTTCGGGAACTTTTTTCTGAAAATTCCAATGTCCAGAGCCGGAATCATTTTTGATGTATTGTGCATGGAGGTCGTTCCAAATTTCAGGAGTTGCTTTTCCGTAAGCAGAATTAGGGGAAGAACGGAGGAGTTTGTAACCACCGACAATTTCTAGTTTGGATAAATCACCTGAATCCAAGAGTTCGTAACTTTTTGTCATACCAATTCCAGAAAAATAAACGTTAGGTCGTCCTCCCACTCTTTTATTTCTGCTTTAGAAAACGACTCTAAATCCTGGATGAGTTTCACTTTGAATAGATGGTTCGGTAGTTCCCGGTTGGTCCGTAAAAATTCCAATAAATTGGATTCTCCATACATTTTTCCTTCGGGATTAAAACATTCCAAAACCCCATCACTTAGAATGAGGATACGATCCTTGGGTTCCACCCGGTATGTAGTTTCTTCAATTTGAATTTCGGGGAACACACCAATGATTTTTCCTTTCGGATGGACTTTGATGATTTCACCACTGGCTCTTTGGAGATAAGCACTCGGGTGGCCTGCACGTCCAAACCGCCAAACCTTCGTCGATGTGTTGAGATAGACATAGGAAGCAGTTACATATTGAGGATTACAGTTGCCGTATAACACGCGATTCATTCCCTCTAAAACTTGTTTGGGCGATGAGATATTATCTTTTTGGGTGGTAAAGGCAACCTTTCCCATGGCGGAAATCAGGGATGCGGGAATTCCATGCCCCGAAACATCACAAAGTACAATGCCTATTTCATAGGGATTCGGTGAGAAGTATTCATAGAAATCTCCACCTACATCTTTCATTGGCAAAATATAAATTTGGATTTGTAAGTTCTTTACATCGGGAATGGTTTTCGGAAGGGACTGCATAAGAATGTCCCTGGAAATTTTCCGTTCTCTTCGTAGGCTTGTGACTTGGGCCAGTGCCATATCTTTTTCTTGGCGTAATAATTGAATGCGATCAGCCAAAGCTAAAGCAAACAATGTGATGTCAGCAAGTGAAGCGATGGGAAATAACATCTCTTCTAAAAATGGGTTTGTCGGAAGAATTCCAAATTTGAGTAATCCGTAAACGGTGCAAGTGAGAAGTAATAAAACAAAGGCAATCGCAAAGTAATAAAAGGATCTGAGTCGTTTCCAAATTCCCCAAATCAGCACTCCGAGTAAACTCAGGCAGATCAAAACAGAAAGCCAACTTACCCCAATGGAAGATTGTGCGATACCGCCAAACAATGCGATTATGGCATTGAGTAACGAAAAAAATCCCAAAACTTGATAGAAACGAGCCATTTTCGGAATTCGCACTTTCAGTTTTAAAAAATGGGAAGTAAACAATACAAAGAAAAAGAGACAGATACTAAAAAAAACGGGGATACCGATTCGTTTCCAAAAGTAAGAATCAGGGACAAAAAAATATCCCCAAAATCCCAGTAGCGAAAGTTGGCCAAGACCAAAAAACAAAACATATCCAATATAATAAAAATAATTTCTATCTCTTACAAAAAAGGCAATCGCAAGATTGTATAAGATGATGATTCCTAAACTTCCAAAAAAAAGTCCATAGACCCACTGTGAGATGTAGTCCTCTCTTTGGAGATTTCTTTGGTTGGTAAAAACAAAAGCAAACTGTAAAGAGATGTCAGATCGAATGGCGATGAGTATCGTTTCTTTTTCGTGCCCGATTCGGAAGGCAAAATTTCTATGGGGGATTTCTCTTTGAAATACGGGTTGGATATGACCCGATTTTGATACTACGTAGGAATTCCCTTCGTTTTTGTGAAACAGTTCCACAGAATCAATGTTATGTGCTTGAATCAAAAGTAAGGGATATTTGATGGGATCAGGAAAATCTTTGGGTTCGAGTTTTAACCAAAGTGTTCCTTCCAAAAAACCAAAATTGACAAAATCTTCAGTAATCTTTTCAAATTGGCCTGTTTGTAATACGGATTCTACGGGAACAGAAGAAGTGGGATCAATCCAATAGGTAAATTTGGTTGTGTGGATGATTCGTTCCCCAATGTCATTTGGGGTTTCGGAAAGCAGTGCGGTGGTAAATGAAAGAGCCGAAAGTGTAATTAAAAAAAGGATTTTGCTCGCGGATGTTTTTTTCAATTGATAGGTCTTGGACAGGAGATCATCACCCCTGTCCTTATTTCGTTTAAGGGTTTTTACGCCTGTTTTTTTGCTGCTTCGTAAGAGATTTCTTTTGGACCAGTGTAAATTTGGCGTGGTCGACCAATCTTTAAACTAGGATCTTCAATCATCTCTTTCCACTGCGCAATCCAACCTGGAAGCCTTCCCATAGCAAACATGACTGTAAACATATTGGTAGGAATTCCAAGCGCACGGTAGATGATTCCAGAGTAGAAGTCTACGTTTGGATAGAGTTTTCTTTCAACAAAGTATGGATCGTTGAGAGCCGCTTCTTCCAATTCTTTTGCAATGTCAAGAAGTGGGTCTTTGATTCCAAGTTTGTTTAAAACTTTGTCACAAGCTACTTTGATGATTTTGGCACGAGGGTCAAAGTTTTTGTAAACTCGGTGACCAAATCCATTCAATCGGAAACTAGAGTTTTTGTCTTTGGCTTGTTCTACGATTTTTTTAACCGAGAGTCCGCTTTTTTTAATTCCTTCCAACATTTCCAATACTTCTTGGTTTGCCCCACCGTGACGTGGTCCCCAAAGGGCTAGGATTCCCGCAGAGATCGCACCATACAAGTTTGCAAGGGATGATCCCACCAAACGAACCGTAGACGTAGAACAGTTTTGTTCGTGGTCTGCGTGTAAGATAAGAAGTAAGTTGAGTGCAGAAACAATTTCTGGATCGATATGGTAATCTTCCGCAGGAACTGCAAACATCATGTTCATAAAATTAGATGCATAATCTAATTCGTTGAGTGGGTGGATGATGGGTTGTCCGATAGATTTTTTATACGCGTAAGCGGCAATTGTTGGAAACTTTGCAAGGAGACGAATGATGGAGATTTCTCTGTGTTCCTCATTCATTGGATCGTAACTGTCTTGGTAGTATGTAGATAAACATCCCATCATACAAGACATGATTGCCATCGGGTGTCCATCCTTTGGGAAACCGTTGAACAGCCGTTTGAGATCCTCATGGATCATAGTATGTTTGGTAATGGAACTATTCCATTCTTTCAGTTGTGCATCGTTTGGAAGTTTGCCGTAGATGAGTAAATAAGCTACTTCAGTAAAAGTAGACTTAGCGGCCAAATCATCAATAGGAATTCCGCGGTAACGGAGGATTCCTTGTTCTCCATCGAGAAAGGTGATCTCACTGGTGCAAGCACCTGTATTTAAATAACCGGAATCAATCGTAACATAACCGGACAATTGGCGGAGTTTAGTAATATCAATTGCCTTCTCGTTTTCACTTCCCACTAAAATCGGAAGTTCGAACTCTTTTCCATCCACTTTCAGAATTGCCTTTTCGGACATATCTTCTCCTGTATATCTCTGTCTATTTCAAAGGATAGACAGAGGAAAGGGTGGGGAAAAGCCATTTTTTACAACTTATGGTATTTTTTCATGATGTCGTATGCGTAGAAATTCGAAACCACGATGCGACAGTAATCTCTCGACTCTTTGTAAGGAAGGTCCTCTAAAAAATGGTTAAAATCACCTGTGTAAACGGACTTCTTCCATTTTCGTAAATTTCCAGGGCCGCCATTATAAGCAATCGACGCCCATTTCAATTCGTTCCCGTTGGATTTCAATAGATAGGCTAAAAATTTTGTCCCCAAACGGATTGAGGTTTCGGGTTCATAGAGGGAATAGGAAGTGATCCCCATCCTAGATGCTAGTTCTTTGCCTGTGGCTGGCATAATTTGCATGAGGCCCCGTGCATTGGATCTTGAGGTCGCTGTTTCCTTAAAGAAGGATTCTTGCCGCATCAGAGCATAGACCTTGTCTTCCGAGATATCGTTTTCATTGGCGTAACGCGCTACAATACTTTGGTGGGGACGTGGATAGATTCTAACAGAAATAGAAGTCGGAAGTAGGATTGGGTCATCAGGTATAAAATGTCTTTTGAGAAGTGACCTTGTGTGAAACGCCGTGTAGTACGTGTTATAAGTTAGGTCGCCGATCCCGACCAAAATTTCATCTTTTTCTTCTTCCGAAAGGTTTTCCCGTTTTACATGAAAGTTGACAAGGCTTAGTCCTAAACTATCTTCCCCGATGCGGAAGTATTCTTTGGCGAGGCTGAGTAGTTTATGTCCTTGGATCCTTGAGCTCATTCCTCCGAGTTTATTTCCCAATTCATAGGAATCTTTCGGATACACAAATCCTAAATTGCGGCCGAGGATGGCATAAGATTCTTCAGGAATTCCTGCGGTGTAAGATAGGTATTCAAAAAGATATTCTTTGTTATAGGTGGGATTGTCTGGTTTGTTTGATTCTTTGATGATAGATAAAAATTCTTCTCGGATCACACGTGTGTAATAGGAACCAGGGCAAAGAGCATAGTAACGTTTGAGTTCTTTTTTTAATTTTTCTGTTTCTCCGCTTTCTTTGAGAGAGCGCAAATACCAATACACAAGCCGGCCTTTTACGGGCAGGTTTGGAATTTCTGCGAGTGCCCTTTCAAATTTTACTAGAGGTGCGTAGTTAGATTTTTCGTCTTTTCGTTCGACGAGGTATTCGATGAGTCGGTCTTGGTAAAAAAGATTAAAGGGATACTTACCTAAATACAAAATTAGATTTTCGAAATACAATTCCCGGTCCCCCAAACGGTCGTAAGATGCGGCCAAAACTCGGTAGTATCCTGCATCTTTACCTGGAAATGTTTTTAAAAGTTCAATGGCCGCTTGGAATTTGTTTTGTTGGTAAAAAATATCGGCAAGCGTAACAATGAAAGAAGGATCCATATCCACAAAGATTTTGTTTGATCGTAAAACTCTGAATAGTTCGTTTATTCTACCTATTTTTGTTAAAATAAAAGTTAGGTGTTTGAACCCTTCGTAATACGCAAGTCTTGTGGAGAATAGTTCGGGTCTGGTTCTAAATAAGGCCTCTTTGTCATTGTTGTTGATTGCAGGTAGTAGAAGGGTTAATTCGGAAGGTGCTAGTTGTAAAATACTGCCAGAACCTTTGTATTTAGACCAGTCTGCCGCAATCATTTGGACAGTAGAATCAGAAAGTCCTTCTCTTTGAAGGCAGTTCAGCCATTCATCAGCAGCGGCTTTTTCGTCACCTAAGATTAGTTTTGCTTTTCCAAATCTGTATTGAATGTCGCCTGTAAGAAGGTATCTTCTGTGTGATTCTTGGATGGCGTTGATTTTTTCTAAAATCTCTTTCCATTGGTTGTTTGCAGCAAGTAACCTTACCAGTTCATCCAAAAGGCGGCGGCAAATGGGATCTTCGTCTAGATTGAGTCGGTTTAAAAATTGGATTCTTTCTGCAGGTGTTAGATAGTTTCTTTGGGTAATTTCTGTGTATAACTTCCAATAACTCAGCCTGAATAATGTTGTTTGGAAGGGCATGGTTTGCGTTAGGATTTTTCTAACTTCTTCTTCCGATGATTCTGTGACAAAAACTCCGCGCACAAGAGATATCAAATAACGAAATCGTTTCTCCTTGTCTCCGTTAGGTGCCTTTTCATGGAATTCGATCAGGCTATAGACTTCACTTTCGCGAGATGGATTTATATTTTTAAAATGATTTTCGATTTGCCCCCACTGGTGAGATTTGATTAAATATTGAAGGTCAGTTTCCGCAAATAGGGATGTTGTGAAAAAGAGAAGAATTCTACTTGCTAACCAAAAATGCCTCATGCATACTTCCTATGATTACGAATTTAGAGAGGGAAGGTTCCTCTCCTTATGAGCTTACAAACAGAATACAAACTGCAATGGCCGGAATATCGTATCGAATTCCATAAAAGCCCTCATATTCCGAAAAAGGCCAGTCTGTCCGAACTCTGGCCTAGTTTACGTGCCTTCTTTTCAGGCAATCAGTCTCGTTTTGCAAACTATCTCTTCTATTTATCGACCGATTTTTCTGGGGGATTCAGCCTTTGTTCCATTTTAGGGGAAAATGGAGTTACCAATCGGTTCCGAGACCCGCAACTGATCACCCCCAGTACCTTTCCTATGGAATCCTTAGACCAAATCTGGGAACTCTGCCAAAATCGCGATTTTGAGGAAATGGAAAGGGAGGACTGGGAGCTTGTTGGATTCGGTCTTCTCTATTCAGGAAAAATCACAGAGTTTCGTAATTGGGTCTTAAAAACCAGAGAATTTTTCGGGCAAACCGATGACAACCGAAGGTTTTTGTTTTTGCTTGGTTGGGAATCCACCGACCTCCCTTATGAAAACTCCATCTTGCATATGTTAGTTGAGTATGTAAAAGGGAATAGGGATGTTATCCATTTCCAAACTCTCACGGATGCCGTAACTCTCGACTCTCATTGGCAGATCTCAGGGGTTCTTTTCCATGCAATTGAAATGGGATGGTATTTTGGGGAAGATACTTTTCGGTTTTGGAAATTTCTCATTGGGTTCTATGGAGAATGGGAAGAGTGGGAAAAACAAAAATTTCATTTGGTTTCTCTTGGAAAAATACCCGCCTTCCCGGCATTACGTTATGCGAAGCGATACTTCCCTGAGGAAACATTCCTTCGTTACCGAGAAGAATTAGAAATAAACCTTCGCGGGGATTGGATCTACGGAAATGGATTTGGATACGAACTATCTCATGAAATAGACCCTTTTGTAAAAACGGTTGTTAGATTTCGAAGTGATGGGATACATTACGAAGACGAATTAAAAAAAGAATTAGTAATTAGACCTTATTCTTATTTTATTAATTTACAATTGGCATCTATCGCATTTGTCAAAAAGGAAAACGACAAGTTTTTAAGCTTTTATAAAAAAGCCGGCCGACTGAAATATTTACCTTTGGCTCTCAATATGTATTGGCGTGTTTTAAAAAATACTGGCGAAGAGATTTTGGGTTCTTCTATTGAACGAACTCTTCTGGCGTCTGGTGAATCTGTCAACATTCCTGAAGGTTGGGTATAAGATGCCACTTTCGCAAGAACAGATTATGGAACTCTCCAAATTGCAGAAAATGCTAAGGAATTTGGAGAAAATTGAAAGGAATGCCAAAAATGATCTGCAAAAAGAACGAGTGGCATATGACATAGAACGTTATAGGCGTCGTATGCAAGAGGTTTCTCCCGAAGGAATTCCAGATAACCTAGAGCAGACGATGCGTAATGCTAAAACTAGAGAAGAAAATCCAGAGAATCTCAAACACAAAGTCATATCTCAGTATCCGGTAATGAAAGTATCTCCTAATTCCAATGATAGTGAAATCAATCAAATTGGAACACTTGTGAATATTATGGATTTGGAATACATCCCGATCCTCGGAGATGGTCATATTAAGTTTGATTATTCCCATGCAACGGAAAGGGATTCTGTACTTAAGTATATGGAAAACTTACGTAGGAACATGAAGATTCTTGTGGAAACGATAGAAGAGTATGCTGCTGCCGATAAACAAGAGTTTCGTGAGCAGCTCTCTCGGATGAAAAACAAACAGTCCAGAATTTTCATTGCAGAATCCTTTGAAACCCTTGGCAAATTTAGGGACTTCCTGACCGCGGTGAATAAAGACATCAAAGATGGAAATAATGTCATTATGAACATGGAAGAACCGATCAAATTCAATCCTAGGTTTGAAAAGGCCACGGTTTTGGAAGGTAGATCAATTATGGAAGGACTTCGTGAATTCCAAGAATTTGCAGAAGAGGCTTGTGATTTGATTCGACTCCCGTCTTTTCGAGGGTAAAAAAACCTTTTCATTCCCGGGGGGAACAAGGACACTGTGAAAAATCACATTCACGGACCCGTAACAGCATGGCATTAGTCAAAAATCAGACCGAAGTTACCAATTCAACTATTGGCGAGAATTCTTACTTCAATGGTAAATTCTTCATCAATGGATCCTTAAAAATTGACGGTAAATTCGAGGGGAAATCCCTCCAAGCCGAACACCTTTACATCGGTGTTACCGGTAAAGTCAAAACCAACATCACCGCTGCCAGTGTCATCGTAGAAGGAATTGTTGCGGGTAACGTTACTGCAAGAAATCGAGTGATGCTCCTTCCTACTTCTAAAATCCTTGGAGATATCAAAACTCCGGAACTCATCATTCAAAATGGGGTGATTCTAGAAGGACGTTGTATGATTTCCAACGACCTCAAACACAGCGCGAAAGACCTAATCGAATTGGAATACTCCAAAGATTCTTTAAGTGTTGAGAAAATATTTGGGAAACAACCAAACGCAAAAGAATAATTGAAAACCATTCTGATTTCGGAAGGCGATCCTACAAGTATCAACTACGAACTTGTGGTTTCCGCCTTTCCTCTCTTGTTATCCTTAGGGAAACGCCATCGCATCTACCTCATCCGTGGCCCCCACAACTTGACTGTCCCCTCGCTCCCAAGCCTTACTAAACCGAGTGCCGAACCCGGATTCTATTCTCTCCCTTGGTCTGATTCCAAAAAATCGCGAAATTTTACTCTGGGAAAACCTTCCGCCATTTCCGGTAGGATGGCCTATGATTCACTGCTGGCCGCTATGGACTGGCAAAAGGAACTTGGAGCCGATCTCATCACCCTCCCTCTCTCCAAAGAATGGGTCGGGAAAGCCGGGGTCAAAGGATTTCGGGGTCATACAGAAACCTTGGCAACGTATTACAAACGGCCAACGTTTATGATGATGTCCGGCAAGAAATTAAACGTAATTCCATTAACCACTCACGTTCCCCTAAAAGACGTGGTGAAAGAATTGAAGCGTTTTTCTTGGAGTGAACTTTCCAAAGCACTCCTCCGTTCGCAGTTTTTAAAAAACCCGAAGATTGCTTATTTGGGGCTAAACCCTCATGCCGGTGAGGGGGGGAATATTGGGGACGAAGAATCCACCATCCTGGCAGTGGGTGCCAAAATCTTACGAAAAGCAAAGTTTTCTGTGGAAGGTCCTCTTTCGGCTGATTCTGCTTTTTTGCCAGGAGCCAAACCGTACGATTTGTATTTAGCAGGGTACCATGACCAGGGACTCATTCCATTTAAATTGCTTGAAGGGAAAAAGGGTGTCAACATAACCTTAGGACTGGATTTTACTCGTCTGTCCCCAGACCATGGGACGGCCTTTGACATTGCAGGAAAGGGGATCTCTGATCCCGCAGGACTCATATCCTGTTTAGAACGACTCACGGAGACGAAAGAAAAATAAACTCATGACACTATTGGAAACTGTTGCCTTTCCTGTTTTATTCATATGGTTTGTGGGCCTACTTCTCACTCTCTTCCGGAGAGATTTGGAGTCACATTGGAAGTTTTTTTTCTTTCTTGTGTTTTGTTTTTATTTGGTTCAATTCTTTCCCGAATTTTGGGAAGGGGTGGCACGTTGGAAAGAAAACCCAAAAGCAGAAGCGCTTCTTTGGATCTCTGCTATGGGGAATTCCATCTATGTTTTTTTATTCTTTTTATGGCCTCTTGTTCTCATTCGAATTTATTATTCCGCATCCAATAACTTAAGTAAAACCTTGATCCCAGCACTTGCTTATGGGACAGTTCTGTATTGGGCATTATTTTTTCTTTGGACCATGTACTCCAAAGAGTTCAATGGTTGGCTTCATCAAATATTCACAAATAAGTAATTAGAAAAGGGCATACAATGGCAGTTCCATTTATAGATATCAAACGATTTGAACCAGGATTTTTGGACACCTGGAATGAAAAAGTAAAGTCCATGTCACAAAACGCACAGTTTATTGGTGGAAACGAAGTTTCTGATTTAGAAGCAGGACTTGCCACTTGGGCAGAAACAAAGTATGCCATTGGTTGTGCCAATGGAACCGATGCTTTGCAGCTTGCTCTTCGTGCCGTGGGTGTGGGTCGTGGTGATAAAGTTTTGTTACCCGATTCTACTTTTTGGGCTACCTTTGAAGCGGTAGTGAATGTGGGTGGGGATCCTTACACCATTGATACAAATCCAGACGATTTACAAATGGACTTCCAAGTATTCCAGGAGGCTGTGGAAAAAATAAAACCTAAGGCCGCACTTGTTGTCCATTTGTATGGTTGGGGAACATCTAAGATCGAGGAACTTCGTAAATTTTGCAAAGAAAAGAATGTGGCTCTCATTGAAGATGGAGCACAGTGTTTTGGGGTGAAGTTCAATGGAAAGTCACTATATAAAGACGCATTAATTTCCACGACTTCCTTCTACCCGGCAAAGGTGTTAGGTGCTGCTGGTGATGGTGGTGCTGTGTTTACCAATGATGAAGAGTTATCGATTGTGACTCGTCGTTTAGTGAACCATGGAAGGACTTCTCACTATGAACATGGACTTGTGGGTTGGAACTCAAGACTTGATTCGCTGCAAGCAGCTTTCCTAAATTTATCTTTAAAACACCTGCAAACAAGAATTGATTCCCGTAAAAAATCACAGAACGTATATTACAAAGAACTTCCTGGCCTTGGAATCGGAGTGATCCAACCCCCAAAAGGTTACGACGAAAATGGATACTGTAACGTGACTTTGGTGGACCCTGAAGTTCGTCCCAAAATGGAAGCGGTTCTCAAAGACAAAGGAATTGGATTTGGAAATATTTATCCTGGGGCCATGTCTGACCAACCAGGTGCGAAACCATTCTTAATCGAAAGATTTGGAAAGGATGGAAATGCCCGTAGGATCTCTAAATCGGTTCTTAACTTTCCACTTTTTGCCTATATGACAGATTCAGAATTGGATGAAGTGTTTAGTGCGATAAAGGCGTATAACGAAAACAAATAATGGAAAAATTTAGAGTTGGGGTATTTCTATTCTTTTTACTCATATTGGCGGTGCTTACTTTTAGTTTGTCTAAGAGTTGGCGCCTTTATGATGATGGGTATGAAGTCACAGTAGAAACTCCCGAGTCTAAAGAAAAAGATAGTAGTCCCGAACCCACCGATACTTTGGATTTAGAAGATGGGAACGGGAAAATCTATTGGAAACAATACTTTATCTACCCCCATGGACTTGTCACCGAATCAGGTGGGTTTGGTCCTGATGGAATTTTATCCCATGCAAGGAATTTATACTCTATCAATTTAAAAGACGGAAAGGTGCAAAAACTCTTCCCTCATGACGTATACATTTGGGATTTTTTTGTCGGAGATTTTGCCAAAAAATCTGTTTCTAATACCATCGACGATCCCAAAGAGGATGTTCTTTCTCTAGAGAAAAAAATCATAATCTTGGCTGTTACAGAAGATAGCAATTTAGATGGAGTTCTCAACTATAAAGACCACAAATTGGTTTATCTTTTTGATCCAGAAACGAGCGGTCTGGAAACGGTTCTACCGGTGGGATTTCATTTTCGAAAGTTAGTTTACAATTCTGCAAAAAATCACCTAACTCTGGTTTTGGGGAAAAATCCTGACAAACAAGTCAACAAAAGAAGAAAACTTCCTGAGTTGGAACCCAAACTTCATATTTTTGATTATGATGCTGTAAATGCCAAAGGAATTCTAAGTGGTTCTTTGGAAGCTTTAGTGACACCAGTTTCCCCTACAGAATAAAATTGTAAAATTAAATTCAGTTAGGGGAATGAAATTTAGTATTTTCCCATTGCTTCCATATTAAAGATAAATCCAAACTGGAACCCGGCATGGTTGATTGATTCGGAAGAAAATGCATTTGTTTTTAGCATTTTACGAGATCCATACAGTTCTAAAGAGAATCCAAATTCCGGAGTAACAAAATAATTCATTCCGAATGCAATTCGTCCCCCAATACCCGTGCCTGGGTGAGTGTACGTGGGATAGTATAAATTGTTCTGGCCTGTTCTGTATTTGGCATCAAAATTAAGTATACTCACTTCTAAACCAACAAAAGGATCAAATCGGTTCTTCGATAAAAAATGATAAGTAAGCCCTAGTCCATAGTTTCTATCTTTGTAGAGAGTATTATTTAGAGGGACTGCTTCGATATAGTTGGTATAACCATTCGGACTATTTCTGTCTGGATAGGCGAGCTGGTTTGTTCCTTGCGATTCAATGGACAATGTGCTATAGGAAATAAAAAATCCAATATGATCGGTAAGTCCATATTCCATGGATACCCTTCGCGTATTTCCGGCTTGGAGTTTATCGCTGGGTAGTGGAAAACTTTGTGGGAAAGGAAGGACACCTAACATTCTTACCGGTAAGATACTCAGATCGGCCTGTTGTTGGAGTCCATTTTGATAAGCCTGTTCCCTTTGGATGAGACTTCCCCCAGTGTATGCTGTTTCTCCTCCCATCACAAGTATATAGAACCCACTTTTATAAAATCCATACACAGGTTCTGGTCTTTGTGTTTGGGAACTCAATCCAATCCATGGGAGGTAAAAGAGGAATATAAAAGTAGATAGGAAAGGTGATTTTAAATTGGTTACTTTTCTCATTTCAGAGATTCTAACAGCTGCTTAATGGTTTGTCAATGTTAAAATTGATTACAAATTGGTAATGTAAAATCGATTTCAATTACAAATCATAAAAAAGGCCCTGCGATTTCTCACAAGGCCTATCAAAATAATGTTAGTTTGTCGTAGGAAACCTTATTTTTTTAAGACAAGGCATCCTTGACTAAATCTTCTTGTTCTTTTAGGTGTGTGACCACGTGACCACAAGCAGGGCTTGGGAACTCCGAACGACCTGCATAATGCAAACGTTTGTTCTCAGGCATCACCGCTTCAATTCGATCACGAACAAAAAACCAAGCTCCTTGGTTTTTTGGTTCTTCCTGAACCCAAACAAATTTTTTCAATTTACCGTAACTTGTAATCATTTGTTTGATATGGTTTTCTGGGAAGGGATAGAGTTGCTCGATTCGAACCACGGCCACGTTTTCTAACTTTTGGGTATCGATGGCTTTGCGTAGGTCGTAATACACTTTTCCAGAACAGAAAAGTAACTTCTCTACTTTTTCTGGTTTTGCCACTGGATCGGGAAGGATTTTTCTAAACGCACCTGTTGTGATATCTTCCAAACTAGAAGCCGCATCTTTCAAACGAAGGAGGGACTTCGGTGTCATGATGATAAGAGGTTTTCTAAAACTTTGTAAGATTTGGCGACGTAGGATATGGAAGTACTGTGCCGGTGTCGTTAAGTTTGCGACTTGGATATTGTCCAAAGCACAAAGTTGGAGGAAACGTTCTAATCTTGCCGAAGAGTGTTCTGGACCTTGTCCTTCATACCCATGCGGTAGCAAACAAACAAGACCAGACATCCTTTGCCATTTGATTTCCGAACTGGAAATGAACTGATCAAAGATCACCTGTGCATTGTTGGCAAAGTCACCAAACTGCGCTTCCCACATCACAAGGCTATTGGGGTCAGCAAGAGAATACCCATATTCAAAACCGAGGCATGAATACTCGGAAAGAGAAGAGTTTACAATGTCGATTCTTGCTTGTTTGTCGCTGATATGATTGAGAAGGGTGAGTTTTTTTCCGTTCACAATGTCTGAAAGAGTCGCATGTCTATGAGAGAAAGTTCCTCTCTGTGCATCCTGACCGCCAAGGCGAATGGGAAATCCATTTTCTAAAATGGAACCGAAGGAAAGTGATTCTGCAAATCCCCAATCAATCGGTAATTCCCCGGCACCCATTTTTTTACGATCTTCTAAAACCTTAATGTGTTTTGGGTTCGCAGTATACCCTTCAGGAAGAGTCGTGACTGCTTTGACAATCCCACCTAACTGTTGTTGAAGAAGCTCTGTATGCACATCAGAATCCAATGGTTCTTTTGTGTATCTAGACCAAACTCCACCGAGTGTATCTACAGTGATGCGAGTGTCTTTTTCTTTCGCTTGTTGGAAAGAAGTTTCGAGTCCTTGTTGGATTCCATCTTTAATGAATTGGATTTCTTCGGGAGTGATATCTCCTCTTTTTAGTAATTTCTCTTCATAAATACTGATGGTTTTCGGATGTTTTTTGATGATATCATACATCTGTGGTTGTGTGAAGGTTGGTTCATCCGTTTCGTTATGTCCAAGCCTTCTATAACAGATTAAATCGATGATGACATCTTTTTTGAATTTTTGACGGTATTCTAACGCCAGTTTTGTGACACGATAAGTAGCTTCTGGGTCATCTCCATTTACGTGGAAGATCGGAACCTGGAATCCTTTGGCAAGGTCTGTTGCATACAAAGTAGATCTAGATTCGCTAGGAAGAGTGGTAAATCCAATTTGGTTATTGATCACAATGTGGAAAGTTCCGCCAACCGTATAACCATCTAAGTTCATCATGTTGAGAGTTTCTGCCACCACACCTTGTCCTGCAAAAGCAGCATCTCCGTGGATGGCCACTGGCATAAACTTAGAACGGTCCATATCCTTTGCCATTTCTTGGCGGGCACGAACCGATCCAAAAATCACGGGATCCACTGCTTCTAAGTGGGAAGGATTGAAGGCAAGAGAGAGTTTGACTTCTTTTCCATAATGAGTCATGACATGGTTGGAATAACCAAGATGGTATTTTACGTCTGCATAACCCAGTTGGCCCGGATTTAGTTTTTCTTCAAACTCAGCAAAAATAAGGCCTGCCGGTTTTCTGATGATGTTTACAAGAACATCGAGGCGTCCCCGGTGTGCCATCCCAATGACAAGGGCATCCATTTTATGACCACCAGCTTCCTCGACTAGAGTGTCAAGCATCGGGATCATGGTTTCCCCACCTTCGAGAGAGAATCTTTTTTTCCCTACGAATTTTTTGGCGAGAAAGTTTTCAAAACTATCCGCTTGGTAGAGTTTTTCAAACAAACGTAAGGCGACCTTTTTACTGATTGATTCATTGTTTGCGAGTGGTTCCATTCGGTTTTGTAACCATTCACGTTCCTCATCATTGACAAGGTAGTAGTGTTCACAACCAATCGATCCGCAGTAGGTTTTTTCAAACCAATCGATGACATCTTTTAGTTTCGCTTTTCCTAAATTAGCAATTCCAGAATCGACTTCTGTTTCTAAGTCACTTTGTTTTAGGGCTTTGATTTTAAGGTCGATGAATTCGCGATTGGGTTTGTTGATTCCCAGAGGGTCGAGGTTTGCCGCCAAGTGGCCTTGTCTTCGATAGGCATTGAGTAGGTTGATGATCCCAAAGTCACTGAGTGAGGAGTCTTTTCTATGTTCGGTGGATGCATAATTGACATATCCGTTTCCGTTGAATCCATTCCCACCAGATCCGTTACTCGGAATGGATGTCCTTTCCAATTCTTGGAAAAAAGAAACCCAGTCTTTGGATAAAGAAGACGGATCTTCTTTAAATAACTTGTAATACTCTTCCAACAATACGACGTTATCGCCGTATAAACTCATCATCTGGTCGGTTGTCATATACTCTCCCTAAAACAACAAAACAACAGTTAAATTACGAATGGATGGACCATTTCGCATCAGCATCCATCGCCGCTTCCCGAAGTACTTCGGAAAGAGTGGGGTGGGCATGTGTAGAACGGGCAATGTCTTCCGCACTAGCACCAAATTCAAAGGCAATGGCGGCTTCAGCGATCATGTCAGAAGCACGCGGACCCACGATATAAATTCCAAGGAGTTTGTCCGTTTTTTTGTCGGCCAACACTTTCACTTGTCCATCCGTTTCGTTCATGGCTTTGGCACGAGCGTTCGGTTTGAACATGTACTTACCCACTTTGTATTCAATGCCTTTGGCTTTTAATTCTTCTTCCCCAAGCCCCACCCAAGCCACTTCCGGCCAAGTGTAAACGATCCAAGGAATGGCTTTATAATTCACATGACCATACTTACCGCAGATGAGTTCTGCCACAGCAATCCCTTCGTCTTCGGCTTTGTGGGCGAGCATCGGTCCGTCGACCACGTCACCGATCGCATAGATATTCGGAATATTGGTTTGGAATTTGTTCAGTTCTACTTTGATGCGACCACGGTCAGTCATCTCGATACCAATTTCTTTAGCACCAAGTCCGTCCGTGTTCGGGCGGCGTCCGATAGAAACGAGAACCTTATCTCCTTCGAGAATGGATTTTTTTCCGTCTTTGCCTTCGATCTCTACTTCTACTTTTTTACCTTTCACTTTGGCACCATGGACTTTGGTTTCAAAGAGGAAACCTATCCCTTGCTGGGTAAGAAGTCTTTCGGCAAGGTTTGCCATCGCTTGGTCAGCGGTTCCGAAAAGGCGTGGCATAAGTTCCACCACCGTGACTTTGGCACCGAGGCGTAACCATACGGATCCGAGTTCGAGTCCAATCACACCTGCACCTACAATGATTAGGTGTTCGGGAACCGAATCAAAACCAATCGCATGGTCAGAGGTAACGATGTTTTTTCCATCCACAGGAAGGGGAGGAATTTCAATGGGAGTGGATCCGGATGCAATGATGATGTTCGTTCCGCTAATGGATTCTTTTTTTCCATCATCCGATGTGATGGATACTTCGGTTTTAGAAACAAAAGTTGCAAGTCCCAAGTAACGAGTGATTTTGTTTTTTTTCATCAGGTAGTCCACACCCGAGGTCACTTCACTCACCACTTTGTCCTTACGGGCCATCATCTTTGCGATATCAATTTTGACATCTTTTACAGAGATTCCATGATCAGCTAATTTGTGTTTTGTTTTGTGATATTCTTCGGAAGAATCGAGAAGGGCTTTGGAAGGAATACATCCCACGTTGAGACAAGTCCCACCGAGGGTTTTTCTTTTTTCAATGATAGCTACTTTTTTCCCGAGTTGGGCGGCACGAACTGCCGCTACATACCCACCGGGACCGGCACCAATGACAATGATATCGAATTGTTCCATAAAACCTTATACCTCAAAGAGGAGTCTTGTTGGGTCCTCTACCATTTCTTTGATTTTGACTAGGAACTGAACCGCTTCTTTTCCATCCACGATTCTGTGGTCATAAGAAAGAGCCAAATACATCATAGGACGAATCACAATTTGATCATTCACCACTACGGCGCGTTTGACGATATTGTGCATTCCAAGAATTCCCGATTGAGGAGGGTTGAGGATCGGTGTCGACATCATCGAACCATAAACCCCACCGTTAGAGATAGAAAAAGTTCCGCCTTCCATATCTTCGAGAGAAACTTTTCCATCTTTCACTTTGCCAGCAAGCCTTGCGATCTCTTGTTCCACGCCGGCAAAACTAAGAAGGTCGGCGTTACGCACAATGGGAACCACAAGTCCTTTGGGGCCTCCCACAGCCACTCCGATGTCATAGAAGTTTTTGTAAACGATGTCTGTGCCACGGATTTCTGCATTGATGGCAGGATAAGCTTTGAGGGCTGCCACCGCTGCTTTTGTAAAGAGGGACATGAATCCAAGACCCACACCGTGAGTTTCTTTGAACTTGTCTTTGTATTTATTACGAAGTTCCATAATCGGAGACATATCCACTTCGTTAAACGTAGTGAGGATGGCTGCCGTATGTTGCGCTTGCACGAGTCGGTTAGCGATCGTTTGGCGTAGTTTTGACATAGGAACGATCGTTTCTCTTGGACCATTATTCACACCGACAACAACCGCTTTTGGAATCTCAGGACTTGGTGCGGCAGCCTTGGGAGTAGAAGCGCCACCTTTTTCCATAAAGAGGATGACATCTTCTTTTGTGATCTGGCCGTTACGACCGGTTCCTGTAATCTTTGTTACATCTAATTTATTTTCTTCAATGAGTTTGCGAGCAGCAGGAGGAAGTTCGTCATTCACTTTGCCTGTGTTAGCTTGTGCCGCTGGGGTTGCTGCTTGGGGTGCAGGTGCGGAAGGACTAGCAGGAGCCGAAGCCACAGCACCTTCTTCAATGGCACCGATGATATCACGCACATGGACGACATCTCCCACTTTTTTGGAGATGGATTTAAGCACTCCACTGGTAGGAGCTGGAATTTCTAATGAGACTTTGTCTGTTTCTAAAATGGCGAGCACTTCGTCTACTTTGACAGCATCGCCTTCTTTTTTGGTCCAAGCACTGATAGTCGCTTCGGTTACGGATTCCCCCATCTCGGGGACTTTGATTTCTATTGCCATGAAATGTTCCTTAGCAGGTTTTTAGAGAAAAATAGCGTTTTTGAGGAGTGAGATCCCATTTGAATCTAAGACTACGGTAACTTAGCCGAAGGTAAAAACGCAAGCGGAAAAAACGAAAAGGCCTTGAGTTTCCCTTGGATTGCCTTGCGCTTGCAGGTATGATCCGTTCTTTCCAAGGCCATACACCTTCTCTCCACCCTACGGCCTGGGTGGCACCCTCTGCCGACGTACTTGGAAAAGTCACAATTGGCGAAGAGTCTTCCATTTGGTTCCAATGTGTACTCCGTGGTGACGTAAATACCATCACCATTGGCAAACATGTCAATATCCAAGACATGACCTTGGTACATGTAGCAAGAGATTTATTTCCTGTGACCATTGGAGATTATGTATCCATCGGCCACCACGCCACCATCCACGGTTGTGTTTTGAAAGACCATAGTTTTGTCGGGATGGGAGCTATGCTTATGGACGATGTGGAGATCGGCGAATGGTCCTTTGTGGGTGCGGGTTCCCTCGTTCCCCCAGGAAAAAAAATTCCCCCTGGAGTTCTCATTATGGGTAGTCCCGCCAAAATCATCCGCGACATCACAGACAAAGACCGCGAAATCATCACTCGCACAGCAAACAACTACGCAAAATATAAAGAAAACTATCGCACTGAGGGAATTGGGGGCACATCCCTTTCCTAAATAAAGGAAAGGGACCGGGCTATCCGCTCCAATCTTATCGCTTCGCGAAAGGATTTCCGCTTCTATCCCTTGTGCGGGATTTTGTTTTTTCGATTTGAGATTACTTCCAAGAAATCCGCTTGCAGTGGGTTATGCGTCATGCCAAAACATCCGGAGTCATGAAATCATTCTTAAACTTCGGCTTAACTCTCGCATTCACTTTCACTCTCTCTTGTAATTTGCATTATTTTTCCCTTGCGAACAGAAATTCTCGTAGTGCCGACGCAAACGAAACATGGATGCAAGGAAAAATCCGATTCAATTTAATTCGTTCCGAAGAAGCAGGGAAACCAAATTTATATAATTCACCCGCAGTAGAATATGAATTGGCGAAGTCAAAATTATTTGGTTTGAGTAAAACCTCTAAATTAGATTTAACTTACACTTCATCAACGGGAATGAACCACGCAGGATTATCGGCATTACTTTTCTTACTCACATTAGGTATCTTTCCATCGTTTGAAGAATCCCATTCCAATGTCACCTTTACCCTTTATGAGAGAGAGACCAAAAAAATCATCAGAGACTATACCTATCCCATCCGAGGAAGAAGGTTCATTTCTTGGTTAACAATTCCCTTTTACATTGTTTTGCCCATCGTTTCAAAATCATTTGATGGAGGAGTAAATGATGCTACTTCAAATGCCTCCATACGTTTGTTAGTGGAATCCTTTGAAGCCGATTTTATAAACGATTGTAAAACAGATCCCGAGTTACTTCGCAAGTTTCAATCGCTGAGTAAAGAGTTAATGGAGTTATAGGATTTTTTTGTAAAAGTGGTCGGGAAAATCAGAAAACAAAAAAGATGATCCATTCTACACAAGAATCTTCTGATGTTTCCTAAATCCCCTTGACCGAATGCGGGGATCTCATTTCCTAAAGACTAAGGGGACAAAGTTTGTATACACTCATTCGTTTTGAAAATTTAGAATTAGCACATATCCAAGTTGAAAAGGGGGGCGTAAAATCCTTTCCCTGTGGTTTCGATCCTTCCAAACACACAATGGAAAAATCATCCCAAAGGTTGGACCTAAAAAAAATCCGAGTGGCTGTGGCAAAATCTGCCAATGCCGATTCCGATATTTGTGGAATTTGTGTCGGGGCTTTGTATTCTCACTAACAAATACTTTTGAATACAAAGTTTAGTTTTTAAATCCGATCCACTAAGAGAACCGTCACATCATCAGCAAACTCATTCGATCCCACATAGTCTTTTGCTTCGCGAATTAATTCGTCAGCGGACTCTTGAGTTCCCAGTGATTTGGTCTTTATGATCGCTTTTTGGAATAATTCCTCATCATAACGTTTGTTATGGTCTTTTGACATATGTTCTGTGATTCCATCCGTATACATAACGAGGCGATTCCCTTGTATAAACGGAAAGGTTTTTTCTTCATAAAACAAATCAGGGATGAGGCCCAAAATTTTTCCTTTTACATCTAACTGCCTGGTTGGTGAGTCCTCTTTGTCCAATAAAAAGGGTGCATGGTGGCCTGCGTTTGCACAAAGGATGGTATTGTTTTTTAAATCGATAATTCCATAGAATGCGGTCAAAAAATTGCCGGCCAATTTTCCATACAACATATGGTTTAGGGTAGTGAGAAATACGGAAGGGCTTAATTTGACATCTTGTTCAAAGTTTTTTAGAACCATATGTGCCATAGCAGCGAGGACTGCTGCGGAAAGTCCATGGCCTGAAATATCTGCAATTAATATGGAATACTTAGAATCTTCTAATTGAGTGACATCATAAAAATCTCCCCCCACTTGTTCCAAAGGGATATGTGCCACACCATACGAAAGTTTGTCGGAACTTGGTAGGATTGAAGGCATAATTTTTTTCATTATGTTTTTAGCACGGTTCAGTTCTTTTCCTGTATCTACAATTTGGTGGAAAAGTTGGGCATTTTTGATCGTACTACTTAGCCTTGCCGCAATATTAGTGAGTAAGTCCAAATCGGAATGTTGGAAAGCATAACCTGAAAGTTTGTTATTGATGCTAATGACACCGAGTAATTCGTTTTGAAAGATCAGTGGTGCCGAAATCAGAGATTTGGATTCAAATTTATAAGGAGAGAGTTTGTTATACCGAGGATCCAGATCTAAGTTGTGGATGAGTAAGCTTTCTTTTTTTTCTGCAACCCAACCCGATACACCTGTTCCATAAGGAACTCTGATTTGTTCATAAGCTTCTTCCGGAATTCCTTTTGCAGAAAGGATACTGAGTTCTTGGTCCTCAGGATTCGCAAGGTAAATCGTACCTGAGGAGGCACCAAGGTATTCTAATACTCGATTTAGAATCCATTTCCCTAGTTCGTTTAAACTTTTTTCGGAAACAGACAATCTTTCAAATTCATTTAACAAAGATAATTCGAGGATACGTTTGTCTAAACTATCTTTGGTATTTGCATTTTGGATGGCAGTGGCGGCCACTTCAGAAAGAGAAATTAAATATTCTAAGTCCGAGGAATCAAACAAACGATTGTTAGTTTTGTTGATGACCTCGAGAGTTCCAATGAGTCTTTCTTCTACAAATAGAGGAACACAAATGAGAGACTTGGTTTTAAAACCAGTTCTTTTGTCCATACTTGCATTGAACCTTGGGTCCTGATAAGCATCTTCCAAAGCAATGGGTTTTTTCTCTCTGGCCACCATACCTACGATACCTTCCCCTAACTCAAGCCTTGCATATTCTTGGATGATTTCTCCCTTTTCTCCAAGAGCCACTTCGCAATAGAGAAATTCCTCATCCTCCAAAAGGAAAAGGGAACTTGCTTCCGCCTCAAGTAGATCTTTAGAATATAACATAATTAGGGGAAGCAGTTGGTGCAAATCGAGGTTTGCATTCAGAATAGAAGAGATATGGAGTAGGCTACGAAATTTACTGAGGCTTCTTTGCGGATCTAAAGTCATGGGGCACCAAACCCATATTTATCCCAGTTTCGAATTCGTCGATTTAGAAATTCAATTCGGTTTTTTCCTGAATGAAAGAAAGTGGAGGAAAAAATACTTCTCGATTCACAATTTTTGTGCATTTTGTAATGTTTGCACTCGAATCCATTGATTTGTATCAATGAAAGTTGAGCTCAGGCAATTTAGAATGAAACGAAAGGATACGGAAAAGTATATGAAACTACCGAAATCAAAGACCTTAGAATTGTTTCTCCTCCTCATAGTCATAACAAACCTATTCACTGTTTGTTCGGGACAAAAAACAGAAGAGGGCAAACTCACTTATGCCCCGGAGGTCCCTCCGCATATCGACAGAACAAACGAAGCCAAAGTCATAGTGAACATGGAAACCGTGGAAGTAGTGGGTCGGCTTGCCGATGGGGTCGAATATACTTTCTGGACTTTTGGGGGTTCAGTTCCTGGCCCCATGATTCGTGTGCGGGAAGGAGATGAGGTAGAATTTCATCTAAAAAATCACCCTTCGAGTAAAATGCCACATAACATTGATTTGCATGCAGTTACTGGCCAAGGCGGAGGAGCTGCTGCATCCCTCACCATTCCAGGCCATGCTTCTAAATTTTCTTTTAAGGCAATCAATCCAGGTTTGTATATTTACCACTGTGCGACATCTCCTGTGGGAATGCATATTGCGAACGGTATGTATGGATTGATTTTTGTGCAACCTAAGGATGATCTTCCGAAAGTAGATAAAGAATATTACGTGGTTCAAAGTGAATTTTATACCAAAGGGAAAAATGGAGAACCTGGACTCCAACCATTTAGCATGGAAAAGGCGATCACTGAAATTCCTGATTATGTAGTGTTTAATGGATCTGTGGGTTCTCTTGTAGAAGACAGAGCTATCACTGCGAAAGTGGGTGAAACAGTGCGTTTATTTGTTGGAAATGGCGGGCCTAATTTAGTTTCTTCTTTTCATGTGATTGGAGAAATTTTTGACAATGTATATACCGAAGGTGGTATTCTTCCCAACCAAAAGAATGTACAAACTACATTAATTCCTGCCGGTGGTTCCGCCATTGTTGATTTTAAAGTCGAAGTTCCAGGAACTCTCATTTTAGTAGACCATTCCATATTTAGAACATTTAACAAAGGTTCGCTTGGAATGTTGAAGGTGGAAGGAGAACCAAACGCCACTATCTATTCTGGAAAACAAGACGATACTGTTTACCTTCCTGAAGGCCCCGCCATCCAAAGAATGGTAACCGAAGTAAAACCAAAAGCTTCTGCAAAAACTCCCAAAGAAATTTTGGCCAATGGAGAACGTGTTTATAAATCGGTTTGCTCTGCTTGTCATATGAAAGAAGGGCAAGGGGTGGTGGGTGTTTTTCCTCCACTTGCTAAGTCAGACTATCTCAATGCAGACAAAGGTCGTGCCATCCAGATTTTGAAAAAGGGTTTGAGTGGTCCTATCACTGTGAATGGACAAAAATACAATAACGTGATGCCTCATTTAGAACTTTCTAACGAGGAGATTGCCAGTGTCCTGAGTTATGTTTACAACCAATGGGGAAATAAAGGAATTATGGTTTCAGAAGCAGAGGTTAAATAACTTCGAAGTCTACGAGCCAAATATGAATCATTTATTTTTTCTTATGCTCTTAATTCTAGTGTTTCCACTTTCCGGTGAAATGGTAAAAATCCCTACCGGAAATTGGAAACCCTTTCTAAAGGAAGCGGATTCTAAGTTAGGTGTTAGTGTCAAAATTAAAAGTTTTTATTTGGATGAGTATCCAGTGACAAAGAAAGAATATTTTGAATTTATAGAGGCAAGTCCAGAATGGAAAAAAGGAAAAGTATCTCCTCTATTTGCCGATGGCGGTTATTTGGCGGATTGGAAGGGAAAAGAACCAGAAACCAACCGAGCCAATTCCCCGGTTACTTATGTTTCTTGGTTTTCGGCCAATGCGTATTGCCAATGGAAAGGAAAAAGGTTACCCAAAGAATCAGAATGGGAGTATGCGGCTAATGTTCCACCTTCAGGTAAAAACAAAAAGGCAGTAGAAACCGTAATCCTGAATTGGTATGGGGAGCAAAAACCAGAATTCCTTCCTTCTGTGGGTCGATACAAAAACGGATTTAATGTGTATGACCAACATGGAATGATTTGGGAGTGGGTCTTTGATTTTAATAACACTTCTGTCACTGGAGATTCCAGGCAAGATACAGATTTAGAAAGTAGTCTTTTTTGTGGGGGTGGTTCGTTAAAAGCAAATGATTTTTCCAATTATGCATCTTACATGCGTTATGGGTATCGTGCTGGTTTAAAAGGTTGGTATACCGCTAAGTATTTAGGTTTTCGATGTGCATCAGATAAAAAAATTAAGGACAATCCATTATGAAAATTCAATTCATTCAAAAAATCGTCATTTTTATTATTGCCTCTCTTTTGAGTTTCGGTTGCGAGGATCATAATTCTGGCGAACACCACCATCACGGAGACAACCATGTTTTAGCTGCAAGTGACGCTGCACAAGGGAGTTTGTTTGACTTGGGCTCCCAGTGGACAACAGAATCGAACCAGAAGGCAGTTCTTAAAAATTATAAAGGCTCTCTTTTTATCATTAGTATGTTCTATGCCACTTGCCAATCCATTTGCCCAAGACTCGTCGCAGATATGGAACAACTTGCCAAAAAAATAAAGGAAAAAACGGGAGAGGAGCCTCGTATAGTCCTTGTTAGTTTCGATTCTGAAAAAGATACTCCGACTGTTCTCAGTGCCTATAAAAAGAAAATGAATTTAAACGACAATTGGACTCTGCTTTCGGGTAAGGAGGAAGATGTTCGTATGTTGTCAGTGGTTCTTGGAATCAATTACAAAAAGATTTCTAACGGTGAGTTTAATCACTCTGCAGTTTATAGTTTGGTTTCTAAGGAAGGTATTGTGGTTTCCAGAGTAGAGGGGATTGGTTCCAATGCCGATGCACTTATCACTCAGTATCAGAGCTTAAAGTAATTTCTCATCGGCTCAATCTAATTTGCCTTACGGGAAATCGATTGAATCAATTTGGAATTTAGGCATTTTGTTTGTCATTTCAGCAAAGGGTTTTTGCATCGTTTATTCATACTTATGTATTAATCATTGCCTTCCTTTTGTATATTTTCTACATATATCTTATTAAACTTGGTTTTTAAGGTGAGTGATTTGGGTTCTATTGTTTCAATTCGTTGTCTTCATGTTTTATTCATACTTTCTTTTTTTGCCAGTTTTCTCTTTTCTTGTAAAAAAGAATCCAATGAAAACGAAGAAATTCTGACTCTTTTGGGACTTGGATTGTATATACGTTCTTGTCCGGGGCAAAATGCATTTCCCTCTAATGGATCCGTTGGCGCATTGACAAGGTTACAAATTCCTCCAACACAAACATCTTCCTCGATCACCTCTTACAACAGTCCCCACCAAGTGTATCCTCCACAATCGGGTGTTAGTCGTAAAAACATTCTTTCTGTTTTTTATCCGGGTACAGGATCCTCCCCTTGTGAAATTGGCGCTATTTTACAGCAAGGGGCAAGTCGCGGCTACCATATCATTGGACTTAGTTATCCAAATAATGAGGCAGTGAATAGTATCTGTAATCAAGGAGATGCTAGAGCCGATGCCGGTTGCTTTGAAAATTTGCGTAGAGAGGTAATCACTGGAACCGACGCATCAGCTTATGTATCTGTGGATGTATCCAATTCCATCGAAGGACGGTTACTTGCCCTACTTCAGTATTTGGTCCAATCAAGGCCTGGAGAAGGTTGGGATCAGTTTCTTACCGGAGGTAATGTCAATTGGCCTTTAGTTTATGTAGGGGGCCATTCTCAAGGGAGTGGGCATGCAGCTTTTCATGGAAAAATTCGAGCAGTGGGAAGAGTTTCTATTTATAGCGGAGTCTCCGATTACAGCTTACAGTTTGCTTCTTTACCTTCTTGGATGGGTGGAGCACAAACAGCACCGGCCGGATCTTATTACGGACTGATTCATGAAAATGATACCGTAGCTAACTTTAGCGGCAATCCAAACCAAGTAACTGATGCTTGGTCCAATCAATTTTCAATGACTGGTGCAGTTACAAATACGAGTGTAGGAGCACCATTTGCAAGTAGCAAACGTTTGGTGACAAGCGCATGTAATGGAATGGGGGCTGCTGCTTTGCATAGTTGCCCCATGATCAATGGATTCCAATCGATTTGGAACTATGTTAGTTTCCCTTAAAAATAGACTGTATTAGTTCAAAGATCAAAAAGGGGGAAGCCGTTTGAAGATCCATTCAGGGATGATTCGAATACCCATCATAATGAAACGCCAAGGCCAACGTAGATAAACTATATTTTTTTTTGTAAGCCCAGCATTAACTATTAGATTTGCAGCAACTGCTGGCTGTAAGGTGAGCCAGGGGATGAGATTATGGCCTTCGGACATTTTGGTATACACAGGCCCTAGTTGGATGGTGCAAATATGGACTCCTTTGGAAAACAAAAGAGATCTAAGTCCAGAGAGATATGCCGTTAAACCTGCTTTTGCACTTCCGTAAATATAATTCATTTGTCTACCTCTGTCTCCAGCAACTGAACTGATGGCAACGATGGTTCCGTTCCCTCTTTGTTCCATATCCAAAGAGATTATATTGATGAGAGAAACAACACTTGAGTAGTTGGTGTTGATTGTTTTTAGAAGTTCTTTTTGGTCTTCCCTTGCTTTGGTTTGGTTTTCATAATACCCTACAACAAAAAAAACAATCGAAGGTTTTGTGAGGAGGGAATCATATGATTTTTGGTGGGAGGGAAAATCCGTTACATCCCATTCATAAGCTTCTACAGAGACTGGATACTTTGATTGAAGGTTTGATTGAATCTCACTTAATTTTTGTTTGTTTCTTCCTGTTAAAGACAGCGAATATCCATGTTTTGCGAGTGATTCTGCAATGTGGATTCCGATATCGGACGTTGCACCGATAACTAAGGCATTTGTCATTTTTTAAAACCTTGGATAAAATAGAATCTTACTGTAATGGTAGAACAGTTTTTATGTCACTGAAAATTCCACCATCCATCTACACTACCAGTGCCAATAAAAGAAAAACTTTCTCCAATTTTGGGAACCTGCAAATTGAGTTTAAGGTTTTGAGAAGCAACTAAAACTCGTTTGATTGGATCATTCCAAGGATGGAGAGATAAAATGAATTTCCCCCAATGGACTGGTACAAATGACTTAGCACCAATGATTTCGGCTGCGAGCGCAGTTTCTTCAGGACGCATATGAATTGATGGCCAATCATCACCATATTGCCCGCATTCTAAAAATGCTAAATCAAAAGGGCCATATTTTTTTCCAATAGTTTCGAAAACAGTTCCGAATCCCGAGTCACCGCCCACAAATACTTTGTATTCACCAATTTTTAAAACATAAGAACACCATAAACTTTTGTTTCTGAGTACACTTCGTCCAGAAAAATGCCTAGTGGGAGTGGCGGTTACGTTTAAGTTCGTAACAATTTCTTTAGACTCAAACCAATCTAACTCAACGATTTTTTCCAAAGGAACACCCCAAGAAAGTAAGTGGGCAGAAACACCTAACGGAACAATAATGGTCTTTGTTCTTGGGTGTAATTTGATTACAGTTTCATAATCCAGGTGATCATAATGGTCATGAGTAATGAGTAGAATGTCCAAATCAGGCATATCTTCAGGTAAATAAACATCGGTCCCTTCGAAAGATTTAACAGCGAAAGAAACCGGGGACGCATAACCAGAAAAAACTGGGTCAACTAAAATCTTTTTACCTTCTGCAAATAATAAATAAGAAGAATGTCCAAACCAAATGTATTGCGGTTTAGTAGCATCTAATTCTTTTAGGTTGATTTTTATGGAAGGTATCGGTGATGAAGGTCGAATGGAATTTGGTTTTTGCCAATATTTAATCGCCATTTTCCAATAAGAACTGTTTGGTGCTAACATTTCTGTGTGTTCTACATTTTGAAAGCTGCCAGATTGGAAATGTTCAGACCTAGAGATACGTTTGAGAATCTCCCCATGGGGAAGTTTGCCGAGAGTTGTAGCCAAAATGTTATCCTTAAGTATTGGACGGTGCTAAATCCCGTTTTGCCCATTTTCGGATCATAAAATCAAGATCATGTAAAAGGAGTGGTTTTGTCATAAAATCATCCATTCCGCTAGAAAGACATCGGTGTTTTTCTTCTTCCAAAACGTTGGCAGTAAGAGCAATGATCACTGGTTGTTTGGAGATGGACTCAGATTGACGAATGCACTTGGTTACTGTGATTCCATCCATGTCCGGCATCTGAATATCAATAAATAATAGGTCAGGTAAAACGGATCGAACCATATCCAGTGTTTTTTCTCCGTTTTCAGCTTGTAAGGCGGTATATCCAAGTTTTTTTAAGAAAAGGCTAGAAACTTTTTGATTGATAGGATCATCATCGGCAATTAGAATCTTCAAAGGATATTTTTCGGCCAACTTCGAGTCCCAATTGTTTTTTTGTACCATCTCAGTAGTATCAGAAAATGAATTTGAATCGAGAGATTCGAACCTTGCTTCCGCTTCGAATTGGAATGTAAAATCGGATCCTCTGCCATAGACACTTTGTACAGAGATGGAACCACCCATTTCTTCAATTAATTTTTTTGTGATAGTAAGACCAAGTCCCGTTCCAACAGTTTTTTCAGTTAAATGAGAATGTACTTGGGAAAACGGATGAAACAAGATCCCCATACGTTCTTCGGGTATTCCAATACCTGTATCTTTCACGGAAATTCTTAATCGAACAGATTGTTCTTCTATTGGAATTGATTCAACAGAAACGGAAATACTTCCTTTCTCTGTAAACTTTACTGCATTACTCAGTAGGTTTGTTAGTATTTGCGCAAATCGTCTTTGATCTGTAATAAGAAAAGCAGGAGGTTTATTTAAAAAATCTAATTCTATCTTCAATTTGCTTTTATCTGATTGTGATTTGAAGATATTGATACAGTCATTCAGAATTTTTTGCAGAGGCATTGGTTCTAAATGTAATTCAAATTGACCCGATTCTAATTTTGTTAAATCCAAAATATCATTTACTAATAACAAAAGATTATCACCACTAAATTGAATTAAGTTTAAATATTCCTTTTGTTCTTCCGATAATTCTGTTTGTTGTAACATCTGCGTCATTCCCAAAATTCCATTCATAGGTGTTCTGATTTCATGACTCATTGTGGAAAGAAACGATGTTTTGAAATTTACTTTTGCCTCTGCATTTTCTTTTTCTTGTTTGAGTCTTTCTTTGTTTCGAAAGTTCTCAATCATTCTATCAGCAATAAAGACTGCTTGCGAGATACCAAATACTAGAAACCCATATTGTGCAAGATAAGCGGTCCCTTTTTTTGCAAATTCTGTGAGAATGTCTAGAGAAAATAAAGACATAGTAGCTAGCACTGAAAATAAAAAGAATCGACTTCCCGGTTTTTTTAAAATCACTCCATGGATGATGGGATAGAGTAATCCAAAAATAGCGAGGAGGGAAAGAATGAGATGTAATGCTAAAAATTTCGAAAAAGTAAGTATATTTAGCGGTAAAGCAAAGAATAATAAAAATGCTACAAAAAAGTTGATCCTATAAATAAATGTATAATCTTTTGAATTATAAATTTCTCTCACATACAGAACAAAAGAAAGATACAATAAAACAAAACTGATTCCATTGATTCTTACCATGGTTTCATAGATTCCAGGAGGAAGATAATTGTAAATCAGTCGAGTTTCGCCTGTGCTTAGTAAGCGAATTGCAGCTAAAAAACAAACAGATGCAAAATAGATATGGGTTTTTTCATCTCTCCAAAAAAGATATAAAACAAGATGAAATAATGCTAATGTAAGAAGAGATGCTAAAACAAAAATATCTCGGCTAATGGTTTCCAAAAATGATTTGTTGATCCCGACGTTTGTGCCCAAAGTATAAGGTGTTGCGACACCGCAGATATGGTAGTGGAAACAAGAAATTTTTAGTGTTAATTGGATTTGGTTGTTTTTGAAATCGGGTAATGAAATGGTTTGGATATTTAGATTGGGAATTTCTGAGGAATAGTCTTTTCCTAAGGTTCCTGATTGATAAATAGTTTCATTTTCTACATTGATTTCAAACGCATTGCGAGTTACTCCGTTTTGAATGTATAATGCTTTTGTATTTTCTGGAACTAAGATAGTCAGGCTTAACGTTGCAAAACCCGCAGGATATTTTTCAGAAGTCGAGTTTGTCCAGTGTCCCGGAACCACTGTGAATTCACTGCCAGGCAAACGATAATTCGGGTTAAAGTTTTCCCAATCGATTCGCCATTCTCCATTGAGTGGCACATTTCCCATGGTTTCAAAATTCCAACCACGAAGATCCAATACCGCTTTTTTGGCGACAGGTACACTGGCAATGCTATTGGAATCACAGCTATTGAGAGCTGCGATCAACAAGAATAGGAAGATCGGTTTTGTTATCTTCATTGCCCTTGTCCTATTGGACGAAAGAAACTAGCTGATTCTTCGCTTTTTACTGAAAGGAAAAATATCTCCGTAGAGTAAAGTAAATCCAATCGTAAAAATTTGGTTTCCGAATATGTCCTAGTTTTATGAGGTTTTCTTTGTTTTGGAAGCCTTTTAGTTTATCAGGATTTACTAAATTAAAGACCGTGTCGATTTGGCTCCCCTGGGTAGTAAAAATTTGGACAATGGTAGGGCCTTCCTCGGAATAACCGATGATTGCGGGGGAACCGTTCGCATAACCAAAATAGATTTCTGTGGATTTCGCTGCCTTCCTCGTGGTTCTTGTGAGTAGAGAAATCACCCTTCGGATTCCGGGAATAGGAATTCTTGCAGCATGTACTTTTCCTCCACCATCTGAGAAGGCGATGACATCATCTCTAAGTAATTTTGTAAGAGATTTTGTGTCCTGGTTGTAACAGGCAAAGCTAAATTCGAGTACTAGTTTGGAGTGCAGTTTTGGATCGGGATTAAATTTTTTCTTTCTCAACTGAATGGCATTTCTTGCTCGACTCAAAATTTGCCTGCAGTTATCGGAATTTTTTCCAACAATATCTGAAATGGACTCATAATCAAAATCGAACAGTTCTCGTAATATGAATACGGCTCGTTCTGTTGGATTTAGTGTTTCTAAGATAACAAGAAAAGCAAAATTAATTTTTTCATCATCCATAACTTCAGCAGTTTCTGGAATTGGCTCCGGTAGATAAGGTCCAATATACGATTCTCTTTTTCTCGAAGCTTTTTTCAAAAGATCAAAAGCAAGTCTTGCTGCAATACTTCCTAAATAAGACTTTTTGTTTTCTATATTGGTTTTTTCTACTGAGAGCCATCGTAGATAACTCTCCTGAACAATATCTTCTGCATCCACATAACTTCCAGTTATTCGGTATGCTATTGAGAAAAGATAATGTTTCCATTGCAAAAATATTTCTACGTCATTCATGCGATTGTATCTCCCGTAGAAAATGATTTTGTTAGATTTTTTTCTTCAAACTCTAACAGATTTCCTTTTGGCCAGAAATAAAATCGGAAAGGTAAAAGTTTTTCCATTCGTAATGAAAATATTGTAAAACGATTGACTAGTTCTTTGATCACAGCCCCCCATTTCCCTTTGATAATCCATTCTTTCGGTTTGTCATTGGCAAAGGTAAATTGGATAAGACCTTTTTCTCTACCTAGGGAAACACATCGACCCACAAATTTGAATGCAAACGGGATCAAGTTTTTGCCATTGATCACATTGGCGATGTGGTCAGCAATATAAGCTCCCATTGGTAATGCCGTCACACAACCCATACGTAAGAAAGAATTTTCTAAGTAAGCAGAATCTCCAGCAATAAAAACTTCCGGATATTCATGGGCCCTGAGAAATGGATCAACATAAACTTGATTCAGTATATTGGTATGAAAGTCCGAGTTTTTTAGTAGGGGAGAACTTTCAAATCCACTACAATTGAGGAGGCAGTCAAACGATAGTTTGGTTTGATTTTCTAGAATCATTTCATTTTTTAGGATTCTCTTTATGTTCGTTTTATCTAATATTTGGATATCTTTATCTAACATATAAGTCCTTAAATATTTCCTTGCTTTATCGGAAAATGTCGATCCCAATTCACCTCGGTCAATGATGGTAACAGATGAGTGAGGATTGAAATGTTTCCACTCAGTTGCCATCTCAATTCCAGTAAGTCCGCCTCCAACGATACAAAGTTTTTGAATTTCTCTTTTTCTGTTCTTTTTCAAAAATTCTGAGACAGCTTCCTGGGATTGGATAGAATCTACAGAACTGTCTAAGGATCGAATATAGGAACTTCCTAATGCTATGATCAGGTAGTCATAGTGAATTGGATGAGGGTTACCTTCGATTACAACAGATTTTTCTTTGGGGCGAATCTGATTCACTTTTGATTGCAAAAACCTAACTCTGGTTCGGAGAAGGTCCTTGATTTCGATTTCTTTAAATTGATTCGTGGTGGCAGCTTCATGATACCGAATTCTTTCTTTAAATTTGGTTGATTCCGATATCAACACAACTTCGGCATTTTTCACTTGTTTTTCAAAACGATTGGCTGCCATAATTCCCGCATAACCTGCTCCTAGGACTAGTATTTTTGGTTTCATCTTCTTGGTACCTCGTTACAAAGACGAGATAGGCCCCAGTATTTGTGACATGGTTTTTGAAAAATTTCGGCTTGATTTAACACCTGATACAATTAAAGATCACCCATGCAGAAAATGAATTGGAAACATAGTTTAGTATATATTGGATTTTTTATAGTTCCGCTAGTTTCTTCAGTAAATGGTCAAGGTTTTGATCGTGGAAATCTAATATTTTATGGGAGCGGATCCTATGGTTTAGGTAACCATTCAGGAAGTATGGAAAAAACTGTGGAGAATACTAACTTCCCTAATTTTATTGCAGTAAACTCTCCCTATACAGATAACACTTTTAAGGTTGCCAATTATTTTTTGTACAAAAGTTCCAATGAGGAACGCACAGCACTTTCTAGTCACGGTGGAGAATTGGGATTTGAATATGGTATATTCCGGTATTTTGGCATTGGCCTTTCCACTTCCAATCAAGTCATTCGTTCGAGTCACTTTAGGGCAGTGGAATCTGGAGATATCATTATCTTTTCATTATCGACTTCCAATGTTAGCACCCAACTCACTCGTTTAAACAATAGCGATATTTATGACTTTTTGGTTCAAAGAAAAAGAGATGTTTTTAATTCTACTTCTGGAGATTTGAATCTTTTTTTCCATCTTCTTCCAAACAATCCAATCGACCCTTATATTAGAGTCGGTGGTGGTGTGGGCTACGAACGATTGTTCGGTGGATCTACCAATCGAGCTTTTGGTTCCATGGGTTTACGATACCATATAAGTTCGCATTTTTTTGTAAATGCGGAGATTGAACATTCGAATGTCTATATGGTGAAGTATGAAGTCCCAAATTCAGGACATAGAAACAAAGGAAATTATGAAGAAACTTTTGTTAAGTTAGGTTTGGGGGTCAACTTTTCTCTATTAGGTGCCAAGATTCCAGAAATAGATAACAAACCGACAAGTGTGGTTGATTCTGCAGGCTCTGAAATTCCAATACAAACAAAGGATCCCGTACCTGAAACAAAATTAGATCGCTTTGTATTCCTTGCCAGTGAGATCTTTGACCTCCCCTCTAGTCGTATTCACTTAGAAGGTAGAGCCAGGTTAGATGCAATTGCGCGAAGTTTAGAAAATGAATATAAAGATTTTGATGTCCAGGTGATCACCTATACAACACCCTTCAAAGAAGATGTTCCCGGAAATTACGAAAACTATGATCTTGGATTTGAACGTTCCCAAGCAATCTCACGGGTTCTCCGTGAAAAAGGTGTGAATCCCAGAAGGATCATTGATTCCACGCAAGGCTCCGCCATGTATAATGTGGATTCAAAAGAAAAAGTGGTGATTGAGCTTCGAAAAAAGAATAAATAATTTCTAAAGAAGCTCAATCGTTTTGTTTTTCCTTATACCTTGGGACTAACGCTAGTTCCTTGGTTCAGGTCCAAAAGTTGTTCCGTCTTCCTTCGGCTTGCGACACAAATTTCTGGATTGTCTTTCATTGATTCACCGAAACTTGGTATCATTGTTTTCAATTTTGTTTTCCATTCTGTGGATTGCATTTCTTTTGGAAAACAATCAGCAAGAACTTCTAACATAATCGAAACCGAAGTGGAGGCACCTGGACTTGCACCAAGTAACGCAGCAAGAGATCCATCTTTTGCTGCCACAACTTCTGTTCCAAATTCTAAAACTCCCCCTTCCTCTTCATCTTTTTTGATGACTTGAACTCTTTGTCCGGCAACAACCAATTCCCAATCTTCTGATTTGACTTCTGGAAAATATTCTCGTAGTGCAGCAATGCGATCTTCATGAGACTGCATTGCTTGGCTTATGAGATACTTTGTCAGTGGAAGGTTATGCATTCCGGCAGACAACATAGGGAAAATATTATCAAACTCTAATGACTTTACTAGATCTAAGTAGGATCCTTTTTTTAAGAATTTGGTCGTAAAACCAGCGTAAGGTCCAAATAATAATTCTTTTTTTCCTTCAATGATCCTTGTGTCCAAATGCGGAACAGACATAGGAGGAGAACCTACATTGGCTTTTCCATAAACTTTCGCAAAATGTTGTTTGATTACTTCTCTGTTGCGGCATCGTAACCACTGTCCACTGACAGGAAATCCCCCAAATCCAGCGGCCTCAGGAATGTCAGATTTTTCTAAAAGGGGAAGGCTACCACCGCCGGCACCGATAAATACAAACTTGGCTTCATGGTGTTCTTTTTCGTGGGTTTGGATATTATTTGAAGTTAGGTGCCATAATCCATTTTCTCCACGTTCCAAATCCTTCACATCTTCAAAGTAATGTACATGAACATCAGGGAAACTTTCTAAATAACGAAACATCGCTCGAGTGAGCGTTCCAAAGTTAACGTCGGTTCCTAATTCCATTTTAGTTGCTGCGATGGCTTCCGAATCATCCCGACCTTTCATGACCAAGGGAAGCCATTCGGTTACGGTATTTTTATCTTCCGAATAAACTAGATCTTTGAAAAGTTCATACTTTTTTAAGGCCTCATAACGTTTTCGAAGAAAAGAAACATTTTCTTCTCCCCAAACGAAACTATAATGAGGAACGGAATGGATAAATTCATCAGCATCTAGGACTCGTTTGGTGCCTGATAAATATCCCCAAAATTCTTTGGAGATTTCAAACCATTCTGCAATTTGGAGGGCTTTTTTGGTTTGGATGGATCCGTCTTCGTTTTCGATGGTATAATTCAATTCACAGAATGCAGAGTGTCCAGTTCCCGCATTGTTCCAAGCATTAGAACTTTCTCGTGCAGCGGCATCTAATCTTTCCAATACAGTGATTGTTAGGTGGGGTGCTAATTCTTTCAAAAGAACTCCTAAGGTGGCACTCATGATTCCTGCACCTATCAAAATTACATCGGACTTCGTTCTAACTGTATCTTTTTCTTTCATCCTCTACCTTCTGCCTAATTATCGACAACTTTCGTGATTCCCATTCTGTCCAAAGAATAGGGTTATTTGATTGAAAGCTTTCTTCCTATTTTTGTCCGTTCTGACATCCTTACTGGGATTTATCTATTATTATTCTACCTTTCGTTTGATTTCAGGACTTTCACTGAATGGACCAATGGTCACGGTGATTTTACTTGCCATTGGGGCTTTGGTTTTGCTTGTTCCATTGACTTATGCCTTGAGTCGGATTTCGAAAGGAGAGAAAACCCAAACATTTTTTGCCTATGTCACCTTCACTAACTTTGGATTTTTCTCCATTCTCTTCACTCTGGTTCTCCTTATGGACCTTCTGCGTCTGGTGGACTTAGGGATTGTGACTCATTATTCGCAAGTTTTGTTTTCGACCTTACTTCATTTTGGGTTTCCTCTCGATGGAGTGACTGAAGTAAAAAACTTTAGTTTGGCCTTCTCTACTATTGTGGTGGCAACTGCCCTTAGTTCTCTAGGGTTTTTCAATGCCCATGTTCGATTGCGCTACAAACGAGTTTCCATCCCAGTGAAAGATTTGCATCCCGATTTGGACGGCTTTAAAATCGTACAAATCTCCGATGTGCATATTGGTGCTACCATCAAAGAGAAATTTTTAAAACGTGTAGTCAAACGAATCAATCTTCAAAAGCCAGATGCCGTTGTGATCACGGGAGATTTGGTAGATGGACCGGTAGCCACTCTCAAACAACATCTAAAACCTTTGGCCGATATTCAGTCAAAATACGGAACTTTTTATGTAACAGGAAATCATGAATATTATTCGGGAGTTCTTTCTTGGTTACCGGAAATTCAAAAGTTAAGTGTCAATATTCTACTTAATGAAAACCAAATCCTAAACATTGGTAATGCCAAATTACTGATGGCTGGTGTGACCGATTTGGCTGCGGGAAAAATCATCAAATCCCACCAAACAAATCCTAAACTAGCCATGGAAGGAGGAGAGGATTGTGATTATAAGATTCTTTTGGCCCACCAACCAAATAGTATTTATGAAGCAAGTGCAGTAGGGTTTCAGTTGCAAATTTCAGGACATACTCACGGAGGCCAATTTTTCCCTGGTAATATACTCATTTATTTTGCGCAAAAATTTGTCTCTGGTTTACATAAGTACAAAGACTCGCTAATATATGTTAGTCGAGGGACTGGGTATTGGGGGCCTCCATTCCGTTTGGGTGCTCCTTCTGAAATTTCCATTTTGGAACTCAAGTCCGCTTGATTTTCAAACCTTTCGGATGAATCCAGATTTCTGAACACCTGCATAGGGTGGGTTCTTTTGGGAAAAAAATTTACGAAAGTAGATGAACTCTCTTTGGATTTCCTGAATTATTGACAAACTAGATGGCGGATCACAAACGTATGAATCAGAATTTACTTATCAGGAAATTGACAGTTGCGATTGAAGCTCCCTTATACTTACTCATCTTTCCTTATTTTATCAACTTTTGTCTGTTCGCTTCCCGTTTTGATACGAAGACCCTCATCCAATTAGGAATCCTAGGCACTCTTCTTTCCTTGGTTCCCTTGGTGATTGGTATTGGCCTTCGAAACAAAAGACTAAGGACGCTGTTAAGTTTTACGAAAGATACTGACATCAAAACACTCGAAGCCCTAAAAAAAGGTCTTTTGGAGCACCCGCATTGGGAGGGTCGCGTAATTCTCATTCGATGGATAGTCTCTATTTTTGGTTTTTCTTTTATGGCGGTGACTTTACTCGGACTTCCTTGGAAGGAAATTTTAGCGTTACCTTATGCTTGTATTATGCTCTCTCCCATTATCTATTTGGCCTTTTATTTTCAAACAGAAGTGTATTTGAGCCCCGTACTCAAAGCGAAAGAATTATCTGCTGTCCTTTTAGAGGAAAAAAAAATTCGGATCTTCGGTGTTTTTCAAAGAAATCTATTTACAATGATTGCCGTGGCACTTCTGCCTATGTTAACATTTGGTTATTATTTGTTTTTGATTCTTCTGGCAGAGTTCAGGTCGCCTTATTGGTTTTATCAAATGCCAATTGTCTTTGTCATGATGGTTGTGATCATTATTTATGCAGCTTACGTGGGAAGTAAATCGCTAAAGGAAGATATTGATAACCTCAATCATTCCATTGAAAAGTTGTCCAAGGGAGAACTGTCAGAAACAATTCCCCAACTCTCGGCGACAAACTTAAGTCATACGATTACAAAACTAAACCTATTTATGGAATCTTTGCGACAATACTTTCAGACCGCAAAAGAGGAAGCTGTTTCCCTTCTTGAAACTTCCAAATTAATTTTGGATAAGGGTGAGGTTATTGATTCTCAGGTTAGCTCCGAGAAAACCAAACTGGATTCTACTCTTGAGTCCGTAAATCAAATCCAAAGTTTATCCAAAGCTACCTATGAACGCGTTCTTTCGCAAAAAGACAAAACTAATTTTTTAGGTATAGAGCTCACTCGAGTCACGGATGAAATGACAGACCTTTCTAAAAAAGCAGATGAACTGGCGCAAAATACGGTCCATTCGATTGGTACGGTCCAAGTGGCAAAAGATGCCATTCAGTCTGCTTATGAAAAAGTGGAAGTGATGAACCAAATGAGTGAAAATATCAAAGCTACCATCTCCATAGTAGAAGATATATCTGACCGCGTAAATTTACTTTCTCTCAACGCATCCATAGAAGCAGCACGTGCAGGATCTATGGGTAGGGGATTTGCTGTGGTAGCGGGGGAAGTATCTCGGCTTGCTGATGAAACTGCAAAGAATATTGAAGACATTAAACGGGTAGTGAAGTTATCCCAAGTGGCCTCTAAAGAAAGTTTGGAATCCATGAAAGAAATCATTTCCACCAATGAAGACGTAAAATCAAAGTTTGAAGAAATTTCAAAAGTAGTTCAGATGTTTGGCCGCACAAGTGAAACTAGTTCCGAAAACGTAAAATCCTTAAAAGATCTCGTCGGGGAGTTCCAAAGGGATGCGGAACAAATCACTGCAGAAATGAAATTGCAAACTGGTTATACGGAAGAATCAAATGCCAACTTACAAGCATTATGGGAAAATCATTCAAAAATCTCTATCACTTTTGGTGAAATTTCCGATGAAGCAAATCGTCTGCAGACGGTTTCTGATTCGATGGAAAGGATTGTCTCACGCTTTCGGTTCTGAAATCGAAAGAAAATATTGGCTGATTCATCATTATACTATTCAATACTGGTTTTCATGCGACACATAATATTTGTTATATGTGCACATAATGCATTTTCTGGTTCTCTGATTCAAATGCAAAATTATCATTCCTAGAACTAGAACAAGCAGAATCGCAGAGTTCGGTTAATGAAAAAAACAATCTCCTTAATGTAAACTTCGATCAATATTGTTCTGAATCAATAGGGAGAATCATTCAAATGAACTCTGGTAGAAAAGATTGACGGACAAAAACTAACCGAGTTCAAGAATTTGAATCGTTGTTGTTTGTGATGGCTTGGTGTTTGAACGTTGGTCTCCGATTGGTATCTATGTCTCTTGATCTAAAAAAGGATGAATATATGTTAGTAAATCTTTTATTAACGAAAGTTTTTAGATGTATGATCTTCTTTCTTAGTGTTTGCGGATAATGGAAAGTTAGGACTCTTCCGTGGATTACTAAAAAAGGAGATTCTGCAAAATTTACTTTCATTCCAAGCAGTGTTTCTGTTTTCTCTTAAATCAAACTATAGCATTCAAATATATGATAAAACAAACTCTCCATAGACTCTTTTCTCTTAGCATTCGTAATCAGTTGATGATCTTTATTTTTTTGGTCCTTAATTTAGTACTTGGACCTATTTTTTATCTAGTCTATCAATCTGCTAAAAGCCAAATCATAAACCTTGGTGCTGAGTTGTTTAAAACCTTAGCAACTGATTCTGTAGCCGTCATAGATCTGTTAAATGAGGATGTAAAGGCCGGGGAAATAAGCTTAGCGGATGCCCAAGAAAGAGCCAAACTATATATTTTGGGTCCCAAAGGTCCTGATGGGGTTCGCGATTTGTCCAAAGGAAAAATGTCTGCCAAATTGGATATGAGAGTTTGGGCCTCACACCCGAATGGCGTTTTTACAATGAATCCTTTTAACATTG